>NZ_CP017705.1:4086028-4414557 GCF_002706795.1 Brevibacillus laterosporus DSM 25
GAAGCATTCCCAGCAGAAAAAACGATTTTGGATATCTTTCACGAGGTAGTAGAAGCGTATGGGGAGAGGGTAGCCTTACAGACAGATGAAGCTACGTATACATATAACCAATTAGAAGCGGCGTCTAATCGGGTTGCTACAATGTTACTACAGCATGGAGTTGAGCTAGGGCAATATGTATCATTATTTATGGAGCGAAGTATCGAAGCTACCATAGCACTACTAGGGATATTGAAAGCAGGGGCAGCTTATGTTCCATTAGACCCACACCATCCGAGAGAGCGTAATGCTCATATTATTACTGAGACGAATTCTCATGTGGTTTTATCTAGTCTTGCCTATCGAAATTTAGTGATACAAGCTATTCCTAAAGCGCAGGTGCTATGGATCGAAGACATTGAACTATATTCTGAGAAAGCTGTAAAACCAGCTATTAGCCCACTGCACCCAGCCTATGTTATTTTTACCTCGGGGTCTACAGGAACACCTAAGGGAGTTATTCTACATCATCAAGGAGTGGTGAATTACGGACTCGCTGTTAGAAAAATGATGAATGTGACAGAAGAGGATATCTTTACGCAGTTCATCACGTTTAGCTTTGATGCATCCATACATGAGTTGTTTGGTGGTTTGTTAAACGGGGTTACCTTACATTTTTTGACGAACGAAGAAAGAATGGATTCGATTGCTTTTGCAAAAGCAGTAAAGCGTGTAGGAATTACATGCATTCCTGGCATCCCCGCGGCTTTCTTTAATCAATTAGTAAAAACGTTGCCAAGCACGGAAGCAGACAGCTTTGCCAAAGTTAAAAGCATAGGGGTAGGTGGAGAACTATTAACTGGTGAGGTAGTACGTTCCTTCCAAGCTACATTTTCACGTGAAACCATTATTTATAATTTGTATGGACCTACGGAATGCACGGTGACAGCTACGTACCATGCTGTGACAAAACCGGTTTCAGATGCTACCATCAGCATCCCAATTGGCAAACCTCTTGCAAACTATGAGATATATCTTGTCAACGAATCATATCAGCTGTGCCCCATCGGTGTTCCAGGAGAAATTCTGATTAGCACGGTAGGGATTTCAAAAGGCTATCTGCATATGCCTGAGAAAACGAAGGAAGTCTTTATTCCAGATCCGTTCTCACAAGGCTCAGGAAAAATCTTTTATAAAACAGGTGATTTGGGGCGTATATTGGAAGATGGAAACGTGGAGTATTTAGAACGTAAAGATTTTCAAGTCAAAATTCGTGGACATCGGATTGAAATGGGAGAGATTGAGGAGCGATTGGCCACGTATCCAGGGATACAAAACGTAACGGTTATAGTGAAAAAAGATCGTGACAATCAGAATAGATTAATAGCCTTTTACACAACAAAAACACAACAGGAGATTGATCCGTCGCTTTTACAGGATTTTATCTCACAAAAGCTGCCGCCTTACATGGTTCCAGCTCAGTTTGGTTATATACCAGCAATGCCGATAACACCAACGGGTAAAATTGATCGTAAACAACTAGCAAGTATTGAATTAAAACCGGTAACAAGAAACCAAATATATACCGCACCTAGAACGGAGATTGAACAGGAGATTGCCCGAGTGTGGCAAACGGGACTAGGAGTAGATCGTGTGGGTTTGAGTGATAACTTTTTTGAAATAGGAGGTCATTCTCTTAAAATTATAGAGTTATTAGTTGAATTAAAACCAAAATATCCTATGATAAAGATTAATGATTTCTTCACCCATCCAACGGTTCAATCATTAGCGTATCGAATTGAAGAACTGTATCGAGAAAAACAGGAGACAGAACAAGCGAGTGCTGGAAGGATTGGTGGTAATGATCAAACGGAGGAAGTACTTGCTGAATATCCAGAGCGTTTACAAACTACGAAAAAAATCGTACGACGAAAGCAGCGTACATTCCTGCTAACGGGGGCGACAGGCTATCTTGGTTCTCACTTGTTGTATGAATTATTACAGACAACCCCGGGCACGATTTATTGTTTGGTACGCGGGAAAGATGTTCAGGCTGCTATGGATCGTTTATATCAAAATTATTCCTTTTATTTCGGTAAGGAGCAGCAGAAACAGCTCACGTCACGTGTAAAGGTTATGATAGGCGATCTGCAAGAAGTAAGGTTGGGATTAGAAAAAGAGGATTGGTATGGGCTTGTTCAAAATGTGGATGCCATCATGCACTGTGGAGCAGATGTGTCTCACTTTGGCGATGCTCAGCATTTCTATCAGGTAAATGTACGAAGCACGGAGACGTTACTTGATCTGGCCAGAGAAAAGCAGGGTATTCATTTTCACTATGTTTCTACGATTGGTATTCCCGAAGAACTGTCCCATGCAGGGAAATGGCATGAATTACGTAATGCAGAGCAAATGGATTATTCTATTGTGCTAGAAAATCATTACGTCAATAGCAAATGGGAGTCTGAGAAGCATGTGATGAAGGCGTTTGAACAAGAAGGTATACCAGTGACAATCTATCGTGCTGGCAATCTAAGTAGCCATTCTTTAGCTGGTACGTTTCAACGCAACATGGAAACAAATGCAATGTATCGAATGTGTCGGGCGATGTTCTTACTGGGAATTGCACCACATGCCGATTGGCTAGTAGATTTCACTCCCATTGATTTTGCTGGAAAAGCGATTGCTACGCTCGCATTGCAAGAGGAAGCAGTCGGAGCCATTTTCCATGTTGTCAATCCAAAACAAATTCCGTATGTAGAGCTATTGGAACATTTTCAGTCCTTTGGCTATAAATTGAGCCTAGTTTCTCAACAACAATATGAACAGTGGTTATTTGATGGAACAGAAAAAAATCGGGAAGGAATGGAGCTTGCTATTACCCAGCTAGAGGGAGATGGAGCACGTAATTCGAATGTTCGATTTGCCTGCCCTAAGACGACGGCCGTGTTACAAAAGCTTCATATTTCATGCCCACAACCCACGAAAGCATATTTTAAGGCGATGGTGAAGTATGCCATAGCAAACGGATATTTCCCGATGCCAACGTTGGCAGAGCCCATTTGTTAACTAAGTGTTGTTTACGTAATAGTCCTCTAATTATCAGTTGGTTTCAGAATAGCCCAGAAAGATTTATAATAAGCTACATGTAATGAAAGTCATCAGACAAACCAGGTTAGAGGTGGAATAACATGGAATTAATTATTTTAGCAAAGTTGATGCTTTCTGCTTTCCTTGGAATCGTAATTGGAATTGAGCGTGAATTAAAACAAAAACCACTGGGATTAAAAACCAGCGTAATCATATCGGTTAGTAGCTGCTTACTGACGATTGTTTCGATCGAATCTGCTCAATTTTATGCGGAAACGTCTATTAACAATCGGACAGACCCTATGCGTTTGGCTGCACAGATCGTTAGTGGAATCGGTTTTTTGGGTGCAGGGGTCATTTTGCGCCGAAATAATGATGTTATTTCTGGCCTTACCACAGCAGCAATTATTTGGTCTAGTGCAGGTATTGGAATTGCGGTCGGGTCGGGCTTTTATTATGAAGCAGCATTAGGAGCTGCGATGATTTTGTTTTCTGTGCAGTTGCTCCCATATTTAGTAAATATGATTGGAGTTCGAAAATTACAAGGAAAAGAGTTAAAAATTCGTCTGTTCTTAGATGAGCACTCACATATGACAGCGATTATCCAGAAATTCAAAGAAGAAGATATGAAGATTAAGAATGTCTGGTTAAAGGATGTTGATAAGCAAAGGGTACAGATGGATCTACGTCTGGTTGTGTATGATCATATCTATATTACTGACATCTATGAGATGGTACATAATTTAAATGGGGTGGCACGTGTAGAGATTGACAGCTAGTGATGGATTACGTATACTGATTGATAAGTTTACAGGAATTTTATAAATGAACCATAATGATAAACACGCGCAATGACGAAGAGGAGTATGCATGCCGATTGCTAAAGAGAGCTGATGGTTGGTGAAAATCAGTGCAGGAAGCTTGCAGAATGGACTTTTGAGCGTCTAGACCGATAGTGTGTAGGGTTTAACACACAGGTAGGCTCTGGCGGAGCGTCTCACCGATACAAGGGACAGGTATTCGAACAATGGCATGTAGAAGTGCGCGTTTGTTCCGATACAATAGAGCGCGCTGTGAAAACGGCGAATTAAGGTGGCACCACGGGTTTCTCGTCCTTATTTTTAAAGATAAGGATGAGGAGCCCTTTTTGTATTTCTGTAAACAAAATAGGATGTAATCAGGACAAGGAGCGTGATGAGAATGGAAGATGGTTGGTGGTGGCTTTATCAACTGAATGCTACAAATAAAAAGAGGGGGATCAATGCCTATCGTATCCAACGATCTCCGCTCTCAAAACGAAAGAGGCTGATTATATATGAACAAGCAAAAACTAGTATCAGGTATTCGTTCTACAGGTGAATTACATTTGGGTAACTATTATGGTGCGATGAAAGGCATTGATAAGGTTGTTAACACATACGATGCTAATTTTTTTATTGCAGATTTGCATACATTGACCACACATCCTAGCCCGGAGCATATGTCTACAAATGCTTTAGAGGCTGCTGCCAGCTATCTGGCATCGGGCCTGAATCCAGAGCACTGCACGTTTTACACACAATCTGCCCTGTCAGCCGAGGTTGCAGAATTATCCTTGTACCTAGGTATGGTAATGCCACTAGGTGAGTTGATGCGGTGTCCAACATTTAAAGAGAAAGCAAAGAAACATCCTGATAATGTAAATTATGGTTTGGTTGGATACCCTGTACTGATGACAGCAGATATCCTGTTGCATAAAGGTGAAGTAGTACCTGTTGGTGAAGATCAATTGGTGCATTTGGAGATGGCACGGCAAATCGTTCGCCGTTTCAATCATATGTATGGTGAGATTTTTGCATACCCACAACCGTTGGCAGAGAATGCAGTTCGTATTCCTGCGTTACATGGACAGGGGAAAATGAGTAAGTCAGACGGAATCGATACGTATATTAGTTTACAGGATGACAAAAGTCAGATTGACCAGAAAGTAAAGAAGGCATATTCTGATCCAACTCGTCTCTATATTCAACAACCAGGTCACCCAAGTGTACAAGGTTGTAATGTCTACCATCTGCATACGTACTTTACGGATGAGCAAGGTCAACAGCAACTTAGAGAACAATGTTCAACGGCATCAATTGGATGTGTAGCTTGCAAAAAGCGACTAGCTGAAGAAATCGAACAAATTGTAGAACCTTTCCGTACTCGGAAACAGCAACTCACAGAAGAACAAATACTTGATACACTTCAACAGGGTGCACAGAAAGCTCGGTTATCTGCACAAAAGGTTCTTCAAGAGGTACGAAATGCTATCGGAATCCTGATGGTATAAGTTTTGCAACGAATGATTTTGTTGATTCTCTATATTGACAATTATGGTATAATTATACAAAATATAAGAGTGAATTATCCCAAGCTTGAGATACTATCATAGATCTGGAACGCAATAAAGACAGCTAGTTGACGACTCAAATGTGTAGCTTGTATGAATGGATGTACAAGAACGATAAATAAATTTGGCACTTTTTAAACAAAGGAGCTGTTAAAGTGAAAACGATCCCTGCGCTCAAACATGCAACTATCGCATTTGCTGTCTGTCTAGGCCTTTGTTCCTCCTTTTTTGCCATTCCCGAAGCGGTACAAGCGGTCGGCAATCTAGAGCCAGATTATGAAGTGAAGCTATTACTGGACTCTAATCAAGTGCTGTCTTCTGATCACAAGCTACTACCAGAAGTTCTTAAAGCATTCAACATGCCTGACTCCGCCATTAAAATGAATGTGCAGTTTCTAGATACAGATGATCAGGATTTGAATCAAGAAGGCTGGATCAGTCGCATCCGCAAATCGGACAGTAAAGAACATTTGGAAGTAACATATAAGAAAAGATACCCCATCGAAAACAATAACATTGATGCTGCTTTGACACAGGCTAATAAGGAAGGATTTGATGCTACAGATACCAATTATGAAGCGCAGGTGGAATGGGGTTACAAACAAAAAACCTTAAGCATCTCTAGAAAGAAAAAAGTAAAACAATCAGGTTATCAAGGAACAGATTTACCCTCTCTTGCCGACTCCATCAAACTAGTGACCGCCAATATTCCTGGAAAACTGGATAAATGGCTCTACGCTGGATGGGGAAAAGAAAAATTAGGACAAGCGAGAATTTATGGGCCTGTTCTGGCAGAACGCTACACAGGAACATGGAATGGGCTAAAGATCGATGTGGAAATTTGGCCGATTAAATCTGCCTCGGGAAACAGTGTGGAATATATTGTAGAGGCTTCCTTCAAAACCACCAAAAGCAGGGAAGCAACAGAGGGACAAAAGAAGATAATGGCATTTTTAGAAGCAAAGGGATGGTTTTTACCAAAAGACTCCTTGAAAACGGCTTTGATTTTGGAAAGATATTAAAGCTACCTATTCATATACTACAAAAGAATCCTTGAAGCTCATCTTCAAGGATTCTTTTGCTTTTCTTCCATCTTATTTGATGAACATAAACTGAATGGATTGTCTAAGGTGATTCAGCATGTCGACGCTTTCTTTAAATTCTGGGCTTTCCGGCTTCTCCAAATATGGTGCTTCACTTGGTGTTTGCAACGCATACACCTTACCGTCCTGCATTCCTAGCACGGTAAAGAGTCCCGTATCTGCATACTCATCTTTGTCCCACACGGTTTTGTTGATGATGAGGACGCTGAAGAAAAATTCCGGTTTGACGGCCTTATTTTTCGGCACATATTGAAAAGCAACTTCATTCGCCTTTTTTTCTACCTTGATCTTATCCTTCCATTCAGAAGGAAGACTGATAAGAGCTTTTTGATCTTCAATCACATAAGCATCCTTGCTGGTTATTGCTCCATTCTGTTGGGAGGCGTTGCTTTTTACTTTCACGATCTTATCTTTTTGATCCCACTGCACTTCTCCTCCGAGTGATTCTGCCAAAGCGCGTGCCGGTACAAACACCCGACCATTGATGATTTGGGCTTGCGCGTCTGATTTCACTTCTTTCCCATCTACCATCAATTTGATGGCTGGGGCAGCATAAGCCATACCCGATACAAGCAGTGCTGTAGCTAATACGCCGCAAAATAAACTCTTTTTCCCCATCTTCTTCATGTTGTAAGTATCTCCTTTTAGTGTGAATATCTGTTTATTGATAACTTGCTTGACCTAAAGCATACGGAATATTCGTGGGGAAAAGCAAACATCAAATATGGCTGTATTTTCCTAATATCCTGCATTTTACGAAATCTGGTCTACTCAGCATGGGCACACAGATTGTTCCTCAAAGCCAGCACACAATTCAGTATTATGAGTCCCATCATTTTTATGAAGTGCTTATAGCAGAAATACGTACAGCAGGTTTTAATACGAAATGGACTAATCTTTTATACTTGATAGCACGATTTATTTTCCCCTTTTTTCCACAAATACGTTTAATTCCATTCCGTACTCTTCTTTAAATGTGGATCCGTACTTTTCACTTATTTCCGATACTTTTTGGTTTGCTTCTTCCATGTTTTCGAACAGCCCTACTTCAATATAAAACATATTCTCACTGTCTTTAAGAATACGAACTCCTTTCTCTTCGATTAGCCCTTCTTCAATAAGCGCCAATTTTTCCCCGAGCGGATAAGCAGCAGTTCTTATTGAATATACAGTTTTTTCCTGTACCTGATGATCTTTTGAAAGGTTCAATATGATTTGGGCAGGATTCGAATATTCTTTTACCTCATACTTAACTGGTGATTTGAATACAAATACGAAACGATCAGAAGAGTCGTCCAGTGTAATTAACCGGTAAGCATCTGCCACCAAATCGCTCTTCTTCAGTTCCTCAAATGTTTGATTATCAAACCATCTTACGCCATCCAACGTAAAAGTCATCGTGTAGGGGTTTTCCTGATAGGATACGTGGAAAGCGGGAGCGGTTTTTTGTGGTGTTTCCCCCCACTCCTCGTTACCTTGGGTAAAGTTGATCACAATTTGCTCGGCATCTTTTTCCTTCTTGAACGTAATTGGCTTGATGTTGCTTCCGTCCGTTCTTTCGCCGCCATTGGCATACCCGCTATTAAACTGCAATACCTTCACAAGGCTTCCTAGAAACGGTACATTTTCCGCAGCAACAACGAAACCCGGCAACGTGTTGACGGCAACTCCGAATAATAAAAACATGGCCGCGACTCCGCCAAGTCCTTTCATCAAAATTCTGCTTGTTTTATTTTTCATTCGTCCTACTCCCTTATTCCGTGATGATAATTCCGCATTGCCCTTTGCTTTAGCTGATTGGATTACAGCATCCAGCTCCTTCGGTATTTCGATGCTTTCATAGCTCTGTTTCAGTTCATTTAATTGATTGTTCAAGATGTTCAACCTCCTGCAAATCAATTTTTAATTTTTGAAGTCCCCGATAGAGACGCGACTTAACAGTACTTACGGGCACGTCCAATATTTCTGCTACGGACTCCAGCGTCATATCCTCAAAAAATCTTAAGATAATTACCGTCTTATATTTTAGATCGAGTTTCGCTAGTGCTTGCCTCACATCGAAGATCTCATCGCGCTTGTTATCTGAATGGTACATAACATTTTCCAAAATACTCGTATCCATAAATATAATCCTTCGTGTCTTTCGTAAAGAATTATGAGCACAATTAATCGCGATACGATACAACCATGATTTGAGAAATTCAGGATTTCTCAGGCTATCGATTGAAACGATAGCCTTATATATCGTATCCTGGACGATATCCAGTGCTTCGTCACGATTTTTGACAAAACTGTAAGCAAGACGGTATAAATTTTCCTTGTTTTCTTCTATAAGTCTATAAAGATGTTCTCTCTCCTCAGTGGACTGAACTGGAGTATGCGCGCGCATTTAGTTCTCTCCTTTCAAACAAATGTTACAATCGTCTGTTTCCATTATTAGACCATCCAGTTGATCAGAAAGTTTCATTTTTTAAAAGGAGAGTGAATTCAGTTACCCAGATAAGAGGTCGACGGAAAAAACAGACTCCTAACCATCTCTTCCCAAAAGCCTGAAAAGGAGAAAGAAGAATTATAATTATTCTCATGTATGTAAAATCAAAATAATGAAGGCTATAGTATGTAACCAAATGGTACTAAGTTGAACATAAAACGTTCCCCCTTTAGCCCATGCAGGTAAAAGGGAGGAACGTTTTCAAATTTGGATCAGGTCATTTGGTTTATGATTTACTTGCTTTCGCTAATTCCTCATCGCTAGGAACCTTACCATTAAAAGCTAGGGAAGCTTTTGAAACTTGATTGTTGTGAGCAACCTGGTTTTCCTGGTGATGTTGCTTGTTAATGGATTGGTCCATAAATTGTTGAGTATAAACGGGCATCGCGACTGAAGTTTGATTCATTTGCTGTGAAGATTGCATAATAAGCATGGCTTGTTTATCATGCAAATCTGCCTGTTGACGATGCATCAGAGCTTGCTGCTCGTGAGCCTGAGCTTGAGTTAGATGGGCCTGAGCTTGTTGCTTATGCATATTGATCTGTTGATTGTACTGTGAAGTAAGCATGTGCATGAGATAGCCTCCTTTCCACTGGATCACTTTAGCGCTATCGGGAAACAGGTTTTGCTTGCGATTCTTTACTCATGGTATTGGAAGAACGCGTTTGTGAAGGGTTATTTTTATCACTTTGTTGAGGTTTGACTCCGTTATGCTTGGACATGATGACACTTCCTTTCTTGTTGGGGGCTGTTGAAAATGTCTTTCATAGCATCCCCATTTCTGCAAAACACATGGCGTAAATCAGTCAAAAAGGGATGAAAAACTTTTACCAATCCCATCAGTGATCATAATGCTCTATCACCCAGTTTATAAAGGAGGCTAGGCGAAGATCGCTTTCTTTTTCAGCAGGGTAGGCGAGAAGGGTGGGACGAGTAAACGTGCCATGGGAAATATCGATAGTGACTAATTTTCTTTGTAGCTTTTCTTGTTGAACGAAACGTGAAGGTAGCAGAGCAATCCCTAAATTTTGTAAAACCATCTGCTTTACAGCGCTAAAACTATCTAGCTCCATTATGATAGTTGGGAAAACTCCATTTTCTGCTAAATAACGGTCAACTCGTTGACGATAGGGAGCGGTAGGATTGCCAAAAGCAATTAGAGATTGCTTATCCCACTCCGCCCAGCCAGGATAATTTGAAGCCCATGGATGATGAGGTGAGCAGACTAGCAAAATAGGATCGTCAGGCAAATATGTAGTCTTAATGTGCGGATGATACAATTCATTACCCAAAAAAGCTAGATCAGCGGTACCAGCTAATAAAGAGTGAACCGATTCTTCAAATAAGGTAGAACGTAGATAACAGGTAAACGAAGGGTCCACTTGACGATATCCCCCTAGCAGACGAGGTAGCTGTGTGGAGACAAATGCCTTCCCGGCAACGATTCGTAGTGGACGTATCTGATGATTTTGCTGAATAAATTGCTGATATTGTTCCATCATGGAACTGGCAACAGGTAAAAAAGCTCGTCCTTCCTCCGTTAACGTTACCCCCGAGGTTGTACGGGTAAAGAGAGTCATCTCTAGCTCTTTTTCCAATTGCTTCAGCCGATGTGTTACGGTGGACTGCGCTAAAAAGTGGGCATGTGCCGTTTTATTTATGGAACCCATGCGGGCGATAGAAATAAAAATTTCTAAGCTTTGTAAGTCCATAAAACCCTCCTATTTCAAAGATTAGTCTGTATGTAAAGATATCGAACTTATCGATAGCTTATTATCGCAATTATATAACTAGCCTGATAAATAAAGAAGTAAGATATACGCCATTGTGGATTGCCAGAAAATAAAGATAGAAAAGTTCATCAAGTGGGAAAGTTGCTAATCTATAGAGTGATAGGAAACTTGTGAATTTACTTGTCACAATTGTTGATATGACTTGTTTCAATATTGGGTACATTATATAATTAATTTGCCATTGTTTGCTATCCTTGAACAGGTATATCATTTGCAAAGGGGTTGAACTGGGATGCAATGGGTTATGGACGTAACTATGTTTCTGATAACTCTGTTTATTTTGGCTGGGGTTTTTCGTTCCATTAAGGCGAAAAACAAGTTTGCCACAGCGTTTGGTCTGGTTTCATTAGCAGTATTTGTGTACGCTGATTTCCTTATTCTTAAATTCGCAACAGGTGCGTAATTGTAAAATGTAAGTGGTTTCATCATGAGAAGCTTTTGCTATTGGCAAAGCTTCTTTTTTTTGTGGACTTTACTATGTTTATGAGTACGGAGCTAATTAGATAGACGTGCTCTTTTTGACGCATGATCAAGAAGGGGTTACGTCATACTAGAAATAGGAGGTGGAGTAGTAATGAGATGGAATAAAGGTAAGTCCGATACTGTTCATATGAAGGGAATCCTGATGACAGATTCAAAAACCAAGTGGCTATGTCAACGATTAAAAGCAGGGCATATTGCCATGATTGATCATAGAAATCTGGATGTAACAGCGGCTGAAGACCTGATTGCATCTCAAGTAAAAGCAGTTATCAATCTCTCCCCTTTTTTGGCAGGCGATTTTTTGACAGAAGGAGCAGCCCTTCTTTTACAAGAGAACATAGTACTATATGAAATCGAAAATGCAGGAACGATTGTAAGCGATATACAAGATTTTTTAGATGGAAAGCAAGTAGAAATTATCAATAATTGCTTACATGCTGTTCCGTCTAAAAAACAAATCAAGATTCCGCTACGTCCTTTTCTTATGTCAGATTACGAGACGAGAGCCCAGCAAGCTATTAGTCACGAGCCGGAATATTACATACAATTTCTAACGAACACGTTATCCTTTATCGAACAAGAAAAAAACCTCTTTACAACTAGACTTCCACTTGTTCCCATTCGTGCATCGTTTAGGAATCGCTTTGTTGTACTTGTTAATCGCGGTCCTTCTGCACGAGATGATCTTCACTCATTGTCCGCTTTTATAAAGAAATATCGACCGATTTTACTTGCGGTAGATGGGGGAGCAGATGTCATCCTGCGCTGTGGATGGGTTCCTGATGTTATTATAGGTGATTTAGATAGCATATCGGATCGTGCCCTTTATTCTGGAGCAGAGATTATCTTGCACGCTTATAAAAATGGAATAGCACCTGGGCGAAGCCGCTTGGATAGGCTGGGTGTATCGTATCAACTGTTACCCGCTCCTGGCACGAGTGAGGATGTAGCTATGCTAGTAGCCTATCAAGGTCAAGCTACTCGAATTATTACAGTCGGTAGTCATACCAACATGCAAGATTTCTTGGAAAAAGGAAGAAAAGGGATGGCTAGTACCTTTCTTATTCGTACTCGCATTGGACATAAGCTTATTGATGCAAAAGGAATCCATTACTTGATACAGCAAAAAGAAATGTTCAGACCTTCTGTAGGTACTGTTGTTGCAAGTTCATTGTGCTTGATATTACTGCTTTTATTCATGCATCCAACCATTCGTACAGTTGGCTATATGCTCTGGACGCATGTTAGTAGGGGAATGGTATGAGAGTTAGCGCGATTATTCCAGCCTTTAATGAGCAGGATTGGATTGAAGAAACGGTTTCTACATTGAGAGAATTATCGTTCATCCAAGAATTGATTGTAGTAGATGATGGGAGTATCGATTGTACGGCTACCATCGCTAGGCCGTGGGTTGATCAGCTGATTACGCTGCCTAAGAATGTTGGCAAAGGAGTTGCTCTACAAGCGGGCTTGAAGGAAGCTACAGGTGATATTATTTTGTTTTTAGATGCTGATTTACAGAAGAGCGCACGTGAAGTGGACAAGTTACTGACTCCTGTCGTCAGGGAAGAATGTGATATGACGATAGCCATATTACCAAAAGCTCCACGCAAGGCTGGTTTTGGACTAACTAGAAAGCTAGCTTATCAAGGAATAGCACAGATGACCCAGCAGAAGCTACAAGCTCCTTTATCCGGGCAAAGAGCCTTTAGACGCGATTTGTTTTCCTGTGTTCGTTTCATGGATTGTGGGTTTGGTATTGAGGTAGCAATGACAATTGATATTTTGCGGGCTGGATATCGAATCAAAGAGGTTCCGGTGAAATTTACACATCGCTATACATCTAACAATCTCCATGGATTTTTGCATAGGGGAAAAGAGTTTTGGCATGTTTATCAAACTCTACAACGCAAACGGCAAGAGGTGAAAAAAGATGAATAATAGCTCCATTCTATTACTATCCTGTATTGCGATCATCCTACCTCTGATTTTACACGATGTATTTTTTCTTCGAGGGATTAAAATACTGAAGAGACATGAGATTGTCAGGTTGAATTATCAAGAGGAATTGATACCAACAGGCTGCGGATGGTTCTTATTTTTTTATATTACCAGTACCTATTTGTTGCTATTGCTCTTATGGATCTTTCAGGCTTCTGTAGTAATACCTTGGAAATTTGGAGTGTTTTTTCTATGCGGTTCTTTTGCAATCGCTGCGCTGGGCTGGCAGGATGACTGCGCTCACGATAAGCATATCAAAGGATTCCGCGGACATGTAGGTACTCTACTGACTGAACGAAGAATGACCAGTGGCTTTTTAAAAGCTTGGGCAGGGGGCAATATTTCTCTCATTATTTGTCTGGCTTTGTATGATACCGTGCTGGAGGTTCTGTTTCATACCATTCTGCTTGCATTGTCGATCAATCTGATAAACCTATTTGATTTACGACCAGGAAGAGCAAGTAAGGTTTTTTTGAGCTTATTCATTCTTGTATTAGCATCGACGCCTTTCTTTAGCGTCCCCGTTTCATGGATCATGATTTATCCAATCATATGTGCCACCCTTCTTTTATTTTATCATGATGCAAAACGAATGGTCATGCTAGGAGATACAGGCTCCAACTATCTCGGATTTATTTTAGGGTACACGTTAGTCTGTACGACTCCTTTCAACATCAAAATTGTTTTTTTCTTGTTGTTTTTGATTTTGCATATATTGGCAGAACGTTATTCATTTACGACCTTTATTAGCAATCGACCACTTTTACACAGGTTAGATTTGTTGGGTGGAAAAAAAGCCCCGCCTATACGTAGCGAAGCTTCTTACTCATCATCTTCTTCGGGATCTCGTTTCATGAAGCGCGGTTGAACGCGATTACGTTTACGGTCATGATGCAAAATAAAGCCACCAATAAATGCAATAGGCACAACAAATAAAATGGCTCCAAATGTAAAGTGTCCCCACAAAAATTGATTGATATCAGGATTAAAGTATTGGTATAAAGTATCGCGCATCATTTTAAAGCCCCATCCTGCGATGACAGCAGGAATAACCATGATGAGCAACGCAACGATTCTTTGACCGAGCAACCAAGCCACATCCTTTTTGTAAAGGTTTGTTTATCTCCATCATAAAACATCTGGTGGTGCTTGTCTAACCTACAAAATACGATAAAATGTAAGTGGAAGATTCAGCCATAGCAGCAGTCCTCAATGAAAGGGGTGGGTTTTACATGCATAAAGTTATTGTGGTGGGGGCTGGAAAAGGCGGTACACTACTAATCCACTTATTGTTGCAGATGGAGGGTGTAGAGCTCATTGCTGTGATCGACCACAATGCTGACGCCCCAGGTATACAAGTGGCCAACTCTCTAGGGATACAGGTAGGGACGGATTATATTCCTTATTTGGCTCGCGATGTGGACTTGATTTTGGAAGCAACTGGCGATCCTCATGCCTATGATGACATTTTAAAGAGAAAGCGCGCTGAAACTGTTTTAATACCTGGTAATTTTACGAGTATTATCATGAAATTAATTCGTGAGCGCGAAAAGCTCATTCAGACACTTCGTCAGAAGCAACGAGAGTATGATACCATGCTAAACTCCACACACGACGCAATTATTGCTGTCAACGAAGAGGGGCAGGTAACGATTTTTAATCGAGCTAGTGAAAAACTGATGGGACTGTCTAAGAATGAAGTGATTGGTACACGTGCGGAACAGACTATTCCCAATACACGTTTGCACTATGTACTAAAATCTGGTCAGCCTGAGATTAATCAGGAGCAGGCCTTAACGAATGACACTCGTATTATTACCAATCGGGTACCTGTACGAAATGATGCTGGGGAAGTGGTCGGGGCTGTCTCTGTCTTCCGAGATATTACTGAGATTATATCTTTACTTGAAGAAGTAACTGATTTAAAAGAATTACAAAGCTTATTGCAAGGAATTTTGCATTCATCTGATGAGGCTATTTCTGTTGTTGATGGTGATGGGATCGGACTGTTAATTAATCCAGCCTATACACGCATTACGGGCATGACTCCCGATGATGTGATAGGTAAACCAGCCACTGTGGATATTTCTGAAGGTGAGAGTATGCATATGCAAGTACTGCGTACCAAAAAACCAGTTCGCGGTGTTCGTATGAAGTTAGGACCAATGCGTAAAGATGTGGTGGTAAACGTAGCCCCCGTGCTGGTAAATGGAGAATTGCGTGGTAGTGTAGGCGTTATTCATGATATATCTGAATTTAAGACCTTATCTGAAGAGTTAGAGACAGCTAAACGACTTATCCGTACTCTGGAAGCAAAGTATACCTTCGACGATATTATCGGAGATAGTGAACCGATGAAAGGGGCTATCGAACAGGCTAAGTTAGCTGCCATGACTCCGGCTACTGTCATTTTGCGTGGTGAATCAGGGACTGGTAAAGAGTTGTTTGCCCATGCGATTCACAACGGAAGCTCACGTAAGTACAATCAATTCATTCGAGTTAATTGTGCATCCTTATCAGAGACCTTGTTAGAAAGTGAACTGTTTGGTTATGAAGAGGGAGCCTTCACTGGTGCTAAACGTGGAGGTAAACGCGGCCTATTTGAAGAAGCAAGTGGCGGCACCATTTTTTTAGATGAAATTGGTGAGCTATCTATGGGCATGCAAGCTAAACTTTTACGTGTATTACAGGAAAAAGAGATTATCCGAGTTGGTGGTACGAAAGCGATTCCAATCGACGTTCGCATTATTGCAGCTACCCATGTACATATGGAAACAGCCATTCAGGCAGGCAAATTCCGAGAAGATCTGTATTACCGCTTACATGTGTTGCCGATTTATATCCCCCTCTTGCGTCAACGACAAGAGGATTTGGAATCGCTTGCTAATTTTTTATTACAAAAATTTAATCTCGAATATGGGCGTCACGTTCAGCAGATCAACAATTCTACATTGGATGTCCTAAAAAGGTACCGTTGGCCAGGGAACGTTCGTGAACTCGAAAATATTTTGGGACGGGCTATTATTCACATGAAGTTTACAGAGATAGAGATCATGCCACATCATTTACCACCTTTGGAACGAACGCATGTTTCTCAAACAGAAGCAGCGCATCAAAAGCCAGCTAGTAGGGAAACTAGAACCTTAAAGCAGGCTGTCGAAGAAGCGGAAAAACAGTGTATTTTACAAGAACTACATAAGGCAAAAGGCAATAGAACGGAAGCAGCTAAGCAATTAGGAGTATCCTTACGCAATCTATATTATAAAATGGAGAAACTAGGCATTTTGGAAACGAATCCACAAGATGGTTTGTGAATATCTGCAAAATTTTGCGTGCAAAGGATTGCAAAGTTGTGCAAAATATTTCATCATAGATAAAGTGAAACGTGATGTTCACATCCTCTCCATCGATTGTTCACAAATATCTTATGGGTTGGCATGCTTATTGCTTTGATAAATAGGTAGGTTGTGTAAGCGAATTCATAGAAGGAAAATTAAACCCCAAAAATCCGTTTTGGAATAGAAACAGCAGGAGGGCTACTCATGAAAATCTTTGATTATCTGCAAAAATACGATTATGAACAATTGGTACTTTGTCAGGATGAGACTTCTGGATTAAAAGCAATTATTGCGATTCATGATACAACGCTTGGCCCAGCTTTGGGTGGTACACGTATGTGGATGTATAATTCTGAAGAAGAGGCAATTGAAGATGCACTTCGCTTGTCTCGTGGTATGACGTATAAAGCTGCGGCGGCAGGACTTAATTTGGGTGGAGGAAAAGCGGTTATTATCGGTGATCCTCGTAAAGATAAGAGCGAAGAGTTATTCCGAGCATTCGGACGTTTTGTCCAAGGCTTAAATGGTCGTTATATTACGGCTGAGGATGTAGGAACGACTGTTGCTGATATGGATTTAATTTATCAAGAAACCAATTATGTAACAGGCGTATCACCAGCATTTGGTTCTGGGGGTAATCCGTCGCCTGTAACAGCATATGGTGTGTATCGTGGGATGAAGGCAGCTGCAAAACGTGGCTTTGGTCATGATGATCTCTCCGGTAAAACGATTGCTATTCAAGGGGTAGGGAACGTTGCTTACAATTTGTGCCGCTATTTGCATGAAGAAGGTGCAAATCTAATTGTAACGGATATTAACATGGATAATGTTCAACGTGCGGTAGTAGACTTTGGGGCTAAATCGGTAGGAGTCAATGAAATTTTCGGCGTTGAATGTGATATCTTCTCTCCTTGTGCATTAGGCGCAATCATCAATGATGATACCATTCCACAATTCAAAGCCAAAGTAATTGCTGGAGCGGCTAATAACCAATTGAAAGAAGAACGCCATGGCGACATCATTCAGGAAATGGGTATCGTCTATGCACCTGATTATGTAATCAATGCAGGTGGCGTTATCAACGTTGCGGATGAATTGCATGGCTACAACCGTGAACGTGCCATGAAAAAGGTAGAAACTATTTACGATAACATGAACCGCGTATTTGAAATTGCGGATCGCGATAATATTCCAACGTATAAAGCGGCTGACCGTATGGCAGAAGAGCGTATTGCTCGCTTAGCTAGATCGCGTAAAACGTTTTTGCGTGATCCAAAAGCAAGCTTACCAAAGTAAGAACAACTTGACTGAAAAAAGCATTGGTAGTACGGTAGTGCAAGAATGTTATTGATTCTTGCACTACCTACACTATCTACTTCATGCCAAATCCCTAGATAAAAAGGCAGAACAAATGAGTAAAGAGTAGGAGTTGGACCATTTCTTGATACATCCAGCTCTTTTTTTAGTACCAGGTCATGGAATGTGGTATAATGTGTCTCGGTAAGGCAAAAGCAACACATAGCTACTACAGGGTAAAGGAGATGTGAAGATGTCCCAAGAATTTGATCTTGTCGTGCTTGGTGGAGGAATTGGCGGCTATGTAGCGGCGATCCGTGCCACACAATTAGGCATGTCGGTAGCCATCGTCGAAAAGGATAAAATGGGTGGAACGTGTCTGCACCGCGGATGCATACCTTCCAAAGCATTATTGCGTAGTGCCGAGGTTTTTGCCACGATCAAGGAAAGTGAGAAATACGGGGTACGCACAGGTAATGTAGAGCTAGATTTTGGGCTGGTACAACAGCGAAAACGCTCGATAACGGAACAGTTGCATAAAGGCGTAGAATACTTGATGAACAAAGGAAAAATCAAAATATATCAAGGATTTGGTCGTGTAATGGGGCCAAGTATTTTTTCTCCACAAGCTGGAGCGGTACGCATCGAGACAGCGGATGGTGAACAAGAAATCATTGTTCCTCGCTTTTTATTGATTGCAACCGGTTCTAGACCACGAGTATTACCTGGCCTAAACATAGATGGAATACATATAATGACGAGCGACGAAGCCTTGGAAATGGAACAGCTTCCTGCGTCCATGATCATCGTTGGCGGTGGGGTTATTGGTATCGAATGGGCTTCTTTATTAAGCGACTTTGGTGTGGATGTTACCGTAATGGAGTACGGGGATCGCATTTTGCCAACAGAAGATGCTGATATCAGTAAGGAATTAACCCGCATACTTAAAAAACGGAAAGTAAAAATCGTAACAAATGCAAAAGTGATATCTGAAAGTGCTCAGGTGGCAGATGGTCAAGTAAGTGTACAAGCGGAAGTCAAAGGAGATATACAAACCTTTACCGCTGAAAAAATGCTCTTGTCTGTCGGACGCCAAGCTAATGTGGACAATTTAGGCGTAGAAGCGACTGAAATTAAAATAGAACAGGGGCAAATTGCTGTTAATTCTACCTATCAAACGGCTGAACCGCATATTTATGCAATAGGAGACGTGATTGGTGGGATTCAATTGGCTCATGTAGCTGCTCACGAGGGAATTTTGGCCGTTGAGCATATGAACAATCGAGCTGTTGAGGCACTTGATCCAACAAAGGTAGCTAAATGTACCTATAGTCGTCCTGAAGTAGCAAGTGTAGGTTTAAGTGAGGCAGAGGCGAAACAACAGGGTTATCGCGTAAAAACAGGGAAATTTAGTTTCAAGTCGCTAGGAAAAGCATTGGTTTTTGGAGAAAACGACGGATTTGTAAAATTGGTTGTCGATGAACAAACCAATGATGTGCTTGGTGTTCACATGATTGGACCACACGTTACTGAAATGATTTCAGAAGGAGCGTTAGCGCGTGTATTGGATGCGACCCCATGGGAGATCGCCCATACAATTCATCCGCACCCGACGTTGTCGGAAGCCTTTGCGGAAGCGGCTCTTGATATTGAAGGTCTGGCTATTCATTCTTAAATGCAGGGAGGAAACCTTATGACCAAGAATCGTCATCAGGCTGTAGGTTTAACCGATGAGCAAGTGCTGGAAATGTATCGCTACATGCTCTTGTCAAGAAAAGTGGATGAGCGTTTATGGCTGTTAAACCGAGCTGGGAAAGTTCCATTCGTTATTTCCTGCCAAGGTCAAGAAGCTGCTCAAGTTGGGGCTGCTTTTGCCTTTGATAAAGAAAAGGATTATTTATGCCCGTACTATCGGGATTTTGGAGCGGTTATGGTCTTTGGGCAAACAGCTCGCGATACGTTGTTATCTGCTTTTGCAAAAGCTGAAGATCCTAACAGTGGCGGTCGCCAAATGCCTGGTCATTTTGGTGGTAAGAAATACCGTATTTTGACAGGATCGAGCCCGGTTACTACACAGGTACCACATGCTGTAGGAATTGCTTTAGCAGGACGAATGACAGGCGAGAATCATGCTGTCTTCACCTCTTTTGGAGAAGGATCTAGCAACCAAGGCGATTTCCATGAAGCGGCTAACTTCGCAGGCGTTCATAAATTGCCGGTTATTTTCTTCTGTGAAAACAATAAGTATGCCATTTCTGTGCCATTGAAAAAGCAATTGGCTTGCGAAAGCGTGGCAGACCGCGCTGTTGGTTATGGATTCCCAGGGGTTAGCGTAGATGGAAACGACCCAATTGAAGTGTATCGTGTCATGAAGGAAGCGGTTGATCGAGCAAAGGCTGGAGAAGGTCCTACTTTAGTGGAAGCCGTAACCTACCGTCTTGTACCTCATTCAAGTGACGATGATGATCGTGTATATCGGGATCGTGGAGAAGTGGATGAAGCGAAAAAACAAGACCCAATCATTACATTTGCTCAGTATTTAAAAGAGGTAGGCCTCTTAACGGATGAGTCAGCGTCGGCTCTATCTAACGAAGTGCAAGCAATCGTAGATGAAGCAACGGAATACGCCGAACAGGCACCATATCCAGCGCCAGAATCGACTTTGACGCACGTATACGGATCGTAAGGGGGAGTTAAGATGGCAGTCATTTCTTTTATTGATGCAATTACCATGGCGATGAAGGAAGAAATGCGTCGTGATCCCAAGGTATTTCTGTTGGGAGAAGACGTAGGAGTACGCGGAGGGGTATTTCGTGCGTCCAATGGTATGATTGAAGAATTCGGGGAGCAACGTGTTATGGACACTCCTTTAGCTGAATCAGCGATTGTGGGTGTGGCAATTGGAGCAGCAGCCGTAGGTATGCGTCCTATTGCAGAGATACAATTTGCTGATTTCATTTTGCCAGCGGTGAACCAAATTGTTTCCGAGGCCGCTAAAATGCGTTATCGTTCCAATAATGATTGGAATTGCCCACTTACTGTTCGAGCTCCATTTGGTGGTGGCGTACATGGAGCCCTGTACCATTCTCAATCCTTAGAAGCGATGTTTACAAACGTTCCAGGGTTAAAAGTGGTAGTTCCTTCTACCCCATATGATGCGAAAGGTTTATTAAAAGCAGCCATCCGTGACGAAGATCCGGTCTTGTTTTTTGAACATAAGCGTTGCTATCGCTTGATTAAAGGCGAAGTACCAGAAGCAGACTACACAGTACCAATCGGTAAGGCAGATGTAAAGCGAGAAGGAGACGATATTACGGTCATCTCCTATGGACTCACCCTGCATTTTGCTTTGCAAGCAGCGGAAAAGCTTGCTCAAGAAGGGATTTCTGCTCACGTTCTGGACCTGCGTACACTCTATCCGCTAGACAAGGAAGCAATTGTAGAAGCGGCATCTAAAACGGGGAAAGTGTTAATCATCCATGAAGATAATAAAGAAGGCGGAGTTGGTGGCGAAGTAGCAGCTATTATTGCTGAGCATTGTCTATTTGATCTGGATGCGCCCATTAAGCGTCTGTGCGGACCGGATGTACCGGCAATGCCATACAGCCCACCGATGGAAAAGTTCTTTATGTTAAGTCCAGAAAAAGTATTGGAAGCGATGCGTGAATTAGCGCACTTCTAGGCAAAAGGAGGACGAACCATGGCAACGAAAGTACTCATGCCACAATTGGGCGAGAGCGTTACAGAAGGTACCATCACTAAATGGCTTGTAAATGTGGGCGATGTGGTCAACAAGTATGATCCGTTAGCTGAAGTAAATACAGATAAAGTAACAGCAGAAGTACCATCCACTGTATCGGGACGAATCAAGGAGATAGTAGTTCCTGAAGGAGAGACAGTTAGTGTCGGTACCCTGATCCTTCATATAGACGAGGGAACGGAAAGCGCCAGTGAATCAACAGATAATGTAGAAGCAGGCTTGCAAGAATCTGCTACTCCGATGCCGTCTCCAGTTTCAACTGGACCTGTTTCTACGACAAGTGAAACAAAGGGGCAACCTGAAAGGAAACAACGTTATTCTCCTGCAGTGATGCGACTTGCTCAGGATAATAACATTGATCTATCCCTTGTGATTGGTACAGGCCTAGAAGGACGTATTACGCGCAAGGATGTACAAAAGGTAATAGATCAAGGTGGATTACCACAAGCAGCCAATACGAACAAATTAGCAACTACTCCACAGCCTGCTACAATGGCAGTTAGTACACAAGCACCATCTATACCAGTGGCTCAGCAGTCCAATAGTATCAATACAATGACTGCTTCAACATCTAGTCAAGTATCTGTAGCAGCAGGAGACCAGAGCATTCCTGTGACGCCTGTACGTAAAACGATAGCGTCACGTATGGTGCAAAGTAAACATGAATCACCGCACGCATGGATGATGGTTGAGGTGGACGCGACAAATCTAGTTCATTTCCGCAATAGTGTTAAGGATGAATTTAAGAAAAAAGAAGGCGTTTCTTTAACATTCCTGCCATTCTTTATTAAAGCGGTTGTAGAAGCTTTAAAAGAATTTCCTATGCTTAACTCATCATGGGCAGGCGATCAAATTATCGTTCGTAAAAACGTAAATATCTCTATTGCCGTAGCGAGCGAGGATGCTTTATTTGTTCCAGTAATTAAAGATGCTGATCAAAAATCGGTGTACGGTATTGCCAAATCAATTGAAGATTTAGCAAACCGGGCACGAGCAGGTAAATTAACGATGGATGATATGAGCGGCGGGACCTTTACGGTAAACAATACTGGTTCGTTTGGTTCGGTGCTATCACAACCTATCATCAACGCACCACAAGCGGCGATTATGAGCGTGGAATCCATTGTGAAACGTCCAGTGGTTATAAACGATATGATTGCTGTTCGTTCCATGGTTAACTTGTGCCTGTCACTAGATCATCGCGTTCTCGACGGGTTAGTGTGTGGACGATTCCTGCAAAGTGTAAAAGAAAAATTGGAAGCAATTGGCCCAGAAACAAAGGTTTATTAGGACTAAATAAAATGGGAAAAATGGGGAGGATAGGTAATCTTCCTCATTTTTTTTACTTTTTTATGTAACTTTTTCACGATTTGTTCGTATTAAATAATGGATACTATTTTAAAATTGCCTTAAAGCTATCAACAACTTTGTCTTATTAACATACTGTTAATGGTACACTGAAAGGGAGAGTTGGGTTTTTCCAAAGGCAAAAAAATCGAGAGTGAACAGGAGGAGAATTATGAAACAACAACTAAAGAGAGGCGCATTCCTACTGCTAGCATCGACTCTAGCAATTACACCTTTGGTCTCTGTTCCGCAGAGTACATACGCAGCGAAGAATCTATCTATTGATGCTGACGACACTGACACAGAAGAGAAAACTACGTACACGCTTAAATTTAAAGCAGGGGACGACCTGAAAAAAGGAGACAAAATCACAGTAAAATTTGATAGTGATTTTGACCTAAAAAATGTTAAAAAGAGTTCCATTGAAATCGATGGAGACTCTATTAAAGATTTAAAGAAAAGTGGTTCAAAATTGACGATCACTATTCCCTCTAGAATTGATGAGGGTGATCGTGTAGAAATCGAAATCGATGATGTCATTAATCCAGATGATAGTGGGGAATATGACATTTCTGTTGACGATGGAGACGATGAAGCAGAAGAAAGCATTAAAATCGGAAAAGGCAAAAGCTCTTCTTCAAAAAGTAAAACGGAGAAAAGTGCCTTTTCCGTTGACTTTGGAAGCAAATATCAAGATGAAAAAACATCTCTTGAAATTTCCCGAATTGATCTAAATGACAAGTTAGATGATTCGAAGTATGTGGAAGTGACATTCCCTTACTCTAGTATGCTACCTAATAGAATTAGCACTAGTGATGTTGAATTAAACGGATATTCACCAAAAGACGTTGAGATCTCTGGTCGAACAGTTAAAATTAAACCTGGCTCCAAAGCAGATGGGGATAAAAAGCTAACAATTAAATTTAACAAGGATGCTGGGATCAGAACTCCTTCTTCCAGTAGCTCTTTTAAAGTAGAAGTCGATTATAAAAATACGACCTACGTTTCAAAAGAGTTTGAATTGAAAAAAGGCTCCTCCTCTGTAGATAGTGATTACAGTGTCACCTTATCAGACAGCAATCCAGGGGCTCGCACAAGTGTGTCCATGGAAGTAAAATTAAAGGATGAGCTTAGAGGCGGCAATGATATTTATGTAGAATTTCCTACCCAAGATATGGTGCCAGGCTATATTTTTAGCACATCTGCAACAATCAATGGAACAGCTGTGAGATCTATTGGCGTTTCAGGGCGTACCGTAACCTTGTCAACACCTTATAACTTCTCTAGTTCAGATCGTGTTCGTATCGAATTTAAGAACGATGCGTTCATTAAAATGCCTACATCAACAGGTAACTACGATCTGGCTGTAAAATATAGAGATACAACTTACCGTTCGAAGTCGTTTTCTGTGACAGCAGGAGGAGTAACACCAACGAATCCGACTAATCCGACAAGCCCGACTAATCCTACGGTTCCTGTAATTCCTGCCAACAACAGCACAGCGACTGTATCACTTAGCAAGCCTAATCCGAATGCCATTACTGGTATGACTGTTGGTATTAAGGCACTAGGCGTTGGTCTTAGCACTGCAGACTATATTGAAGTGGTTATGCCAACATCCTTCCGTGTCCCTACGACCATTCCAACAACAGCAGTGACTGTTAATGGAACATATCCAAGCTATGTTGGTACTCGTGGACAAAACTTGGTTATCTACCCATCGGTTAACCTACCTGCAGGTCAAGCAGTAAGCGTAGCCGTAAATGAAAATGCAAAAATCCAAACACCTGGTGCATCTAACATTTACAATGTAGGCGTATATACTTCTGCAGAAAAAAATCCATTGTTCATCCGCCAAGTAACGGTTGGTGCACAAAACGGGATCAGCTTTAAAGTAGGTGCAGCATCCTTTAAAACCCAAGGAAAAACCTATCCATTGGCTGTAGCTCCTTACACATTGAATGGTAATACCATGGTACCAGCTACCTTTGTGCGTGATGGTTTAAAAGTAAGCACAACATATACAAAAGCAGCCGCTACTGTAAAACATGGAAATACAACGATGACCTTTAAAGTAGGATCAAATGTTGTCAACATCAACGGTAAGAACTATACCTTGCCATCTGCTGTACAATTGAAAAACAATGTACCAATGTTACCAATTCGTACAATCACAGATAACTTGCGCTTCAACCTAGCGTGGGATAACGCTTCTTCCAGCGTCATTATCTTTAAATAAGAACTTATTTCATGAAAAACACCCCCCAGAACAGATGGAGATTCATTCGCTTCCATCTTTCAACTGGGGGGTGTTTTTTATTTTGGTCCTTTTTCCTATACTATACGTATTGAAGAACCATCGGAACAACAAGGGCCAGTACAAGAATAATGACCAAAATTTTGGCGATTGTAGATTGATGTTTCAATATAGACAACTCCTTTTCATTTGTTCAATAAAGTTGCATAAGGTTTTACTTTAACTAAATCAGTTTGCAAAACCAAAATTTCTAAAAAAATGAATCAGCTTTCTTAAATGTACAAATGCTTCTACCGTTGATTGAAAAACGGCGATGCTATGCTAGAATAAAATAGAGGAGAATTCTTAATTTTTCCATTATGCTGGCATTGGGGGAGAACACGTGTCTGATCATAATTTTACCCAAATCTATCAGGACTGGCAACAACGGTTGAACCAGAGGCTCGAAAAAACACCGGAACGTAAGAAAAGGTTTTCCACTTCTTCTGATTTGGAAGTCGAGCGGCTTTATCTGCCTAAAGAAGTGAATCAATCATATATGGATCAAATCGGTCTTCCCGGGGAATATCCATATACCCGTGGCGTTCAGCCTACTATGTTTAGAGGGCGCTTTTGGACGATGCGTCAGTATGCAGGATTTGGCTCAGCAGAAGAGACAAATAAACGGTTTCGCTACCTGTTAGAGCAGGGACAGACTGGACTAAGCGTAGCATTCGACTTACCTACACAAATTGGGTATGACTCTGATGATTCCATGTCGGTGGGAGAAGTGGGGAAGGTTGGCGTTGCAATAGATTCCTTGGAAGATATGGAAACTTTATTACAGGGCATTCCGCTTGATAAAGTAAGTACCTCCATGACCATTAATGCACCAGCTTCTGTACTATTGGCTATGTACATCGTTGTAGCGGAGAAACAAGGAACACCACCACACGCTCTAAGCGGTACAATTCAAAATGACATTTTAAAGGAATATATTGCTAGGGGTACATACATTTTTCCACCACAGCCTTCGATGCGCTTGATTACAGACATTTTTGCGTACTGTGCGGAACATGTGCCTAAATGGAACACCATAAGCATTAGCGGGTATCATATTAGAGAAGCCGGTTCTAGTGCTGTGCAAGAGGTAGCTTTTACCTTAGCGGATGGCAGAGCATATGTTGAAGCAGCATTACAAGCAGGTCTTGATATCGATCTTTTTGCTCCGCAGTTATCTTTCTTTTTTAATGCTCATAATCATTTCTTTGAAGAAGTCGCAAAATTTAGAGCTGCCAGAAGAATCTGGTCAAATCTGATGAGAAACACCTATGGTGCAAAACAGCCAAAATCTTGGCAGTTCCGTGTTCATACACAAACAGGTGGTTCTACATTAACTGCACAGCAACCAGATAATAATATTGTTCGAGTTACTTTACAGGCATTGGCAGCTGTATTAGGTGGGACCCAGAGCTTGCATACCAATTCCCGTGACGAAGCACTTGCCTTACCAACAGAGGATTCTGCACGTATTGCCTTACGCACTCAGCAGATTATTGCCCATGAAAGTGGTGTTACAGATACGGTCGATCCATTGGGCGGCTCGTATTATGTGGAAGCATTAACAGACGAAATCGAAAAAGGTGTTCTGGCTTATATGGACAAAATCGAGAAGATGGGTGGCGCTGTAGCTGCAGTCGTAGCAGGGTATATGCAACGTGAGATACACAAGCAAGCCTATGACACACAGCGTAATATTGAATCTGGGGAAGAAGTAGTAGTAGGAATGAATCGTTTCACGCTTGAGCATGAGACGCAGCCTGAGCTTTTACGAGTAGATCCATCGATTGGTAAAAAACAGACGGAACGACTGGAAGGTCTACGAAATCGTCGAGATCCAATTTTAGTTGATCAAACGCTCGGTCGATTAAAGACAGCAGCGGAAGGCACAGAAAATTTGATACCTTTTATTATTGACTGTGTACGCGCCTATGCCACGATTGGAGAGATCTGTGGAGTTTTGCGTCAAGTTTTTGGAGAGTATCGGGCGGTTTAATCGGGTCGAAGGAGGAAAGACAACTATGAAACAAAAAATTCGCGTATTAGTAGCAAAGCCAGGTTTGGATGGTCATGATCGTGGTGCACTCGTTATCGCCCAATCCTTGCGAGATGCAGGAATGGAGGTTGTGTATACCGGCTTACGACAGACCCCTGCACAGATTGTACATGCAGCTATTCAAGAGGACGTTGATTTTATTGGATTGTCGTGTTTATCTGGTGCGCATAATGAATTATTTCCCGAAGTGATTCGTTTGCTACGAGAGCAACAGGCTGAGGATATCATGGTTTTTGGCGGAGGCGTAATCCCGCAAGAGGATATTCCTTTCTTAAAAGAGCAAGGGATTGCTGAGATTTTTACACCAGGTACCCCAACGCAGGCTGCTGTAGACTTTGTTCGAAGCAAGGCAAGACCAAAAAGGGATAGCTGGGTGGAAACTCCAAAACGAATTGCTCATATAGGCATTGCGGTCCAGTCAATTGAAGCGGTACTTCCTTTTTACATTGAGCAATTAGGTTTACAGCTTAAGGGGAGGGAAAAAGTGGAGTCAGAGCAGGTAGAGGTTGCCTTTCTGCAAATTGGAGAAACGAACCTAGAACTATTAGAACCTCTCTCCCCAGAAAGCCCAATCGCTAGCTTTATTACGAAACGCGGCGAAGGTATTCATCATATTGCTTTGGATGTGGATGATATCGAAGAACGATTGCAGCAGTTTAAACAGAACGGTGTGCAGCTTGTTCACGAACAGGCGAAGCTAGGAGCGCATGGAGCACAGATAGCCTTTTTACATCCCAAAGCGGCGAATGGCGTATTATTCGAGCTATGTCAGTACGAACAGCAGAAGGAGGAGCTGATAGATGAGTAATGAAATGTACGCCAAGATTGACGAGCTATACGAACGGAAGAATAAAGTAGAGTTGGGCGGTGGAGACGAACGAATTGAAGCCCAGC
This sequence comes from Brevibacillus laterosporus DSM 25, assembly GCF_002706795.1. Lineage (NCBI taxonomy): Bacteria > Bacillati > Bacillota > Bacilli > Caryophanales > Paenibacillaceae > Brevibacillus > Brevibacillus laterosporus. Next base: position 4,114,327 of record NZ_CP017705.1, read on the forward strand.
ATAAGCGTGGAAAGCTGACAGCTCGTGAAAGGATTGATCTATTAGTAGACTCAGAAACCTTTGTAGAGCTTCAGCCATTCGTAAAGCACCGTAGCAATTTGTTTGGTTTAGATAAGCTGGAAGCACCTGGAGAAGGCGTTGTGACAGGGTACGGAAAAGTTCATGGACGGATGATTTATGTGTTTGCCCAAGATTTTACTGTCTTTGGTGGGGCATTAGGTGAAATGCATGCAAAGAAAATTGCTAATATTATGGATTTAGCGGCGAAAAATGGCGCTCCTGTTGTAGGCTTAAATGATTCTGGGGGAGCGCGTATCCAAGAAGGGGTAGTTTCACTAGATGGCTATGGGCATATATTTTATCGGAATTCTATCTATTCAGGTGTAATTCCACAAATTTCGGTTATTCTTGGACCATGTGCAGGTGGTGCAGTTTATTCGCCTGCTATTACTGATTTTGTGTTTATGGTAGAAAAGAGCTCACAGATGTTTATCACTGGTCCAAAGGTCATTGAAACTGTTACGGGAGAAAGGATTTCTAGTGAGGATCTTGGAGGGGCCAAGGTTCATTCCAGTATAAGTGGAGTGGCTCATTTTACGTCAGAGTCGGAGGCGGAAGTGCTGGAAGAAGTTCGTCGTCTCCTACAGTTTCTTCCTCAAAGCCACCGCGAAGAGCCCCCAGTTATCCCTTTTGATGGAGAGGATGGAAATTGGCTAGAGGAGATGCTCGACATTGTTCCTGTCGCTGGGACGAAGGTATACGATGTGAAAAAAGTGCTGACACTCATTGTTGACGATGGGGATTTCATGGAAATTCAATCACAATTTGCACGAAATGTCGTGGTTGGTTTTGGGCGTTTAAAAGGTCAGCCTGTAGGTTTTATTGCCAATCAGCCTAAAGTGATGGCAGGGGGACTTGATATTGATTCCTCTGATAAATTGGCACGTTTTATTCGCACTTGTGATTGTTTTAATATTCCGTTAGTTACCTTTGTTGATGTGACAGGCTTTTTTCCTGGTGTAAATCAGGAGCACGGAGGAATTATCCGACATGGTGCCAAAATTCTGTTCGCATACTCAGAAGCGACAGTACCAAAAATCAGTGTTATTACTCGTAAAGCATATGGCGGTGCTTATGTTGCGCTAAATTCCAAGGCAATTGGTGCTGATGTGGTATATGCTTGGCCTAATGCTGAGATAGCGGTAATGGGTCCAGAGGGGGCAGCCAGTGTTATTTTTGCTAAGGAGATTGAGAGAAGTGAAGATGCTCTAGACACCAGACAACGCAAGATTGCTGAATACAGAGAGAAATTTGCTAATCCCTATGTAGCAGCAGAGCATGGCATGGTAGATGATATTATCGATCCAAGAGAAACAAGAAAATACCTTATTCATTCTCTGGACATGCTAAAGACGAAACGTGAGGAGCGACCTGCAAAAAAACATGGGAATATCCCGTTGTAGCTACTGAAAATAGCAAAGAAAAAAGTTCTGACTGGAATAGTACAGACTAACTTTTTTACGGTATACTAAAAGTGTTACATAGAGAATTAGGAACGGAGGAAGTCAATGTGATTAATCAAGAACGAATTCTTGCAGAGTTTTTGGAGCTAGTCCAAATCGACAGCGAAACAAAAGAAGAAGCAGCGATTGCTGAGGTATTAAAGGATAAATTAGCAAGCTTGGGCTTTTCTGTAGAGGAAGATGATGTTGCTTCCAAAACAGAACATAGTGCGAACAATCTGTTTGCTACCCTTGAAGGTACTGCTAAGGGTCCTACTATTCTGTTTAGCAGTCACATGGATACCGTCGTTCCAGGTAAAGGTGTAAAGCCTTCTATTAAAGATGGATATGTGGTAACGGATGGTACTACAATTCTAGGTGCTGACGACAAAGCGGGTATCGCTGCAATCTTTGAAGCGATTCGTACGTTAAAAGAACAGAATCTACCTCATCCATCTATTCAGGTTGTTTTGACCGTTGGTGAAGAATCTGGTCTAGTTGGGTCACGTCACATGGATGCAAATAAATTAAAAGCAGAAATGGGCTTTATTTTGGATTCAACAGGGAAAGTGGGCGAAATTGTCAAAGCTGGAGCTGGTCAATATCGCATTGTTACCAAAATTCACGGAAAAGCTGCTCATGCTGGTGTGAATCCAGAGGATGGCATAAGTGCTATCACTGTTGCTAGCAAGGCTATTTCACGTATGCCGCTTGGGCGTATTGATGAAGATACCACTGCAAACATTGGCCGTTTTGAAGGTGGTCGCGCTTACAATATCGTAACAGACTACGTAGAGATTTGGTCAGAGGCTCGCAGCATGGTAAATGAAAAACTAGAAGTACAAGTGAAAAAAATGACGACTGCATTTGAAGAAGTGGCTTCTGAGCTAGGGGCGACTTGCGAAAATGATGTGAAGTTTATGTACTCCGGCTATAAATTTGATGAAAGTACGCCGGTGTTGCAAAAAGCGATTGCCGCAGTTAAACGTGTAGATCGTGAACCGAAGTTAACCAGTAGTGGTGGCGGTAGCGACGGAAACGTGTTTAACGGACATGGTATCCCTTCTGTTAACTTTGGTATCGGGTATGAAGAGATACATACAAAAAATGAACGTATGCCTTTAGAAGAACTATATAAGGCTGCTGAATTGGTACTAGCTGTTATCGCTGAATGTGTTGAATAAGAGAAAAGAAAGAGAGCTTGGTCATGGCACCAAGCTCTTTTTGTATGTACCAGAAAGTTTAGAGAAGGAAGGGCATAAGTATGTATTATGTAGAGTTCCATCTTTTTTAAGAAATGAAAATGATGAGGATGAAGCTGATGCAACAAATGATGGCTGGTTATATTCTTACATGTGGAGAGCAACGAAGAGGGCTTACAGAAGTAGTCGTTCAGCGAGCAGATGGTAAAAAACAACGTGCTATTTATTATGGCCAAAACGAAGATTTGAGGGTGGGGCAATTAGTGTTACTTAATGTAACAGCGACTCATCTGGAATTAGGAACAGGTGGTACAGACTTCATAATGGCTCTGGAACCATTTTGTAATAGGCAACATTCTCCATTACAATACGGGCATATTATGAAAATGCGCTATACGCCTTGCCAGATGGCAGTGGATACACTAGAAGAACAGGCGAGCCCTTATCATGGGTTATTTGCTCAGGAGGAATTGTCTTTAGCGGGGAGTTTTGTACTTGTAGCTGAATTACATAGTATGTTACCTGCGTTGTGCATTAGATTAAAAGAACTGATGCCAGAAGCGCGAATTGTTTATATCATGACGGATCATACCGCACTGCCAATCTCACTTTCACGGCATGTTCACTGGCTGGTAAGCAACAAATATGTACACGCAACCGTTACCACGGGTCAGGCTTTTGGTGGGGATGGTGAATGTGTCAATACAGTAACAGGTCTATTAGCGGCAAAACACGTGTATCAAGCTGATTGGATTATTTGTACACCTGGACCTGGTGGAGTTGGTACAGGTACTCCTTATGGATTCACAGGGTTACAATTAGCGGACGTTTTGCATCATGTAGATATTCTCGGAGGAGTACCGTTTTTTTTACCAAGAATTAGCTTTGTAGATAAACGAGAACGGCACCATGGCATGAGTCATCATACAACCACCTTGTTAAGGCAATTTGTGCTTCGTCCTGTCATTCTGCCCATACCTCTGTTTGAAGATGAACGTGATTCATCTATAGAGAAGCAGGTGGAACAGTCATCCTTGTCACAAAAACATATTGTCCTAAGACAAAAAGCAGGGACAGTAGGGGAGATTGATAAATTGTATAAACGGCACCACCTAGAAAAGCTTTCCTCGATGGGACGGAATTGGGAGGAAGACCCGACTCCTTTTTTAACGGCTGATACAATGGCCAAAACCGCCTGTTGGATCAGGAAGCATACAGAAATGAATTGAGATATTTTAGATTTTTTGTTGACTCACTTGTTGCAAGTAAACATGTAATGTAAGGGGCTGCTCAGATATTTGACGTAGAGCGGCCTGGATTTCGTTTGCTTTTCCAACCAAGCGTATTTGTTTCAGATCTGTATATAATTTCATCATTGAATCCCTCCTTTGTATTTGGGTAATTCATCTTTACAACTTATTGCGAGTGTGTATAGAACTGATGTCTACTTAGCAAGAAAGTGAAAGTGCTTAGAGGGCATTGATTTTAGTGGATTTTTGAGAAAGGGTTGTACAAGCTATTCTTGATGCTAAGATATGGAGAGAGGTTCGGATATAGAACTAAAAAGTGTGTTTTAAAAGTAAACAGGTATTTTATAAAAAAGCATGTTTTACAAAACACAGCAAAAAACATTGTTCATTTAGGAGGAAACATCCATGACACAAGCTCAGCACGATTCGTTATATGAAAAAACCATTGCTACGAAAAAAATCTACGACGGTAAAATTATTTCGGTTCAGGTTGACGATGTAGAATTACCAAATGGTCATACAGCTAAACGAGAGATTGTTAAGCATCAGGGAGCCGTAGCAGTTATGCCGATCACAGAGGATGGCAAATTGATCGTTGTACGTCAATTTCGTAAACCATTGGAGCGTTCTATTGTAGAAATTCCAGCTGGTAAGTTAGAACGGGGAGAAGATCCTTTAGAATGCGCCAAGCGTGAATTAGAAGAAGAGACCGGCTTTAAAGCCACAGAGTATAAACATATCAGCTCGTTTTATACTTCACCGGGGTTTGCAGATGAACTATTACACCTGTATATGGCTACAGGATTGATTGCGGGAGAATGTAATCCTGACGAAGATGAATTTGTTGAAGTGATGTACGTGACACTAGAAGAAGCTAGAAAACTTCATGAAGCTGGAGAGATTCGAGACGCTAAAACCGTTCTTGCTTTGTTTGTAATGGAAAATGAGCGTCTGAATCAGCGCTTATAATCATGCTGTCATCTATCTTTGCAGATTTACATATACACATTGGCGGAACGATGTCAGGAAAAGCTGTTAAAATTACGGCTTCCCGAAAAATGACTCTTCACAGTATTTTGGAGGAAGCTTCTGAGCGTAAGGGAATGGAAATGATTGGCGTTATAGATGCACATGCCCCTGAGGTACAAGCTGAATTGCAAGAATTAATTGATCGAAAAATGGCTATAGCTCATCCGGATGGGGGTATCCATTATAAACGAACGATGCTACTGCTTGGCTGTGAGGTAGAAATTAAGGAACCAGATAGGGGAGAAGCTCATTTTTTGTGCTATATGCCCGATTTGCGTAGAATGCGCCTCTTCACAGAGTGGTTGGCTGTTCGTTGCAAGAATGTACACCTTAGCTCGCAACGCGTGTATACAGGTCTTCGTGAGCTCCAGCACTTTGTTTACCAGCATGAGGGACTTATGATACCAGCACACATCTTTACACCCCATAAAGGGCTTTACGGAAGCTGTACGGATCATCTTAGCGAGGTTGCTGATCCTAGTTTGGTTTATGCGGTAGAGCTAGGATTAAGTGCAAATACGGATATGGCAGATCGGCTACAGGAGTTACATGAGAAAACGTTTGTGACAAATTCAGATGCTCATTCCTTACAAAAAATTGGCCGGGAATATCAAGTGCTCTTGCTAAAGGAACCAAGCTATCAGGAATGGGTCATGGCAATGCGACGTGAGCAGCACAGAAGGGTTTCATGTAATTATGGACTATCTCCACAGCTAGGAAAGTATCACCAAACAGCGTGTCAGGGATGTGGGTCCATGGAACGAGAGAATGAGATGGGGAGGTGCCCTGCCTGCGGATATAAACGGATGGTGAGAGGGGTTAGTCAACGGATCGATCAGTTAGCTGATGTACCAATCGGGGTGCATCCTTCACACCGGCCTCCTTATGTGGAACAGATTCCTTTAGAGTTTTTGCCAGGTGTAGGACCAAAAATACGGCAAAAAATGTATGAACAAATTGGAACCGAAATGGATGTCCTCCATCGGGTGGATGAGGAGATTTTGTGTCAGGTAGTAGGTGAAAAAATAACGAGTATGATTGCCAAAGCAAGACGTGGCGAGCTATTGATTCAGGCTGGAAGAGCTGGGATCTATGGAAAGGTAATTGGAGAAAGAGAGAAGTAATAGCAATGTATTAGTCATAGAATAGACAAGCGGTGCATAGAATGTAAGTATCCTGGCAACCAAGGAGGGGGGCCGTCTTGCGTAACCGCTTTGGACATGGCATCCATCTTTATTTGAAAGAAAACCAGTCCCTTTTTTTATTTACTATCGTCCTGTTTACTATGGGCATCATTTTTGGAGCTGTGCTTGTTAATTCGCTTGATTTGTCTCAGCGACAAGAACTGCTTGGCTTTCTCAATTATTTTTTTTCTAACTTTGACAAAAGCGGAATAACGGATTCCTCCCTACATTTTCAACAAGCGTTCGGATATCATTTAAAAACAATTTTGATACTGTGGGTATTAGGAATGTCCATAATTGGATTGCCTATGATCCTACTACTATTATTTCTCAAAGGTATCATTGTTGGTTTTACCGTTGGATTCTTGGTGGGAGAGTTGCAGTGGAAGGGAGTGACGTTTGCTTTACTTGGTGTCCTTCCACAAAACATGTTAGTTGTTCCCGCTATGCTCATTGCCGGTGTTGCAGGTATTTCATTCTCTCTTCGCTTGGTACGTACTAGATTGGTCACACGTAGAGATAGCATTATGCCGCATTTTACTAATTATTCAATTCTAGTTGGTAGCATGTTTATAATCATGACAGCTGCAGCTTTATTGGAGACTTTTTTGTCCCCATTATTGATGCAGTACGCTATTAATTAAGAATAATTATAAGATAAGAACTTATGTATTTGACTAAATAGATTTCTCTCCTCTATAATAAGTACAGGTTTGATGCGAACGGGGAGGGGCATACATGGAAGAAAAAATAGAAAAGATAAAGCAACAATTACATTCGCACCACTATAAATTGACTCCGCAACGCGAAGCTACAGTTCGTGTCTTACTGGAGAATGAAGCAGATCATCTCAGTGCTGAGGATGTCTACTTAAAGGTGAAAGACAAAGCTCCTGAGATTGGCTTAGCGACGGTATATCGGACCTTGGAGCTATTAAGTGAGCTGCGGATTATCCATAAAATGAACTTTGGTGACGGGGTAGCACGTTATGACCTCCGAGATGATAATGCTAAACATCACCATCATCACTTGATATGCTTACATTGTGGTACGGTGGATGAGATATTTGAAGATTTGTTAGTGGGAACAGAAGAGAAGGTAAAAGCGGACTACAAATTTGCTATAACAGATCACCGACTCAGTTTTTATGGAATCTGCCATCGTTGTCTTGATAAAGTTAATTTGGAAGACTACAAGTAATAACTTCTCCATAGTTAAGGAGAAGTTTTTTTCTTGTTCGTGAAAGTCATGAATAGGGACAAAAAGGCATAAAATAGCAATAACCGTGCTCAAGGGGTTGTTGCAATGAGTTTTCCATTTCGCCGTTTTATGGAATTAATTCGATTCTTTTTACTTTTTGTCACTTGTTCCTTGTTCAGTTATGGAGTAGTATCCTACTTATCACACCATATTTTGCCGGCAAATCCCTACCGAGAACCTTCCGGGAATGCTGTTAAGGTGGTAAAATGGCTGGACAACAAACCCGTATCTGAGTGGGACTGGTATTTAGAGCGCCTTCAGCTTTTTTTCTCGGAAGGGGAATGAGAAAGCAGGATTTTGTAAGTGCGCTGTTGAAATGTATAAGGTACCGCTCTGGTATAATTAATCCAGGAGGAGAAGTGGCTTCATGGATACGCTAATCGATCAATTCACCCACTTTCTCGCAGTAGAAAAAGGACTTGCAGCCAATACGTTGGAATCTTATCAACATGACTTGGTAATGTACGCTGCATATTTGAATGACCAAGGTATTAGCAAGGTAGAAGAGACTACGCGCACTCATATCGTTGGCTATCTATTTATGCTTCAAGAGAAAGGACGGGCTACGGCTACATTATCTAGGAATATGGCATCCATTCGTGCTTTTTATCAATTCTTAGTCCGAGACCGTCATATGACAAGTGATCCATCTATTCATTTGGAAACACCCAAAATTGAGAAAAGACTGCCTAAAGTGTTGTCAGTAGAAGAAGTAGAGTGTTTATTAGATGGTCCAAAAGGGAATGTACCTATAGCATATCGTGATAAAGCCATGCTAGAATTATTATATGCGACTGGAATTCGCGTTTCTGAGTTAGTATCCTTACAACTGGGGGATATTAATTTGGACATGGGCTTTGTCAAATGTATGGGTAAAGGTTCTAAGGAGCGCATGATTCCGCTTGGTAGCATTGCAATTCAGGTTATCCGTACCTATTTGGAGTGGGGACGTCCACAACTTGTTAAGGCTAGTTCAGATCAGGCGTTGTTTTTAAATCATTTAGGCACACAGATTACACGCCAAGGGTTTTGGAAAATTATTAAAAAATATGCCTTACAAGAGGGAATCCAAAAGGAGATTACTCCGCATACCTTGCGACACTCCTTTGCAACTCATCTTTTAGAAAATGGTGCAGACTTGCGATCTGTACAGGAAATGTTGGGACATGCCGATATTTCTACAACTCAAATTTATACGCATGTAACGCGTACGCGCATCAAAGATGTCTATGCAAAAACACATCCTCGTGCCTAAAGAGATGGACGTACACTTTACAAGGCAGACTTCAAGTGCATAAGGAGGAACACACAAATGAATCGTTTTTCACGTGTATTTTTAATTGTGTTGGATAGTGTTGGAATTGGTGAATTGCCAGACGCTAAGAATTTTAATGATGAAGGTTCTCATACACTTGGTCATATCGCACAAAAGGTAGAAGGGTTTGCACTTCCACATCTTGCAGAATTGGGTCTGGGCACTATTGCTTCTCTACATAACGTACCAGCTGTAGCTGCACCTCGTGCACACTATGGCAAAATGAAAGAAATATCTATGGGAAAAGATACAACAACTGGGCATTGGGAAATTATGGGGCTGCATGTATCTACCCCGTTTAATACATATCCAGATGGATTTCCACAAGAATTAATTGAGGAATTCGAGCAACGCATAGGGCGTAAAGTATTAGGTAACAAGGTAGCATCCGGAACCGAAATTTTGGATGAATTGGGCGAAGAGCATATGAAAACGGGTGCAGTGATCGTGTATACGTCTGCTGATAGCGTATTCCAAGTTGCTGCTCATGAAGAAATCGTACCGTTAGAAGAGCTATACAAGATCTGTGAGATTGCTCGTGAGCTAACACTGCGCGACGAATATGCAGTTACACGTGTAATTGCTCGTCCGTTCTTAGGAAAACCAGGGGCATTCGAACGTACTTCTAATCGTCATGACTACTCTGTAAAGCCATTTGATAAAACGGTTATGAACAATCTAGTAGATGCAGGACTCACTTCAATTGCGATTGGTAAAATCTCTGATATTTATGCGGGAGAGGGCGTAAGTAAAGAGATCCGATCCAAAGATAACATGGATGGAGTAGATAAACTACTTCAAAGCATGCAAGAATCCTTTACAGGGCTTAGCTTTGTAAATCTGGTTGATTTCGATGCCAAATATGGTCATCGCCGTGATACAGAAGGGTACGGAAAAGCGCTAATGGAGTTTGACGCACGTGTTCCAGAGCTACTGGCAGCCCTAAAAGAAAATGATTTACTTATCATAACAGCTGACCATGGTAATGACCCAACACATCATGGTACTGATCATACTCGTGAATATGTTCCTGTACTGGCATACTACAAAAACTTGGAGACAGGCAAAAATCTTGGTGTGCGCGAAACATTTGCTGACCTAGGTGCAACAATTGCCGAAAACTTCGAAGTGAAAATGCCGAAAATCGGTCAAAGTTTCTTAGCTCAATTGTAGGGGGAGAGCATACATGTCCAAAATTCTTGAAGCAAAGGCGTTTATTGAGGAAAAGCTTACTGAAAAGCCAACCATCGGCTTGGTTTTAGGTTCAGGTCTAGGTGTTTTGGCAGATGAAATCGAAGAAGCTACTGTTATTTCATACAACGAGATTCCCCATTTTACGAAATCAACAGTAGTCGGACATAAAGGGCAGCTGGTAATTGGAAAATTGAAAGGCAAGCAGGTAGTAGCGATGCAAGGACGCTTTCACTACTATGAAGGTCATGATTTGGAAGCTGTCGTGTTCCCGATTCGTGTCATGAAGGCGATTGGTGTAGAAACCATCATTGTTACAAATGCAGCAGGTGGTGTCAATGAATCCTATAAACCAGGCGATCTAATGTTAATTTCAGATCATCTCAATCTGACGTACCGCAATCCGCTAATCGGTGGAAATGATGAGTCTTTAGGCGCTCGCTTCCCTGATATGTCAGAAGCTTATTCCAAACGTTTACGTGGGCTTTCTAAAGAGGTTGCAGCTACATTAGGCATCCAATTACAAGAAGGCGTGTATGCAGGACTATTAGGTCCATCCTATGAGACTCCTGCTGAGATTCGCATGTTGCGTATTTTAGGTGGGGATTCTGTCGGAATGTCCACAGTACCAGAAGTGATTGTGGCTCGTCATATGAACATAGAGGTTCTTGGAATTTCTTGCATCAGCAACATGGCGGCAGGAATTCTTGATCAACCATTATCTCATGACGAGGTAATGGAGACAACTGAGAAGGTAAAAGCAGAGTTTCTTTCTTTAGTAAAAGGTGTTATAGAAAAGATGTAATCATTCATGATCATGCCTACTGGTGGAATCAAGGCATGCTTTATAGCTAACAAAGATAAATCCCTTTGGACTAAAAGAGCCAAAGGGATTTTTTGTACTAGTGGTGATATCCTAAGCCAAGTGATAATTGAGAAACGGTTCGCAATACCTTTTGCTGAAAAACCTCCATATGAGGAAGCATACGCTCGGAAGGACCGATCAGACTAATGGAAGCGATAACCTGTCCAGTTGTATCGAAAATAGGCGCTGCAATAGCTGTTACACCAACATTGCGTAGATTGGAACTAACCTCGTACCCATTTTGTCTGATCGTTCTCAAACGCTGCTTCATATCCTCAGTAGAAGTAAGGGATTGTGGTGTGTATGCTTTAAGTCCAGTTGCTAGGACTTCATCGATGAAAGTTTCAGATTGATATGCGAGCAAACAACGGGCACTACTTGTCGCATACAAGGGGAAGCGCCGATGGGCATCGACAGTAAAACGAATCGGATATTGGGAGTCGATTTTGTCCACATAAATGGCATCTTTACCATCCATAATACAAAGACATACCAATTCTTTGGTTTGCTCTGCCAGCTCATGCAAGTGGGGCTTTGCATATTCGACTGTATCGTGATCACGTAATACCTTCGTTCCTAATTCCAGTAAAGTATAACCAAGCGCATACTGCTTGGTTTTTTGATTTTGACGAATAAAGCCTTCGCTTTCTAAAGTTGTCAGTAATTTATGTACAGCGCTTTTGGACATCGCCAGTTTTTTACTTATTTCTGTTACACCTAATTCTTTAGGAGAATCCAAAAAGAGTTGCATAAGATGACAGCTTTTTTTAACGGAAGATAAGAAGTTGTCCATCCGATTATTCCTTTCCTATGAAAAGTCATACATGACTGACTTGTATTCCAAAAAAAGGGGGAAAAGCCCTGATGTAACGGTATTGTAACATGGACACATAATTTTCACAAATAATTGATTTTTACAAATTTTCATGCTAAAATTCACATATCGTTCTTATATGGATAACATTGTTCACTATAAGAGAACAATAAAAGAGAGTATGGGGGGCTTATGATGAAGAAAAAAGCGTGGACAGTGATATCAGTAATTACACTTGCAGCAGTAGTGGTGGCAGGATGTGGAAATTCGGCACAGCCAGCAGGAAGCAGTAGTTCTTCGTCCCAGATGGAAGACAAGCTAGTTATTGCTGGAAATGGTGCTACCGTAGAAAAGCTGATGAAAGACGAGATTTTTAAAAAATTTAATGAAAAATATCCGAACGTAAAGCTCTCATATGTATCAGGTGTGTCTACTGAAATTGTTGCCAAGGTAAAAGCACAACAAAACTCTCCACAGATAGACGTAGCTATCATAGAAGGTGGTGAGCAAGAGAAAGGTCGTACAGAAGGATTATGGCAACCGATTACAGCAGAAGACATTCCTAATGCCGCCAACGTACCTGATGATTTGAAAGTGTTAGAAAATTCAGGAGTTACGGTTAATTTCACACCTATGGGTATCTCCTACAACAGCGATCTAATTAAAGAAAAAGGTATACCTGTTCCAGAATCTTGGAATGATCTTGCTCGTCCTGAAATGAAAGGAAATTTGATTTTAACCGATGTAACAAGCAACTTTGGACGTAGTACGCTAATCATGCTTGCGTATGCCAATGGTGGTTCGGAAAAAGAAATGGAAGAGGGCTTCAAAAAGCTGGAAGCGATTGCTGGCTATATGCCTACATTTGCAAAGTCAGCTGCACAGCTACAACAGAATTTGCAAAGTAAAACCTCTGCTTATACAGCTTGGACTATGGCGCGTAGCATTACACAGAAAAAAGCAGGATTACCACTTGAATTCGTCTTTCCCAAAGAAGGGGCTAATATAGTACCTAACGTAGCGGTTATGGTCAAGGGTGCAAAGCATTCAGAGGCAGCTAAAGAATTTATGAATTTCTTACTAACCGATGAAGTACAGAGCATGTATGCTTCAAAATTATATTACAACCCAGCAACAAAAGTGGACTTACCGGATGATGTAAAGAAAGAACTTGATTTTGATCGGACTAAAGTTGTGCATTTTGATTATGCCGTTTTGGGAAGCAAGACGGGAAAATGGGTTGACCAATTCAACAAGGAAATCGCGCCAAAGGTAGGAAAGTAGGTGTCCACATTGACAAGAGTACCTGATGTAGAATTTATCAATGTTCAGAAAAAATTTCAGAATCAGATTATTGTTGATAACTTCCATCTTCAGATAGAGCAAGGGGAGTTCATCTCTTTGCTCGGACCTTCTGGTTGTGGTAAAACCACAACGTTAAATATGATTGCTGGGTTTTTAGATCCAGATCACGGTGACTTGCTCATTAAAGGAAACAAGATGAATGGAGTTCCTCCATATAAGCGTGAATTGGGAATGGTGTTCCAAACCTATTCCTTATTTCCGCACATGACGGTAGGAGAGAACATTGGTTATGGATTAAAATTACGCAAAATCTCTAAAGCAGAACAAAAAGATCGAATTCGAAAGGTCTTAGAGCTGGTGAAGCTACCACATGTAGCAGATCGGTATCCCAAGCAGCTTTCAGGTGGACAGCGCCAACGTATTGCAATTGCTAGAGCTTTAGTTGTAGAGCCGTCTCTGTTACTCCTTGACGAGCCTTTAAGCAATCTTGATGCTAAATTACGTGAAGAATTACGTGATGAGCTCAAGCGACTACATCAGGAAATTGGAGTTACCACCATTTTTGTTACACATGATCAGGAGGAAGCATTATCTTTATCCGATCGAATAGTAGTTATGAATTATGGACGAGTGGAGCAAATTGGTCGACCTCACGAAATTTACAACCATCCAGCAACGGAATTTGTTCATACATTTATTGGTAAATCAAATCGGATACCTGGTCTTATTACAGCTAGTAACGGGCAGGTCATGACGATTAAGACAGATGGAGATTGGGAGATACAAGCAGTTGCGACTGATACCAACTTGCAGGTAGGCCAGCGAGTGATAGCCTATGTTCGTCCTGAGAAAATCAAACTATTTCCGTTGAATGAAAGATCAGGTGATAAATTTCCCGTGGATAATCAAGTATACGGACAACTGGCATTTTCCTCGTTCCTTGGTGCCTATACCGAATGTAAGGTACAAATTGGAAGCGTTCAGCTTGACGTACGTGTGCAAGAATCTAATTTGCTTACTGAAATGAAGCAGGGAGTAACCGCAATTTGCCAATGGGAAAAAGAAGATGTATTTGTAATGGCGGAGGGGAGGTAGTAAAAGATGTCTAAGCGACTTACCTATTTGTTATTACTTCTGCCGGCCATGATTATTTTGCTAGGCGTCTTTCTTATACCTATGCTTTTTATTCTTCTTTTAAGTTTTGAAGGGGCAGAGGGTCAGTTTAGTTGGTCCAATTATCTCATGTTTTTTCAGGATACATATTATCTGGAGATACTAGGTCGAACGATTTCTCTAAGTTTATATACAGTTGTCTGTACATTACTACTAGCATTTCCTGTAGCCATGTTTATGGCCCGCACACAAGGAAAGCTACGTGGGCTGGTCACCATGTTAATTTTGTGTCCACATCTTATTAGTGTTGTTATACGGAATTTTGGCTGGGTTGTCATTCTAGGAGATACGGGCTGGATTAATAGTATATTGCTAAAAGTAGGACTCATTGATGCACCACTACGTTTGTTATACAACGAATTAGGGATTGTCGTAGGATTAACGGATGCTTTTATTGCTTATATGGTATTAGCGATTGCGACTAGTCTTTATACCATTGACGCTTCCTTGTACAAAGCGGCTTCTATCTTAGGAGCAACACGCTTTCAATCGTTTTTTCATATAACCTTACCTCTGAGCATGCCCGGTGTATTTGCCGGTATTACGCTGGTATTCAGCTTGTCGATGAGTGCCTATGTAACGCCAGCTTTAATGGGAGGAACGTCGGTAAAAGTTATTCCTGTACTAGCCTTTGAACAAATCATGTCGACCCTTAACTGGCCACTAGGAGCAGCTCTTGCTATCATGTTGCTTTCAAGTACGATTGTGTTGGTCACTTTATTTAGTCGATTCGTAGAAACAAAACGGTATAAAGAGGTGTTTACATCATGAGACAAGGAAGATTTTCTTGGCTAGGTGTTATCACCGTTGCCATTTTGATTTTTGTAAATGCACCTTTTTTAATTATTATTCCAAGCTCATTCACTTCTGCTGGATACCTATCGTTTCCCCCTGAAGGGTTTTCCTTCGAGTGGTATAAACAAATTCTAGATCGTCCTGAGTTTATAGATGCTTTCTGGTTTAGCTTGCAGCTTGCAGCTATCACAGCGATCCTTTCAACATTGATCGGAACAATGGCTGCCATTGCAATCTCTAAGTATCAATTTAAGGGAAAGAAAGTCATCAGTGGCTTGCTCTTATCACCTTTAACAGTGCCTTCGTTGATTATTGGTATCGCGGCGTTGCTGTTCTTTACCCGTCTGGAGCTTGGGGGAACATTCTTAGGGTTGTTGCTGGCGCATATATTAATTTCTATTCCTTATGTAGTACGTCTGGTTTTGACGGGTTTAACTACCTTTGATTATACCTTGGAAAAAGCGGCGTTTATGCTAGGAGCAAGACCGCTACATGTGTTTTGGGATATCACATTACCAATGCTACGTCCAGCGATTTTGTCGGGCTTTATTTTCTCCTTCCTGACTTCGTTTGATAATGTGACGGTATCCTTATTCCTGGTTGCTCCGGATACAACAACGTTACCACTTGCTATTTTTACTTATATGCAAGAATCGCTTGATCCAATGGTAGCTTCTATTTCATCGGTTGTTATTCTTATTAGTTTATTTTTTATCTTTTTATTGGAGAAGGTATATGGTTTAGATCGATTATTTGGACTAAACGCACAACAACACTAATGGAGATGTCATCTACCTATGGCCCTATATACGTATTTACAAGAACAAATGCCTAGCTTTTTGCAAAAATTAGAGGAGAGTGTGAACATCGACTCTCCTTCTAAACATAAACCACAGAGTGAAAAAATGATTGCTTGGTATATAAAAGTCATGCAGAAATTAACCGGGGGAAAGATTCACCGTTATGCAAATCCCACCTATGGTGACCAACTGCGTTGTGAAGTAGGAACAGGAACGAAAAGAATCTTATTAGTCGGTCATTATGACACAGTATGGCCACTACAGGAATCTATAGAGCGACCATTTCGTTGTGAAGATGAAAAAGCATACGGACCAGGAGTCTATGATATGAAAGCAGGTATTCTCCAAGCCCTGTTTGCTATTCATGCTTTAAGTAGGTTTGATCGTTTGCCTAAGGATAAAACCATTGTTCTTCTTCTAACAGGTGATGAAGAGATTGGTAGCCCTACTTCTCGCATGATTTTGGAAGAAGAAGCAAAAAAGGCAGAGGTGGCCTTCATATTAGAACCTCCGGTGGCACCCCATGGGGCGTTGAAGACATGGCGCAAAGGTAGTTCGCAATACACAATTCAAGTATCGGGAGTCTCGGCTCATGCTGGTGTTGATCATGAAAAAGGAATTTCAGCTATCCAAGAAATGACCTATCATATTCAACGCTTGCATAGTCTCACCAATTATACAAGTGGAACTACGATAAATGTGGGGACTATTACAGGCGGGGTTGGACGTAATGTGGTAGCCGATTATGCGGAAGCCGAAGTAGATGTACGAGTGCAATCTCAAGAGGAAGCCGAACGGATTCATCAAGTAATTATGTCCCTACAACCAGTACTTTCTGGAACAAAGCTTGTTGTGAAGGGAGGTATCAATCGTCCACCCATGGAAAAAACGGAGAAAAGCTATGCGCTCTTTGCGTTAGCGAAGTATATCTGTGAACAAGAATTCTCTTGCTCTTTAACTGAAGAGGGAACAGGCGGTGTAAGTGATGGTAACTTTGTCGCTGCTTGTGGGGTTCCCACCTTAGATGGATTGGGGGCAAGTGGAGATTATGCCCATTCGCCGCGTGAGTTCATTTGGATAAAAGATGTCCCAAAACGAACGACACTATTAGCACGTTTGTTAGAAGAATGTTAAAAATGATTAATGAGACTCTCTTGATCCAAACCTAAGCCAAATCTGCTTTTGTAGATAAATGGGAGGGATGGATTAGAGAGTCGTTCCTTTAAATGTTACTATACAAGCTCAAAACGAATGCATTATGTTACATATGTAAGATAATTCTGTCAGATAAACATAAAAAAATATAAAATAAATAAATTATAATAATGAAAGACAAAGAATGGGATATTTCAAACAAGAGACAAATTGAAAGCGTATTCACCGCTTTATTAACAAGACTATTTCGATTGAAATCGAAAAGTTTATGAAAATTGACTGATCAGTTTAGTTTGTAACATACATTTGTAGGAAATTCATGCTAGTTCTATTCACTTTGTTTATAATATTTTATGTTTGTAGGGGCTGTAATTCGTTGACACCGTAATAAATTCGTAATATTTTTATATGTAACAGAGAGTTTGTTTCGTTATTTTGCGAAATTCGTAATGAAATGGAAATGTACGAAAGTAAATTCGTAGAGTAAATGAGATCAAACAGAAATAAGAGTAAAATGGAGTGGTAAGATTGAGGAAAATCGACCATGTGGATAGGCAAATCTTGCAGATCCTCCAAGAAGATGGCCGAACTCCTTATACAGAGATTGCTCACCAATTAAAAGTGAGTGAAGGCACGATTCGTTCGAGGATATCTCGTCTATTACATGATGGAGTTTTTCAATTTGTCATTCGCACCGATCCGGAAAAGTTAGGGCTTAATGTGCTGGCTTTTATCGGGCTAACCACGAAATTGGGCAAACAGAAACAAGTAGCTGCTGAGTTAACCGAATTACCTCAGGTTACATTTGTGGGAGCTTTTAGTGGCAAGCACGATTTAATTATACAAGCCTGTTTTTACAGTAATGATGAGCTGATTATCTTCGTTAATGAGCAACTCTCGCGAATCGATGGCATTCTCGCTGCCGATGTCTCTTTGGAGCTAAAGCAGTATAAAGAATCTTTTTCGTACGTACGTGAAGAGGATATTACGACACCAGAAGGGGGTTGAACAAGCCGGCTTTTGAACCGTATCTCCCGATGCTGGATTTTTCAGAAAAAACATAAAATGAGAGCATTGTACTATGAATCATGCATCTATAAGGTATAGAAGCATGATTTAGTGAATTACTTGCTCTCTGCTTAGATGTATGATCAACCTTATGAATTAAACTGATTAAAAAGGCATTATACAGTCTCTTGTTATTTATCTAGAATATTCAGAATGAATAACCTATTTGGTTTACTTTACTTAAGTAGTACAATAACGCATAAGATTATTTTAAAGAGACGAATGGTTCATTTCATGTGAATAGGTAACTGAGAATGGATAGATAGCTGTCTTACAGAGGATGGACAGTGTATGCTCAAAAACTGTCGAATATTGTAAATGCTTGTTAGGGAAATGCTGATTGCTTGTACAGTAGCACAATCATATATTCACATAAGGTCATCCAAGATGCACCGAGGTGGATTGTGTAGAGATAGTAGAAATCTTTTAAGGGGGAATGAGGTTTGCTCCGTTACCTTGGTAAACGTATCATCTTTATGTTTGTTTCTCTGTTTTTAATTGTTACCGCGACTTTTTTCCTGATGCATTCAATTCCGGGTGGACCATTCACCGGTGAACGTAATGTACCACCAGAGATTCAAAAAGCGCTGGAAGCAAAGTACAATCTGGACCTACCAATTAGTCAACAGTACCTGTTGTACTTGAAAGGGATTGCTACCTGGGATTTGGGTCCATCCTTTACTGAGAAATCATCAACGGTTAATGATATGATCAATCGTGGATTTCCTGTATCAGCACATTTAGGTCTACAGGCTTTATTAGTCGCTATTTTTGGCGGAATTTCCTTGGGTGTTATTGCAGCTCTCTATCATAATAAATGGCAGGATTATAGTGCCATGCTGATTGCTGTGCTTGGACTTTCGGTACCTAGCTTTATCCTTGCAAGTTTTTATCAATATATCTTCTCGATTGAGCTTGGATGGTTCCCGATTGCAAAATGGGACACTTGGAAACATACTGTCTTACCAACATTCGCGTTGGCAGCAAGTCCGCTAGCCTTTATCGCGCGTCTGACTCGTTCTAATATGATTGAAATTATGGGACAAGATTACATTAAAACGGCTAAATCTAAAGGATTAAGTACTTTCGTTATCACAGTAAAACATGCGATCCGAAATGCACTTTTACCTGTTATTACTTACTTAGGACCTTTGTCCGCTAGCATTTTGACTGGGGCTTTCGTTGTTGAGAGAATTTTTGGTATCCCTGGTCTTGGTAGAGAATTCGTTATATCCATTACGAATCGTGACTATACGGTTATCATGGGTACAACCGTCTTCTATGCGATGATACTTGTTGTCATGGTTTTGATTGTGGATATTGCCTATACATTGATTGACCCACGCATTAAGCTTGGCGATGTTGGAAAGGAGTAGTGACAGAATGCAATTAACAGAAAAACACTTTGAGCCTGTCTCCGTTGATGCTAGTCAGGCAGAACAAATTAAGCGTCCAAGTTTATCCTTTTGGCAAGACGCATGGCGCCGTCTTAAACAAAATAAAGTAGCTATGGTCTCGCTCATCTTTTTAGTAGCCCTTATTGTCTGTGCTATTGCTATGCCAATGGTGAGTTCTAATGACTACTTCTCGACAGATTTAACTGGTAAAAACAAAAAGCCTTCCATGGAACACTTTTTTGGAACGGATGATTTAGGACGCGATATGTTCGTTCGTATTTGGTACGGTGCACGTATCTCCCTTGAAGTAGGTTTTGCCGCTGCCTTTATTGATTTAATTGTTGGAGTACTTTGGGGTGGTATTGCCGGTTTCTATGGTGGTAAAGTGGACGAGATTATGATGCGTATTGCTGACATCCTGTTTGCTATTCCTTATCTATTAGTAGTTATCTTGCTACTGGTTGTTTTAAAACCTGGTGTTACCACCATTATTTTAGCCCTTACCATAACGGGCTGGATCGGGATGGCTAGGATTGTCAGGGGACAGATGCTGCAGCTTAAGCAACAAGAGTATGTACTAGCCGCGAAATCGCTTGGTGCTGATAGTAAGCGTATTATCTTTAAACATTTGATCCCGAATGCTCTAGGTCCGATCATTGTTACGTTGAGTTTGTCGATTCCAAGTGCAATTTTTGCTGAAGCGTTCTTGTCCTTCCTTGGTCTAGGGGTTTCTGCACCAGTTGCTTCATGGGGAACCATGGCATCAGAGGGATTGCCAGCGATGAAGTATTACCCATGGCGATTAATGTTCCCAGCTGTTTTTATCAGTTTAACCATTTTGGCCTTAAACCTGTTGGGTGACGGTATTCGAGATGCAGTAGACCCACGCTTACGTAAATAGGAGGGATTAGGATGGAACGAATTTTGGAAGTTAAAGATTTGCATGTTTCCTTCCACACCTATGCTGGTGAAGTGAAAGCTGTGCGTGGCGTAAACTTTCATGTAAATAAAGGGGAAGCAGTAGCAATTGTAGGGGAATCCGGCTGTGGAAAGTCGGTTACAGCTCAATCTTTGATGAAGCTAATTCCGACGCCTCCGGGTGAATATAAGCAAGGTCAGATTTTGTTCAATGGTCAGGATATTATTAAGAAGACAAATAAAGAGATGGAATCCATTCGTGGTAAAGATATTGGTATGATTTTCCAAGATCCGATGACTTCTCTTAACCCAACCATGACGATCGGTAATCAGATCATGGAAGGTTTGATTAAACATCAAAACATGAGCAAAGCTGCTGCTAAAGAGCGTGCGATTGAACTATTAAACATTGTAGGTATTCCACAACCAGACCGTCGTGTGAACCAATACCCGCATGAATTTTCCGGTGGTATGCGCCAACGTGGCATGATCGCAATCTCTCTTTCATGTTCACCTAAGCTGTTAATTGCCGATGAACCAACAACAGCTCTGGATGTAACCATTCAAGCGCAAATTCTTGATTTGATGAAAGATTTGCAAAAGAAAATGGGTACTTCTATTATCATGATCACGCATGATTTGGGTGTTGTTGCTGAAATGTGCGATCGTGTAGTCGTTATGTACGCTGGTAAGGTAATTGAAGAGGGTACAGTTGATGAAGTATTTTATAATCCTCAGCATCCTTATACAAAAGGCTTGTTGCGCTCTGTACCACGACTTGATTTAAATCGTGATGAGCCGCTTACTCCAATCTTTGGTACACCACCGGACCTGTTAAAACCTCCAGTGGGGTGTGGCTTTGCTGCGCGCTGTGAGTGCACAATGAAGGTATGTATGGAATATGATCCTGAATTGACCACAATTAGCGACAGTCAACGCGCCGCCTGCTGGTTACAACATCCGTTAGCACAAGCTCGCACAGGTTCGTAAGGGAGGAGGAGCACAGATGGCAAACAAAGATATGTCAAACGATGATACATTGGTTGAGGTACGCAATTTAAAGAAATTTTTTAAGATCGGTGAAAATACATTAAAGGCAGTCAATGACGTATCCTTTACGATTAAACGCGGTGAGACCTTAGGGATCGTAGGTGAGTCTGGCTGTGGGAAATCTACTGCTGGTCGTACAATGCTTCGCTTATACGATCCAACTGACGGACAAGTATTTTTTGAGGGTAAAGATTTGTCTAAATTAAGCCCTTCTGAAATGAAAGCCATGCGTCGTAACATCCAGATGATTTTCCAAGACCCATACGCTTCTCTTAACCCGCGTATGACAGTTGGCGATATTATCGGAGAAGCTCTAGATATTCATGGTCTTGCTTCTGGCTCAAAACGTAAAGAACGCATCCAAGAATTGCTGTCATTAGTAAGCTTGAACCCTGAGCATATGAACCGTTTTCCACATGAGTTTTCTGGTGGTCAGCGTCAACGTATTGGGATCGCACGCGCTCTAGCTGTCGAACCGAAATTTATCGTGTGTGACGAACCGATTTCAGCATTGGACGTATCCGTTCAAGCCCAGGTTGTTAACTTATTGGAGCAACTGCAAGAAAAAATGGGCTTAACATATATGTTTATCGCCCATGACTTGTCCATGGTTAAATACATTTCTGATCGAGTTGGCGTTATGTATCTTGGGAAAATGGTAGAGTTAGCAGATAGTGAAAAGCTGTATGAAAAACCGCTTCATCCATATACACAGGCTTTATTATCTGCGATTCCTATTCCAGATCCTGAAATCGAGCGTACTCGTGAGCGTATCGTTCTACAAGGCGATGTACCGAGTCCAATGAACCCACCAAGCGGTTGTCATTTCCGTACGCGTTGCCCGAAAGCAATGCCGGAGTGTGCAGCGAAAGAGCCAGATTGGAAAGAGATTGAATCAGGCCATTTTGTAGCTTGTCACTTGTTTAACTAAATTCGTTGCATTATGCGAAAACCGAGTATAAAAGAAAACGGCGCCTTGCAGCATAGCAGGGTGCCGTTGTTCTTTTACCTAACCTAGTAGGCATGGCATTTTTCAATTTCGCGTTGTTCCCGAAATAAGCAGAGAATCATGTTTTGTAAAATGTGTGTAAATCATTTGTAAAGTTATTATTTTGTGAAATTTTACAGTTTTATAGTAATTAAGTCCCTCTGTTTTTCCGATATAGATAATAAGTTTCATGTTTCGTTTATACATATGAATAATTTGTGGTACCATAGGCTCGATATGTACCGTGCTTTTCAACATGTAAGGAGGATGATAAAAATGATCAAGGGAGTTAGAGGGGTAAAAAACAACTGGAAACCCTCTTTAACAAACATAAGAAAAATGAAACTCCATATGGGGAAGTCCATAGCAACTAAAATGATTATTTGGGGAATCATCATGGTTCTATTGATCTTTGGAACCTTGGAAACGATCGTATTGTCTTTCTCCAAAAATACGTTAATCAACATTACAACCAAACAATCCAAAATGTTGACAGAGCAATACACAGCAAGTGTTGATGAATGGATAAATTCAATTGCGACACAAGTAAAAGGTTCTGCTGCAAAGAATGTAATGAGAACCAACATTGATACCCTTGTAAAAGATGAATTTAAATTATTGAGACAGAGTTTTCCGGAAATTAAAAAAATTCATCTCGTGAATGGGAAAACAGGGATCGAAGAGTATTCATTGACTACTATGAATTTTACGAATTTTAATGATAAAACGTTCTTTAAAGAAGCTGTTTCCCAAAAGCAAATGATCATTTCTGGTGAAGATATTCAACCTCATGTGGAAAAAAGCTATGGATATATCGCAACACCAGTAGGTCCGTCTAATAGCGATACTAGTCGGATTCTAATAGTTGCTTTTTCTATGCAGAAAATGCTGGACAGAATAGCAGGAGTTCAGTTCATGGAAAATGGCTATGGCTATGTTCTAAATGAAAATGGTCTGGTCGTGGCTCATAAGAATGAGGAATACACGAATAATGTAGAGGTAGGTAGCGACCCAGCTTATAAAGAAATCATGCAAAAAGTAATAGATCGCTCTAGTACAAATGTCATCTACACTGATAATGGCATAGAATCATTTGCATCAATCGCTCCATTAAAAACGTTGCCTTGGAGTCTGGTATTAAGCACAAGCCTGTCGGAAATCTACGGAGAAGTAAACAGCATGGGCTGGATTATATTCTTAGTCAGTATACCGGTCACTGTGCTAGCGGGTGCAGCCATTTGGTGGTATGCAAATTCTATGAAAAGGCAATTGATCACAGTAACAACACAAATGCAGCGAGTAGGAAGTGGAGATTTCACGACAGACATAGAGGTGCAGGGTAAAGACGAGATTGCCCAAGTCGGACAAGCACTTAACCAAATGGTAGGTGAACTAAAGGATTTAATTACACGTGTACAAAGTCAAGCGGTTGTCTTGAATGTGGCATCTGGTGAGTTGCAGAAACATTCTGAAGCTAATACGGTATCCTTGCACCAAATTTCAGGTACATTAACCGGGATTTCAGAGCGTATTTCTATGCAGAATCGAGAGGTACAGAGTACCGTGACTACTGTTTCTGAAATCTCCGAAGGGGTGGAGCAGGTTGCGATATCCGCAGAAGCTACATCTAATGCTACATCCAAAACATTAGAACGGGCTCAGGTTGGAATGAAGCAGGTTCAAGATGTAGTTGAGGTTGTTCGTGGTGTTACGTCAGAAATCGGACAAAATGCGAATCGAATGCATACTTTACGTCAACGGTCTAACGAAATTTCAGAAATCGTTAAAATGATAACAGGAATCGCATCTCAAACCAATCTTCTCGCTTTAAATGCAGCGATAGAAGCAGCACGAGCGGGAGAAGCAGGTAAAGGATTCTCTGTTGTAGCAAGCGAAGTCCGCAAATTGGCAGAAGAAAGCAGTAGCTTTTCTGAAAAGATTGCAGCTATCGCAGGATCGATTAATTATGAAGCAAAAGAGATGACACTAAACATGGATGATGTAGTAAAACAAGCGGATGTCGGACTCAAATCCGTAGAGATGGTGGGCCAATCCTTTACTCACATCCTACAGGAGATTCAGGCTGCTGCTGAACAGAGTGAATCAATGACTGCTATTTCTGAAGAGATGGCAGCTGGTAATCAAGTTGTTAGTAGCTCCATGCAAAATTTGTCACAAAGGTCCGGTGAGATAGATCAATCACTGATTGAAGCGGTTACAACTATAGAAGCACAGCTAAAAGCTATTTCAGAGATAAATAAAAATGTACAAAGCATGCAAGAATTATCAAATGATTTAGAAGCTCATGTGTCTAAATTCCAAGTATAACTACCAAGCTTGCCGTCTCTTTTCCAAAGACGGCAAGTTTTTTGTTATCGGCTCGTTTTTATCTATTTTATTTCTTTGAAAGTGTGAATATTTTCCTGAGAAAAGGGGATGCTAGAAATACGAATGGAGGTACGAAAGCGAAATGAAAAGATTACTTCGTGTTTTTCTCTGTTTGGTTACTTGCATAACCTTGCTTACTCCAGGGTTAGCTTTTGGAGCAGAGTCAAAACCTGATATGGCCCCACATGCAAAGTCAGCGATCCTGATGGAGGCAGATTCCGGCACCATTCTGTTTGAAAAAAATCCGCATGAAAAGCTACCGCCAGCAAGTATCACCAAGGTAATGACCTTGTTACTGATATTTGAGGCAATGGAGCGAGGAGAAGTAAAGTTAACCGACAAAGTTCGTACCAGCGAACGAGCTGCTTCCATGGGTGGATCTCAGATTTTCTTACAGCCAGGGGAAGAGATGACAGTAGAAGATATGGTCAAAGGTATTGCTATCGCTTCTGGAAATGATGCTGCGGTTGCTATGGCTGAGCATATCGGAGGAACTGAAGAAGCGTTTATCAATAAGATGAATGAACGTGCAGCGCAACTAGGACTAAAAAATACACACTTTATTAACTGCAATGGATTACCTTCACCAGATCATTACTCAACTGCTTCTGACATTGCAATCATGTCACGTGAGCTGTTAAAACATGAAATAATAACTAAATATACGGGCATCTATCAAGATTATCTACGGAAAGAAAGTACCAGCCCATTCTGGTTAGTGAACACGAATCGACTTGTTCGTTTTTATGACGGAGTAGATGGATTGAAGACGGGCTATACATCGGAAGCTAAGTTTTGTATTACAGCAACAGCTAAACGCAAAAACATGCGTGTAATTGCTGTTGTATTGGGTGAACCAGATACCAAGGTAAGAAATAGTGAAATTACAGGTATGTTTGATTATGCCTTTAATCATTATCAAGTGCATCCCATCTATAAAAAAGGGGATGTTATTCAACAGCTTTCTCTGGATAAAGGAGAAGAAACGAAGGTAAATGTTGTGACCGAACAGCCTGTTAGTCTTCTTACGAAAAAAGGAGAAAATCCTAACGCTTTTGTAAAAGAGGTTACACTGGTTAGCGAGGTAAAAGCTCCGATTAAAAAATCGAACGTAGTAGGCCATATTTTTATAAAAAAGGATGGCAAGGAAATAGCTCGGATTGATTTGTATCCAGAGAAAACAGTTGAACGTGCCAATATGTGGGACATACTCAAAAGAACAACCCAGAAGGTAATGTTTACCTATCGCTGAATTTACGAAAAATGTCGAGAATGTCCACTTTTGTAGAGGCTTCTCGACTTTTTTGTTCTTTTGTCGGCTGGGAGGAATTGGTTTGTTGGATAGAGAAAAAGAGAGACATCAACGGGAGAAGGAGTTGTTCCAAGTTATGAGTTTACACATTGAGATGGAGACCTTACGAGAGGTCTTGTTGGTCCGGCTACAAGGTGAGCTGGATCATCACACAGCGGAAACCTTGAGAAACCGTTTAGACACTGCTATCAAGGATGAGCAGATTCGTCATGTGGTCCTAGACTTGGAGGACTTGACCTTCATGGATAGCTCAGGAATTGGCGTGATTTTAGGTAGATATAAACAAATTACAGCACGTAATGGAGAAGTATTTGTCTGTTCCATTAATCCCACGATCTATCGCATTTTTGAAATGTCAGGTTTGTTTAAAGTATTAAAGCATAAAGAACATGTGTCAGACGCTCTGGACGTACTGGGGGTGGCATAACGATGAGAAATCATATGCAACTACAATTCTCTGCCCTCAGTCAAAACGAAGCATTTGCACGTGTTTCTGTGGCTTCTTTTATCTCACAACTCGATGTCACGATGGAAGAGTTAGAGGAAATCAAAACTGTCGTATCAGAAGCAGTCACGAATGCGATTATCCATGCTTATGATGAAAATCCACTAGGAGTGGTCCATATTGAAGCTACTTTGGAGGATGGAGTAGTCGAGCTTGTCATTGAGGATTACGGAAAAGGAATTGTTAATGTGGAAGAGGCGATGCAACCATTGTTTACTTCTAAGCCAGAGTTGGAACGTTCAGGAATGGGTTTTACGATTATGGAAAATTTTATGGATTCACTAGAAGTGGTTACGGCCATTAATCAGGGTACAAGGATTCGCTTAGTTAAACGTCTCGCTTATGCAAAAGCTTTACAAAGCTAGGGGTAATGCCATGGGAGCCGATATTAAAAACGCTAGTCAGCCGTTTCTTACTAACGAACAAGTAAAAGAGCTCATTGCTAAAAGCCAAACGGGAGATACGTCTGCACGTGACCAACTGGTAAGTAGTAATATTCGTTTAGTATGGTCTGTTGTCCAACGTTTTATGAACCGTGGCTATGAAGCAGATGATCTGTTTCAAATTGGCTGTATTGGATTATTAAAAGCAGTCGATAAATTTGATTTAAACTACGATGTCAAATTTTCAACGTATGCTGTACCCATGATCATCGGAGAAATTCAACGTTTCCTACGGGATGATGGCACGGTCAAAGTAAGCCGTTCGTTGAAGGAAACTGCAAACAAAGTGCGAAGAACAAGGGACGAATTGTATAAGAAATTTGGACGTTCACCTACCATCAGCGAAGTTGCAGAAACGCTAGGGCTATCTAATGAGGATGTTGTGTTCGCTCAGGAGGCTAGCCGGGCTCCGTCATCTATTCATGAGACTGTATTTGAAAATGATGGTGACCCTATCACATTGATCGATCAAATAGCTGATGAAAGTTTAAGCAAATGGTTTGATCAGATTGCCTTGCGTGACGCAATTAGTAAGTTAACCGAACGAGAGCAATTGATTGTTCTTCTGCGTTACTATAAGGACCAAACTCAATCCGAGGTAGCCGAGAGATTAGGAATCTCACAAGTACAGGTATCACGATTGGAAAAGAGAATACTTCAAACGATAAGAGACCAAATCGAGCAATAGCTCGAATGGTCTCTTTCTTTTTGCAGATACTACATAAAAACACCGCACTGCTTGCATTAGCAAGGAAGGAGGCAGTGATATGGAGCAGATTTTATTTTTACGGTTACGCAAACGACTGGTGATAAGGGAGAAAGATGTCATTCTGCTCGGTGATATCTGTCAGCTTTATTGGGATGGTGAACGCGAGGAGAGATTACGTCGGATTCCGGTCTACCAAGTAAAGAAAGAGGATGGGAATTTGATTATCATCGACATTATGCAGGTTATCCGTAAACTGCGTCAGATGTATCCAGAAGTCCATCTAGAGGTACAAGGTTCGTCTCAAATTATCGTTGAGGTAGAGAGCCCCGTAAAACAGGCCAATTTCTTTATCGTATCATTTGTTTGGCTACTTTTGTTTATAGGCTCTGGCTTAGCCATTATGAACTTTCATGCTGATGTAAGCATGTTAGAGGTACAGCAACGTTTATATCAACTAATCACAGGGCAATATGAAAAACGCCCTTTACTGTTACAAATCCCTTATTCTTTAGGAATTGGTCTTGGAATGGTTTTATTTTTTAATCATATTTTTCGAAAACGGTTCAATGAAGAGCCTAGTCCACTTGACGTTGAATTATTTTTATATCAACAGAACTTGGATCAATATTATTTAGAAAATGAGAACGAGGAAAATCAACGAGATAAGACATGATGCTTCTTTATTTGTTTGTCATTGTAATGGGACTGGGTTGGGGTCTGGCAGTAGGAAGCGGACTGGTCGCTTTTTTAAGCGTCTTAGATATTATTCCACGCCTGACACAACTCTCTTCTTCTCATTCTTCCATTCGTAGCTACGAGTGGGCAATTGTCCTGGGGGCGCTTTGGTTTACGTGGTGTGATTACTTTGCGATTTCTGTTCAGTTGCCAGCAGTGTTCACTGCTGTGGTAGGAGGCATAGCTGGAATTTTTGTAGGTATGCTAGCGGCTGGTCTTACGGAGGTATTAAATGTGTTCCCTATTTTAACCAAGCGGCTAGGGCTCCATGATTATATGAGAAATTTTTTAATGGCGATGGTGCTAGGGAAAATAGTTGGTTCTTTGTTGCAATGGACTTTCTCCTTATAAGGTGCATGGGAAGGTAGAGTGGTAATAGAAGTGGAATTGGTAAATCGAGCCATTCATAGAATGACGCTGACATAGAAAAAATAAGCAGAAGGTATTAGGTCACAGTGGTACTCATAACAGATATAAAGGGGACAAGTTAGATGGCAACAACCAAGCAAAAACAAAAACAGGGCTTCAAACTACAAATGAATAAGCAAGTCTATCAGGAGCAAGCCCAAAAATATGAACCAAAACGCAATCTCTTGTTAAATTGTTTTCGTGCATTTTGGGTAGGTGGAGCGATTTGCTTGCTAGGGCAAATCATTCAGAATCTCTATGTAGCTTTCTTACACCTAGACGCAGAAAAGGCTGCTGGACCCACCTCTATTACTCTTATTTTAATCTCTGTATTATTAACCGGATTTGGAATTTATGACAACATCGGTCAATATGCCGGGGCTGGGTCAGCAGTTCCGATTACAGGGTTTGCCAACTCTATGTCATCTGCTGCAATCGAGCATCGCAGTGAAGGCTATGTGCTTGGTGTAGCTGGTAACATGTTTAAACTGGCAGGTTCCGTTATCGTTTATGGAGTAACCGCAGCCTTTATTTTTGGGATGTTGCGTGTGCTATTAAATATGTTCTACTAAAACGAGGTGAAGAAAGTGAGTACGGCAACGAAAAGTAAAAATAGAGTAAGTCAGCAAACGTGGAAATTTACAGAGGATGTACGGATTCAGGGAAGTGCGGTGGTTGTAGGACCAAAGGAAGCTGAAGGTCCATTGAAAGATCTATTTGATAGAACATATGACGATATGTACGCTGGTCAGGATTCCTGGGAAAAAGCTGAAAAAAAGCTAATGGAGGATGCCATTACACTTGCAATTAAGAAAGCTAATCTGAAAAAAAATCAAATCGATCAAATTATCGCAGGAGATTTACTTAATCAAAATATCACGGTCAGCTTTACCGCAGAAAAAATGCAATTTCCTACACTTGGTATGTACGGAGCATGTTCTTCCTCTATGCTGACGCTCTCTACCGCTTCTGCCCTTGTAAATGCGGGGTATTCTAATTATATCGTAGCTGCATGCAGCAGTCATAACGCAACAGCTGAAAGGCAATTTCGCTACCCGACTGAGTATGGTGGACAAAAGCCTCCGCATTCACAGTGTACAGTTACAGGAGCAGGCGCAGCAATTGTAGGCAGAGGAGGCAATGGACCTCGGATAACGTATTCTACAGTTGGTAAAGTAATTGATATGGGGATTACAGACCCTTTTGCGATGGGAGCAGCGATGGCACCTGCCGCTGTTTCTACGATCGCTACTCATTTTATTGATACGGGCCGAAGTCCTTCAGACTATGATCTCATTGTCACGGGAGATTTGGGGACGGTGGGCTATGCTATTTGTAAAGATATGCTAGCAAAAGAAGGCTATAACGTTGAAGGTGTGTACAATGACTGTGGTCTTATGATTTATTCACCCGATCAGGAAGTATTTGCAGGGGCAAGTGGATGTGCTTCAAGTGCCAGCGTAACGTACAGCTATATTATGAATCAGCTTCAATCTGGCAAATTAAAAAAGGTGCTTGTGTGTGCAACTGGAGCTTTGCTTAGTCCCATTAGTACACAACAAGGAAATTCAATCCCGTGTATTGCTCATGCAGTTGCATTTGAAGGAGGAAAATAATCGTGGAATACCTTATTGCCTTTATCATAGGCGGTTTAATTTGTGTGGTCGGGCAGATTATGTTAGATGTAGCTAAAATTACACCTGCCCATGTCATGGTTACGTTAGTAGTAACAGGTGTGGTGCTTGATTTTATTGGAATCTATGATGGTTTTATCAAATTTGCTGGTGCTGGTGCTACTGTGCCAATCATTAGTTTCGGCCATTCACTGTACCATGGTGCCTTACAGGAATTAAATCAAAACGGTGCAATTGGTGTAGCAAGTGGAATGTTTGAGGTGCCAGCGGCTGGTATTACTGCTGCAATTGCTTTTAGTTTCCTTGCTTCCCTAGTGTTCAAACCAAAAGGGTAGGAATTCTTGGCGGAGGAGGCGGTTCGATGAATCAGGCTCGACGCCGCGTTATCATAATCACAGACGGCGACCACATCGCACAGAAAGTAATTGAAGAAGTAGCTAGACAAATTGGAGGAAGATGTATTTCATTATCCGCAGGAAATCCAACTCCGCTGTCAGGGGAGCAAATGGTAGCACTTATTAAACAAACGCCTTATGATCCGGTTCTAGTTATGTTTGATGACAATGGAAACTATGGTTTTGGACGAGGGGAAAGGGCGATTTGTTTTGTGGCAAAACATCCAGACATTGAAGTTCTAGGGGCAGTAGCAGTTGCGTCTAACACCAAATGGGTAGCGGGTACCAAAGTAAAATATTCAGTTACAAAGCAAGGAATAGTGGTGGAGGACGCGGTCGATAAGGATGGAGTCGTCCACAAGGAACTTCAGCATCGAATCTACGGTGATACGGTTGATATTCTAAACGCATGTGATATTGCCCACATTATTGGTATTGGTGACATCGGAAAAATGGACGGGCGGGACCACATCAATAAAGGCTGTCCGATTACTAGGAGAGCAGTAGAATGGATTATGGAAAGGAGTGGATTTGGTGTCGGAGGATAAACAAGACAAACAACCTATTGTCCCTAGTCTTGAAGAGAATAGGGCGTTTCTTGATGACAAGCTAGGGGTAGGCACATCTTTTGATATTGGCGTCCATGATTTAAAGGTAGGTCGTATTAGAGTCAGCCTGTATTATATTAACGGATTTGCAGATAGCACGATTGTGACGTTGATTTTACAAGATCTAAATAATATTAAAGAACGGGAAACAGGCGAAGAAAACTGGAAAATATTTTATCAGAAATATGTTCCTTTTTTTCAAATAACAAAGATAAAAACATGTAATGAATTCATGGATAAAGTATTGGTTGGTCAAATCGGGTTACTGATTGATGGCGAAGATACAGCTCTAATGGTCGATGCCAAAATTTATTTGACTCGTACGCCGGAAGAGCCAGATACTGAACGTGTTGTACGAGGAGCCCATGATGGTTTTACAGAAAATCTAGTTTCCAATACCTCACTTACTCGTCGACGTATACGTGATGAACGTTTACGTTTTGAAATTATGCAGGTCGGGGAACGTTCGAAAACAGATGTCGTTATCGCTTATCTGGCTGATGTAGCCAACCCACATTTAGTGGAAAAATTAAAATCAAGAATTCAAGATATCCAAATCGATGGGATTCCGATGTCAGAAAAAACCATTGAAGAGTTTATTATTGGAAGATCGTTTAATCCATTTCCATTGGTACGTTATACAGAACGACCAGACGTGGCGGCTATTCATCTTCTTGAGGGTCATGTCCTTATTTATGTAGATACTTCACCTAGCGTCATCATCACTCCTGCCACTTACTTTCATCATGTACAGCATGCGGAGGAATATAGGCAGACGCCAGTTGTTGGAGCATATCTACGCTGGGTACGTTTTCTGGGTATCATTGCTTCATTGGTGTTACCACCTCTATGGCTGTTATTAGTAATGCATTCAGAGTATATACCTTCTCAATTACAATTTCTCGGCGTCAAAGATCCAGGTTCTATTCCAATCATGATACAATTTTTGCTAGCTGAGCTTGGGCTTGATTTAATGAGGATGGCGGCAGTACATACCCCTGCACCTCTTTCAATTGCAATGGGACTTATTGCAGCTATTTTAATTGGTGAAGTTGCAATTAAGGTAGGCTTGTTTTCACCTGAAGTGATCTTGTACCTAGCCGTGGCGGCAATTGGGACCTATGCAACTCCAAGCTATGAACTCAGCATGGCCAACCGATTGGTCCGGTTACTATTATTAGTAAGCACTGGACTTTTTGGATTGCAAGGCTATATGTTTGGTTGTGCCTTCGTTTTACTTGCGCTTGCGATGACTAGATCGATTGATACCCCTTATCTGTGGCCATTAATTCCGTTTAACTATGAAGGATTTAAGGAAATTGTATTACGTAAGGCTGTACCGTATCAAGAGAAACGGCCAAGCGTTGTTCGTTCCCAAAACTCCAACAGACAATAGAAGGTAGACGTAGTTATATATATCTTGGATTTGGTTACTCGCTGTGGTATATTAATGCTTAAAAATTAGATATACGAATAAAAATACAGGATGTATAGCGAGCCATGAGAATGTGGCGTTGCTATCTCCTTCCTAAAGTAGTCGAAATACATGGAAAAGCCAGAATAGCTTTATTCATGAGAATGCAGAGCAGGGAAAGTGGATAAGGGGGGAAAGGCTATGTTTTTGCATGGCACAAGTCGCATCAATGAAAAAGGACACCTTGAAATTGGGGGATGTGATACTACCAAGCTAGTAGAGAAATATCAGACTCCATTGTACGTCTATGATGAAACATTAATTCGGGAAAAGTGCCGTGCTTTTGTAGAGGCCTTTCAGCAAAGTGGTTTTGCTTTTCAAGTAGCCTATGCTAGCAAAGCTTTTTGTACGATGGCAATGTGCAAGCTGATAGAAGAGGAAGGATTATCCCTGGATGTGGTTTCTGCTGGAGAATTATACACAGCATTAGTAGCGGGGTTCCCGGCAGAACGAATTCATTTTCATGGTAATAATAAAACCATGCAAGAATTAATTATGGCTCTTGAAGCCAATATTGGCTGTTTTGTGGCAGATAACTTTTATGAATTAGATATGTTACATTCACTAGCTACAGAGCGTGGATTGACAGCTAATGTTTTGCTACGTCTTACACCTGGTGTAGAAGCACACACGCATGAATATATATCCACTGGACAGCAGGACTCCAAATTTGGATTTGATATGATTAGCAATCAAGCGATGAAGGCTATTGAAGTAGCACAAGAAAGTCAAGCGTTGCAATTACTTGGCATTCACTGTCATATAGGCTCCCAAATCTTCGAAACAGATGGCTTTCTGTTAGCTATTCAACGTTTGACGGAATTTTTAGCTGATGTAAAAAAAGAGCTAGGTTTTACTTGTCAGGTATTTAATGTCGGAGGCGGTTTTGGTATTCGATATGTGGAAGGGGATACACCGCTTGTAGCAAAGGACTATATCGAAGCGATTACGAATGGTGTACGTACTGAGTTTATAAAGCATAACCTGCCTTTCCCAGAAATTTGGATTGAACCTGGTCGGAGTATTATTGGAGATGCTGGGACAACCTTGTATACAATTGGAGCGACGAAAGAAATTCCTGATGTTCGAAAATATGTAGCAATTGATGGGGGAATGACTGACAATCTACGACCTGCTTTGTACCAAGCTAAATATGAGGCCTGTGTGGCTAATCGTTTGCTTGAGCCTGCTACAGAACTGGTTTCAATAGCGGGTAAATGCTGTGAATCAGGCGATATGCTTATCTGGGACGTACAGTTGTCTACTCATCAACCTGGGGATATTTTAGCCGTTTCCAGTACAGGTGCTTATGGGTATGCAATGGCTAATAACTATAATCGAATTACGCGACCTGCTGTTGTATTTGTTAAAGAAGGCGAAGCAGAATTGGTGGTTCAGCGTGAATCATTAATGGATCTGATTCGAAATGATCGCCTGTATACCAAAGTTTCACTGTAAAAAGGATGATATATTTCTCAAGGAAATGAGATTTCAGAGATGGAGTCTCTTTTTTTTGCTTTGTACAACGATAACTTGCTATTAGGAATTGAACAAGATAAGATAAAAGGGATAAAAACCACTTTGTTCAATGAGCAGGTGGACTATTTATTTATCCCTTTTAAGGGAATGGAAATAATGGAGGTATATACATATGAAAAAAGGTCAAATCACCCTAGACAACGGAAATAAGGTTGTTATTGAATTCTTCGATAAAGAAGCTCCTGGTACCGTTGCAAACTTCGAAAAACTAGCAACTGAAGGCTTCTACAATGGTCTGTCTTTCCACCGTGTTATTCCAGGGTTTGTTGCACAAGGCGGTTGCCCACATGGAACAGGGACTGGCGGTCCTGGTTACACAATCAAATGTGAAACACAAGGAAACCCACACAAACACGTTCGTGGTGCATTGTCCATGGCACATGCAGGTAAAGATACAGGCGGTAGCCAATTCTTTATCGGTTATGATGCATTCCCACATCTAGATGGCGTTCATACTGTATTTGGTCAAGTTATCGAAGGTATGGAGCATGTGGACAAAATTAAGCAAGGCGAAAAAATGACTGAAGTAAAGGTCTGGGAAGAGTAATTCCTAGATAGTCATAAATGAATCCCCTAGTGAAGTATTATGGACTGACCCAGGTTAATGAGACTTTGAAAAAACACCTATGCTACCTGTTTCCCATACTCGTATGGGGACAGGTAGTTTAATTTCTCCTGAATTCGTTCTTCATTGTAAAAACAGATGTAATTCTCTACTTTTTGTATTACCATTAGGTTTGTTAGGATCTCTCTTTTTAGAGAGTCGAATTCTTCCGACTTTAGCGAGGAGTGGAAGGATTCAATGACAAACATTATCATGGCAATTCCCCTTTCGGGACATGCTCGTGGTAATGTTTTTTTCTTTTGCTTTGCTTTGAAACGCGTATGACGTATAAACTGAGCCTTGGTCACTGTGGAAAAAGAGCACCTGCTGCCTCCGTAGTATTTATTGCCTCCTCCAGAGTTTCTAGCACGAGAGAAACATCTTGTCGGTCACTTATTCGGTAAGCGATGATTTCGTTGTTATACAGGTCCATAATTGTCGATAAGTACAACATGCTTTGACCGTAAGATAAATATGTAATATCCGTAACCCACTTTTCATTTGGTTTCGAAACCGTAAAATCCCTGTTAAGTTCATTCGCTACAACAATTCTGCTCTCCCCGTTGATAAACGTCTTACGTTTTGGCTTGGTGCGACATTGTAGATTTTTCTTCTGCATAATTCTTTGGACTGTCTTACGATTCACCTGTTTGTTATGCTTACGACACAGTAAAGCTCGTTTCTTTCTGTGACCAAAACGATAGTGATATTTCCGACACAACTGCTCAATTAGAGTTTCAAGCTCCATTTCCCTATTGCCTGCTTTGGCTTTCCAGCGGTAATAAGTCGCCCGTGGCACTCCAAACAGTTTAAGCACATCTGTGATAGGAAATTTCCTCCGAAAACTCTCTACAACCTCCATTAAAATTGATTTTTCCACCTCCTTTGTCGTTCCAGATACTTTTTTAGGACTTTAATTTGTATCTCTAATTGTCGGATTTTTAGATCCTTCTGAGTCATCTCGTCGAGATGATTTGAACCGCTTTTCCCATACTTATACTGCTTGCCTACAGGTTGGGAAAATCGATGTGTTTCCCCGTTTCGATACCATTTCATTCAGGTTTTAATTTGCTTTTTATCCTCGATTCCTAATTGCTCCAATATCTCCTAATTCGTAACGCCTGCTTGTTTCATCTTAACGACTTGCAGAGAGGATGACTCAAATCCAATTCGGGGTCCACTAACGTGAATAAATAATTTATTGATATTTGAAAGGATTTAACTGACAACTTTTGAATTTAATCTATTTAATCCATTATTTAGAGCAAATTTATTTAAAAACTTATCTATAATTCGTCAAAAAGATCCGATTCATGCCTTTTCCATTCCAGAATTTGGCCCGCAAAAAAATTGGTTGACAAAGGCAGTTAATAACAGCAATGTATAACCTACTATAATGGTTAATTCAGTAATTATTTATAGTAATGGATCTCATCTGGGCAAATATTTACTATATCCCTGATTACTAGAGTTAGAGAATTATGGAGAGAAAGAGTGTGCTTAGAAGTTATGATTTATATTATAATGTGCTAAAATCGATTCAACATAGGGACCTTTTTAAACTTTACCCCTAGCTGGACTAGTAAGGAATGGTGATCTCCATGAATAAAACAAAAGTTCTCATTATTGAAGATGAACAACCAATTGCCGATTTACTTTCATATGGGCTTACGTTGGAAGGCTTTCGTACACGTATTTCGGCAAGTGGAGCTACAGGAATGATGGAAATGGAACAATTCAACCCCGATCTTCTCTTGCTCGACTGGATGCTACCGGATCAAAGTGGACTGGATATTTGTAAAAGAGTTACAGAAAACTACAATATTCCTATTTTAATGATAACTGCGAAGTCTGATATTACCGATAAAGTGCTCGGACTTGAATTCGGAGCAGATGATTATATCACGAAGCCTTTTGACCTGCGTGAAGTTGTCGCTAGAATCCGCACGATTCTACGTCGGGTTGATCAAGCCAATATTAGGGAACGGGATACGGTTGGAGACGATGTGATCCGGTTTAAAAATATCGAGATTGTGGTGGAGGAAAGACTGGTTAAAAAAGAGGGCATACTAGTCGACCTGACTCCCAAGGAATTCGACTTACTTATGACATTATTTGGCCACCGGGGAAGAATTTTCACTCGGTCAGAATTGCTTGACCTGGTATGGGAATACGATTTTGGCGGCGATACCCGGACGGTTGATACCCATATTCAGAGGCTCCGCAAAAAACTGGATGCAGGCGATCTGATCATAACCGTGTTCGGGATCGGGTACAAATTCGGGAAGCAGGTCGAATAGCGATGATCGGGACGATCCGAGCCAAATTTATCATCGGTTTTTTTCTGATCTTTCTTTTCTCTTTCCTTATTCTCAATCAGACGGTAAAAGAGATCATTTGGACGAGCAATCAAAAGATTGTAACTTCGGAATTGGTTGGTCTCAAAAACAACAGCAATGTGTATGTACGTCAAGCATTTCTTATCAATCATTTTTCAAATAACAAACTCTATTTCAGCCAAATGGCCCAGGATTTGGTAAGTGACTTAAATCATGCCACAGGAAGCAACGTCGGCGTCTATACGTTGGAAGGCGTTTTGTTGTATTCCTCGGACAAATCGGTATTCTCAGGACAGCAAGAGAAGGACCTTAAACAGGCGATTGGAGGCAAAACAGCCTATCATATCACGTACGACCAGAACAACGGGGAGGTCTTTTTCTCTTATCCGGTTGTCATTGATGGAAGCAAGGTAGGAATCCTGCGATTTGCTAAAGACTTTAGCCTGCTTTATGAACAAAGTGGACGGATATTGGACATCATCTTTTACAGCTCGCTTGCGCTCTTCGCAGTGGCATTCCTGTTCTCCTATATCCTCTCCAGGCACCTCTCGATCCCACTCGTCAAACTAACCCATGCTTCCACAGAGGTGAAGAACGGCAATCTCGATGTTCGTATTCATTTTCATCGCAAGGATGAGATTGGTCGACTGGCTGTCAATTTTAACGATATGATCGAACGGATCAGCACCCAAATTTCAACCATCGAAAGAGACCGTGACTTACTTAAAGAAGTCAACCAACAGGAAAAACGATTTTTTGACAATATCACGCACGAGCTCAAAACACCGTTGACT
Organism: Brevibacillus laterosporus DSM 25; assembly: GCF_002706795.1. NCBI lineage: Bacteria > Bacillati > Bacillota > Bacilli > Caryophanales > Paenibacillaceae > Brevibacillus > Brevibacillus laterosporus. The sequence goes on from NZ_CP017705.1 coordinate 4,152,475, forward strand.
TCCATTCTGGGGTACGCCGAAATTATTCGGGAAAAAGGGGAAACTGACCGGGAGTTTTTCGAAAAAGGGATCAATCACATCATCGAAGAGAGCCGACGTCTGCACAGAATGGTGTTGAAACTGCTTGAGATCTCCCGCAGAACCTCAAAGAATTATGAATTCGATAGGGTGGACACAGGAATAATTCTGCATGACGTTTGTGATTCGATGTCGTTTCGGGCGAAGCGCTATAAAAAGAAGATCGTCTGGAGGACTGAAGAAAATCTGTTTGTGTACGGTCAGGCTGACAAATTACGCCAGCTTTTCATTAATCTTCTAGATAATGCCATCAAATACAGCTCAACTTACGCGGAAATATCAGTCAAGGGTGAGCTTTCAGCTGGGAATGTACGTGTTGAATTTAAAAATCCCGGTAATCCGATCGCACCTGAGCAACTAACAAAGCTGTTTCAACCCTTTTATTCGGTAAATGTGAAAGGCGCGGAAGAAGGGAGTGTCGGTTTAGGACTGAGTATTGCCAAATCCATCGTCGACGATCACGGAGGGACGATCAGTATCGTCAGCGAGAATTATTATACTAGCGTGTTTGTGGAAATTCCTTGCGTGAAGGCGGAGATATTATCATGATGAATAGTCGATCCTTTTTAACGTCTGGGGCGCTGCTGTTGTTCCTCGCCATCTTTCTGTCCGGATGCACGCTAGGGCCCAGATCTGAGACGATTGTTATACCAAGCAAGGAAGAGACTCATACCGATGAACTGAATAGCCGCCCGTTCCAGGTGAAGGCGATATACCGTTTCTTCAATACATTCGCGGAGACGGATCAGATGTTGGGGTGGTCCGCCACAGACTCCGTGATTGGTGTGTTCAGGAAAGCGAGCACAACTGAGGGTGTGACGAGGAACCTGGGGCGTCTTGCCTATCCCTATGAAAAGTTCGAGCAGCTGAAACAAATCGACGCCAATACAGCTTTTTTGGAACTGTCCCCAGACGGCAAGAAAATCTCTAAAATAGCCATGTCGGCATCCGGTGCATCGATAAAGCTGATCTCGTTACCTGACGGAAAGGAAACGGAAGTAGTGATGTACCGTTCCAGCCAAAGTCTGTATCTGCAAGATGTTGAGTGGTCTAACAACAGTCGATACGTATGCTTTCTCATCATAGATGCATCCATGAAGGGAAAAGCCAGAGTAGGAGTATACGATAACGATTCAGGATCTTACAAAACGTATCAACTAAAGGATATTGATCGGGGAAGGACGCTCACAGGGGTTAACATTTCTGATGATGGACAAAGCGTGCTGCTTACCCTGTTTGAGAATAAATCAGGTCGTTCCAACAGGATAGTCATGGGAATGATCAATGGAAGTGATATTACCGTACAGTATGAGCACCAGACAGGTCGCGAACAAAACGCTTGGCTAAATAATGATCAGTTCGTGTACCTTGGAACAGATGGAACGCTGTATGAATACGACCGCAGAACCAGCGAGCTTACCGTCCTGCTGGATAAAATAAGCAACTTCGAGTTCTCCCGAGACCGGAAGTATGTCGCATACTCGTTGTACGATAAAGACACTATCTTTGTCGGAAAGCTCCAAGGTAAAAATGTCCTCTACGAAGAACCTGTGTATCATGGAGTCATACCATCGAAAATATTCTGGAGTCCAGATAATAAAAGCCTTCTCATTCATGGCAGGAAGTACTATTCTTCTGTGCAGGGCGGGCAAGTAGAATCGAATACCTCAGATGAGCTGCCTTTTGTACTCACATTTCAATAGTATATCTTGGAAAAGTAGCTCAATCTTAAAATCCTCAAATCTGTATAGGAACAATACCCTGCCAGAGCTCATATCGGGAACCAGACAGCTAGCCAACCTTATTTCGTTATTCAACCGAAATAAGGTTGTTTTTTTGCATCAAAGCAATATCGAAACAATAAAAGCTTGAGTCTGTCTCTTATGTTGACAATTTGTTTACAAGTAAGCCAAACTTTCGTGACATAAGAGCGATATATTCGGAAGAGTCGGGGGGAGCACGAGTTTAGCGTTAATTAATTATGATGGGTAAATCACTTTTCTCACTGGAGAGTTCTGTAAGACAAAGAGGAGACTTCCATAAGTCCTTGAAAGTTCTCGTACTAACTTTTGGTCAAGGGTTGAAATGATTGAAGTAGCAATCCGCTGTCGTTGCAACAAAACGACCTCGTTTTCATCCGGTTCGTTTTGTTGGACCCGAACTCTCTATCTCAGTAAATAGTCGGGAGTTCTCCTTTTCTGTACACTTTACTGCCAGCTTAATGTTATCCAAAAAGACATTTACAGATTGACCATGCTTTGAATCGTCAATAGATAACGGAGTTTATCAATCAGGAATGTAAGGAGATTGATCATACATGCCAGAAACGGTGGCGAGAGATCGCCTTTCTAAACGTACTCAACGAAAGCTTGTTCGACGCAAGAGTATACGTAAGATTATTCTATTAGTTGTGCTCTTTCTGTTACTTAGCATCGGCGGTACTGCTGGAGCAATAATGTGGAACGTGAATGATACGCTAAATAAAGTGACAGAGCAGACACCTGGCGTGATAAATTCGCCAAATTCGGGTGTAGACACAGCTTTCCATCATGATAAACCAATTTCGTTCGTCATTCTTGGCCGGGATACCCGTCCGGAAACAGGCACAATGAATACGGATGTCATAATCGTGGCTGTGGCGAACCCTAGTACAAAAAAAGTGTCGATGGTTTCCATGCCTCGTGATACGCGAGTAAAAATTCCCGGCTACCGCGGATATCATAAGATTAATGCCGTTTACGCAAAAGGGGAAATAGCGCGGCGAAAGGCGGAACGGAACGGCCAAGTACCGGCAGAAACTGGTGAAACGCTCGTCAAACAAACGCTCAAGGGAGTGCTTGGCATTCCAATAGAACATTACATAAACATTGATTTTGATGGTTTCCGATCGGTGATTGACGAGATGGGCGGAGTAGAAGTGAATGTAGAGCGCAAGTTATACTACAACGACTCAACCGATGGCACTCATATCGATCTTAACCCAGGGGTGCAAGTGTTAAATGGCGCCCAGGCGCTAGACTATGTTCGCCACCGTGAAGACAGCCGCGGTTTCAAGTTTTATTCGAGCGACTACGACCGTAACCGCCGTCAACAAGAGGTGATCAAGGTGGTTGCAGATAAGTTGACCAATCTTGACGAGTTGCCAAAGCTGTTCAAGCTGCTGGAAGTAGCTGGTGAACATGTCCATACCGACCTGTCGAAAGAACAAATAATTGGTCTTGCAATGGACTTTAAAGGTATTTCGGCTTCTTCCTTAATCTCCCTTGACAACGGTGGCTATTGGAAGGCTGGGTATACGTATTTGGACAGGGATAAATTTCTCGCCATTCGCAATTCGCTACGAACCGAGATGAATGTGATGAACCATCAAATTACCGAATTGAACAACTCGCCGATCTATGAAGGTGATAACGGTTCTTCTAGCACGAAGGAAAAAACTGGATGACCCTAAGGAAACACATCAGTCAGTGTTGTAGTCAATAGCAGGATTGCCAAAACTGGTGATCAACATACCAGTGATAATCACACCTGTTAACTGATATAAGGAGCCTTTCGATGGATGAATTACAAACATTTTGCGGGACTGATAAACCAATCGCTTAGTGAGAGTACCCTCTTTACGGTAAACATAAGTCTGTTTTTTGCAACCTTATTTCCATGTGCATTCGGAATAAGGTTGTTTTGTTTGGAATGACGAAAAATAATGCTCCTACTCTTAACCTTCTTAAGATCGTTCCCATTAAATATTCTTCGCTCAAATTTATATGCTCATTTAATCTATCGTGCATGTCTTTGTTTGACTCCACCAATAAGTCCCCTTATCGACTTATCTTTCATCCGTTGATAGTTTTGGAACAGCATGCTGACTGGCTCGAAAATCTACTTTATTGTTGACATTTTGTTTACAAGTAGGTCGAACTTTCGTGACAAGAGCGCTCTATATTGGAAAGAGTCAGGACTGTCATGGGTTGATTTTTAGATTTACGTAGAAGTAAGTTCCAACTAACCATCTGATTTTCATGACGGCTTCAAGGAGAGGAAGTGTAAATTAGAAAACATTCATCCCCCATAAAATATCCCAACGCTAACACAGAGCATTTCACATAACGTATTTTTTCTGTTTATATACTTCAAACAAAGTAAGGACTGAATCACAATGGATGACAGCATGAAACAGTTTAGAAATCAAACGAGTAAACGCTATATACCAGGATTAGATGGACTAAGAGCATTATCCGTTCTCGCGGTCATAGCCTATCATCTCAACGGGAAGTGGGCTCAAGGAGGGCTGCTTGGGGTAGGAATCTTTTTCGTCATCTCTGGTTATCTGATTACAGACCAAATCGTTACGGAGTGGAAGCAGTTTCAGAAACTGCGTCTTTTGCATTTCTGGGTCCGAAGAGCGCGAAGGTTGCTTCCTGTATTGATCTGTATGCTTCTGTTCGTGGCATCGTGGGTAGATCCAGGAAGACTTTTCGCTTTGAAGGGGGATTTTCTTTCCTCGATATTTTACGTGAATAACTGGTGGCTCATTTTTCATGACATATCGTACTTTGAAAGCTATGGACCGGTTTCCCCGATCGGCCATCTCTGGTCGCTTTCCATCGAGGAGCAATTTTATCTCATCTGGCCTTTGGTTCTTGTAATCGGGATCAAAATGATACCTCATCGCGGAAAACTTACCCTTTGGATCCTGGCCGGCGCTGTCGTATCCGCCCTCGCGATGGCCATGTTATATGTGCCGGGAACCGATCCGAGCAGGGTTTATTATGGTACAGATACTCGCCTTTTTGGCCCATTGGTCGGTGCGGCGTTGGCAGTGATATGGCCAAGTCAGAAGTTAAATTATAGGGTTTCCAAAACAACACGTCTTTTGCTGGATAGCATTGGAGTAGTAGGAGTGTTTATGTTACTCGTGCTGATCAATGATACAAACAAATTCGATGATTCACTTTACCGTGGCGGTTTCCTAAAGTTATCGTTTATCACTGCAGCAGTGATTGCCGTGCTAGTACATCCTGCCAGTCGAGTAGGGAACTTCATCGGTTGCAAGCCACTCCGATGGATCGGGATCCGGTCGTACAGCTTATATATTTGGCACTTCCCAATCATTGTGTTATCGAGTTCTCCAGTGAATACGGAAGGGGCCAGCATACTGCGCATCGTACTGCAACTGGCAGCCAGCTTTATCATTGCCGCCATTTCTTACAAATATATAGAGCAACCCTTCCGCAGGGGGATCTTCAGCGCCAGAAGCAGTGACGGACGACAGCGCTCTGCCCGCCGACGCTACATTCGGCCTGTTTTTCTGGTCGGCTTACTATTGGTATGTCTTATTCCGATTTCGTGCAGCAGCATGTACGCCCCCAAGCCTGGAACGGAAACATCTACGGCTGAGGAAGAATTAACCCCTGTACAGCAGGAGTCGAACAATACAACGCCCCGATTTTCGGGCGAGGAATCCATGCAATTAGATACGGCCGTTCCATCTATAGGGGAAGAAGTTTTTCAATCCGAAACGATCGGTCCCTTCCAGGGGGAAGCAGATATTCAGTCAGATTCAGCCGTTCCTTCCACTGGCAAGGCAGAGATCCCATCAGGCAAAGGAATTACCGTCATTGGTGATTCTGTCATGCTGGGTGTGGCCTCTTATCTGGAGAACATGCTTCCGGGAATTGTCATCGACGGCAAGGTTGGCCGTCAGATGAGTCAGGCGCAGGAGGTTATTAATCAGTTGCAAGCACAAGGGAAGTTGGGTGATTCGATCATCATTGAGCTAGGAACCAACGGGCCTTTCAATAAGGACAAATTCCGGATATTTTTGCAATCTCTTAGCGGCGAAAAACAGATTATGATCGTGAACACACGCGTACCGAGAGAGTGGCAAGATATTGTGAATGCTAGTCTTTCAGAAGTGGCGAATCAGTTCAGCAATGTTAAGATGATAGATTGGTATTCAGCCAGTGAAGGAAAGGACGATTACTTCTATCAAGATGGCGTGCATCTGAAACCGGAGGGAGCAAAGTACTTCGCCTCGCTTCTTGTGGAGAGCGTGACAAATACACGTCGATGAAAAATTCCTTATTGTGTTTCCTGTACTTTTTTTGTGTTTTAACGAAACTCCTAATTGGGGTACCGCCAGCATCTTTATGGGTCGTATCAACGACGCTGGTACAACCCAAAATTCGCAGGGATAAAGTTTAATTAGAATAGCCGGTCACACCCTGAATGTGGTGAAAACTGGCTCTTTTTGTGTCAAGAAGTCCTTAATGTAGTAAATCTGCGTTTTGCTGGCGGTACCCGTGCGCGTTGTTCCTAGACACAACCTGTGTAGTAATACGCAATAAAACTAGGCGGTTTCTAACGAAACCGAACTTCGTATCCGAATGGTCAGGGGCAGTTCTTGGCACGTTAGAAGATTGGCTAACGTTCTCTAATACTCCGACATGCAAGAGTGGATACCAACATTCTTCTATGAAGCTCGGTGAAGGCGGCGAACAACGAACCTGAGATGGTTTAAAATAGTCGGGAGGCTATAAGGTGACTATACCGAGAATAGCAGTATAAAAGCTGTTTGACGAATCTTCGAATGTACGGCTCGAAAGCCAGAGACAACCAAATCCGAAGGTTGTCGCTCTCGAAAGAGGGAGTCATCATAGGTAAAACCTTGGGTACGGCAATACCTATCCTACTCCTATAAAGGAATAGAGTTCTGCGCCCTCTAATCAGTGGGCAAAAGAACGATGAACGGGTCAGAGAAGACGGCTACGGTCACATATGGAAAGCTAGGACACGAGGAACAACGGAACTACCGAAGAAGATGCTAATGAATGGAATATCAAACGCTTCTAAACAGTAGGAAATGACTGTTAAATCGGTAGGGCAGCAGCCCGTAGTAGTCTGAGATAGGGAAAGCCTATTACACGGCGAAGGGGCATAGTTTACAAAGGAAAGAAAATCAACCTAGCCTGCTGAGGAAGTCGAAGACTCACCCCAGCTACACGCCATACATACTTCCGAAAGGAGGTGGTGAGCGTGGCACGAACATTCAGCTATCCAAAGAACGAAACCGAATTGCGCCAACTCCTAGTTGCACTTTTCGACAATGCCAAACGAGGAAAAGAATCTGGAAAAACTACATGGTTTTACTCACTTTTAGAAATAGTGTCATCCGAAACGGTTATCCTTTCAGCTATCCATAACATTAAAAGTAATCATGGTTCACAAACAGCAGGTGTCGATGAGAAAACCATGCAGGACGACTACTTACAACAAGATTATGAATCGGTTATCAAGGAAATCCAAAGCTCCTTTAGAAACAATGATTATCACCCTCACCTAATCAGGAGAGTATGGATACCGAAACCAAACACTAATGAAAAACGCCCTCTGGGAATACCGACTGTCCGAGATCGAATCATGCAGGAATGCATTCGCATCACGATAGAACCTATTCTCGAAGCCCAATTTTTCAAACACTCATACGGTTTCAGACCTTGGCGAGACACAAAAATGGCACTCGAAAGAGTGAACCAAGTCATCCATAAAACAGGTTATCATTGGGTCATTGAAGGCGACATAAGTAAATTCTTTGATACCGTAGACCACAACGTTTTATTAAAACGTTTATGGCAGATGGGGATACGTGACAGACGGTTACTCAAGCAGGGATTATGGATGAAGTGCGGTCAAACCCCATCGGTACTCCACAAGAGGGTATTTTATCTCCCCTACTAGCCAATGTCTACCTTGATATCTTCGATCAGTGGGTCTCCAAACAATGGGAAGGAAAAGAAACCAAACATACCTACAGTCGACAAAGCGAAAAGTTGCGAGCTATAAAAACAACTAAGCTTCACCCCGCCTACTTGGTTCGCTATGCCGACGATTGGGTTCTGATTATAAAAAGTCAAGAGCAAGCTTTAAAATGGAAAGAACGAATAACCAACTATCTACAGAAACGACCAAAAATTAAACTATCGGATGAAAAGACACTCATTACACATGAGAAGAAACCATATGAAATTCCTTGGGTATGAGATCGGAGTCGTGAAAGGAAAGAGCCGGACAGGTATATCACACGTACAATGCCCGATAGAAAACGATTAATCCAGAAAATCAAAAGTATACACCAGAGAATACGCAAGTTGAGGAAAGTCTCCGATACAGAGAGACTCCTCCATGAAATAAATAATATCAACAGTGCTATTCGTGGATTAATTAACTATCATGAGGAAACAACTTGGGTACATGTTGTCATGACTAGATTTTCCGAACGATTAAAGTGGGCAGGTTACAATTCCCTAAAACAATACGGAGGAAAATGGGTTCGGGCTAAAGATACAAATAACTGGACTTCCGTCCATGAACGCTATGACACTATGATACCTGCCATTGAATATAACGGATTGACGGTAGGTATTACAAACCTAGCATTCTCTAAATGGAAGATCCCCCGACTAAAAATCCCAGATGAGACACCATACTCCGAAAGAGGGAGAGAAATACACCGAAGGCGTACAGGTAAGAAACCAGTAAAAGCGCGTGCTGACGAATTACTAACTGTAAGCTTATCAGAACTTATTGGTTTTAAACTTACAGGAAGGCGATACAACTTTGAATACTTCCTAAATAAGGCTTATGCATTCAACAGAGATAAGGGAAAATGCAGAGTTTGTAGAAACGAACTTTATATCTGGAACACTCAGACTCATCACATCAACCCTACCCTCCCAATGAATGAAATCAATCGGGTTCCCAATCTAGCCAGCGTGCATCAAATCTGTCATAAACGGATTCATGACAAAGAAGACTACTCAATATTAGGAAAGAAAATCTGGGATAAAATTCGATCGTTCAGAGAAAAGTTAGGTGATTTTACGAGTACTGAGTAGATGGAACGCCGTATGCCTCGAAAGTGGCACGTACGGTGTGAAGTGGGGGAAAGGAGACCCTAACGGGTCATGCCGAGGGTCATCCTTACCTATCACTATCATGTGTAAAAAAATTGAATTTGTAAACTGTTGATATTGAGAAAAGGTCCGACGGTTTTCTTTTGTCTTAATAACGAACGGAGAGCAGATATCCATTTGGTTTCAAACGCCTGCTAAGCGCTGTAAAAACCCACATCAAGCATCCCCCGTTAAATAAAGGTGGTCGTTGGATAGCGAGCTTGGCTGCCGTCAAGAAGAGCCGTAGTGACATCAATTGATGGAAGTATATAGCAAGCCTCAGACTTCTACACGTCTTCATGATCTGTCACCATTAGAGGAATCGTTGGAATCGTTGCTTTCATGCTTTTCTCCTGCCCATTCTAAATCAACCTCAAGGACCACACTGATCATCTCCTGTGCAGGTTTGATCCCCTTCAGTTCTAAGTCGATTTTCTTTCTCATAGAGATTCCTCTTTTTATGAGTGTTCATCTGAACTTGCTGTATAAAAACAGAGCGTTTGACTCCCAAAAAAAGCCCACCCAAGGGTGAGCTGTTCTAGCAGGATCTAAGCTTCTCCGATGCAACGAAGTATTTTTCTCAGTGAAGGTCAACAACAGGCTTCAAATTTATCATACTGCTGATCCAACGAGCGAACTATGCTATATCTCGGAGCTTGTCCTTATAAGGCTGAAGCAAGAAGGGCAAATGGAGACAGTCGCACACGCATTGAAATTCTACGGCAATACGATAGTAAGATTATCTTATTCGTATTTACATAATCTTTCTGATGCAGAGGATGTTCTGCAGGATACTTTGCTCAGTTTTATGAGGAATAAGCCTGCTTTTTCCTGTCCTGAACATGAAAAAGCTTGGCTGATGCGCGTTGCTATCAACCTATGTAAAAATAAACTAAAATCTTCATGGTTTAAAACCATTGCAATTCCCGAAAATCTTCAAATAGAAAGTATAACGCATGAAGAATCAGAGGTGTTGGAAGCAGTTCATACCCTGCCGGTAAAGTACCGCGAAGTCGTCCACCTCTATTATTACGAGGGTTATTCCACATTTGAAATATCTTCTCTGCTCCAAAAGAAAGAATCTACGGTACGTTCCCTTCTGTATAGGGCAAGAGATATGCTCAAAAAAACCCTGAAAGGAGCATATGATTTTGAAGAATAAATATCGTTCCGCAATGGAAAAAATCGAGGTTACTCCTCAAATGGAGGAAAGAATTCTAAGTAGTGTGTCAAGGAAAAGAGAAGCGAGTACCGAGATAAAAAAACAACAATACCTCAAATGGATCAGGCCAGCGAGCACTATTGCTGCCTGTTGTGCTGTTGTACTAGGTGCTATGGCTATTTATCCAACATTGATAAATAACAACGGGGTCAATAAACAGATTCAAACATCTCCACATGCAGACAATGAGGAAGGAATGAGCGCCCAACCGGAAACGGATCGGGTTTTAGTTACTAGCCCGATTAAGAATATGAAAGGGGTTGACGAGGTTAAAAAAGCTGTTCCCTTTGAACTGCTTGTACCGGGAAAACTCCCAACCGGGTATAAATTGGATAACTCTTCCGTTATTTCAGGAAAACTAGCAAAAATTATTTATTCTGACGGAAGTAAAAAAATCACATATAGAGTAGCAAAGGGAGCAGAGGATATCATTGGTGACTATACATCCTATGAAGAAACCGATGTTGTAAAAAATGGCGATATTGAGGCAACACTCAAGGGAAGTAACTCGCTTATCAACCTCGCCACTTGGATAAAGGATGGTTGTTCCTACTCCTTATCTTTTTCAAGAGGAATAGAAAAAAATGCAGTGATTTTGATTATAGAAAGTATGGAAAAAGCATGACCGATGCGAAAAGAAATCGTACTGCTAGTACGTTTGCATATGCAAAAAGCCGATTTTTTCCTACGCTAAGGTGTAACCTGCTTTATTGCTATCCAAGGTAGGGGATAAAGAAGCTCCATATGTGATCATTAGGAGCAAATATATACCAGTTCAAAGATTAATGATTCCTCCTAATCAAAGCGCTCAAATATTAATACCGTTTAATGAAAAAGTTACACCAGATCATCTAGAACTAATGGAATTCTATAGAAGTAAGGCTGAAGGGGTACCGATAAATAAAATAAGCATCTACCTATAGTTAGTAGAACATGATATTAACTTTTAATACAAACCAGCTCTCTTATATGGAATATCTTATCGAAAGGTGTAGCAAGGAGGTGAGTTGGATGAAGGCACATAACGGATCAGGTTGGAGTTATGAAAGTTTTCAAGAGCGGAAACTTTGCATAGAACCTGAATGGAGTTATTGAGTGGCTGCTACTAAATATCTAAATTAGTAAAGGAGAGGGTACTTATGACAGAACCTGAATGGGTTTTTGATTCAAGTTGGCGTGATGATCCTAGATATCATCTAAGTGAGGACATACTTATGGCAGAGCCTGATTGGTCGATTCAATACACATGCATTACAAGTGACCCCGGTTGGTCCGATGATCCAGGTTATTAATCCTTTTAAAGGCCAACCGGTTGTATAACTTAGGGGACTGGCAATCCTAGTTTCAGTATCTGAGCCTTGAGATTTCAAGGAATACACAACCTTGTTAAAGTATAGTCGCCATTTACGGTGGCTTTTTCTATTTATGGAAGACAGTTGTTATTGGTGGATATATCTTAACATGGCTGAAAGTTTAACTTTCACATCATTGGGGGAACTGATAAAAGAAAAAAGAGAAGAATTTGGAATTACTTTATCGGAATTATCAAGAAGAACGGGGGTTAGTAAAGGCATTATTCAAAAAATAGAATCGGGTGAAACAAAGCGTCCAGAGCTAAGAAATCTTAAACTTATTGCAGCACTATAGACATACCTTATGAAGATATTATTGATCGTTATATTGATGTCGAACTCCGTATTGAGATCTTAGAAGCATTTTTAGCAGAGGCTGTTGAAATTGCCAATATCTCGTTACTCACAAAAGTAGCTATAATCCACAATATTGGAACATCTGTTTAACCTTACCACTACTTTCGAAGACAATGAAGCAAAGTTGACTCTTTACAATGTCATTGTGAAATACGCAAGACAGCATGGAGTACCAAAATATATAGCCAAGGGACTATATCAAAAGTACCTTATCGAGAGAGAGGACTTAAAACGGTTGGAGGAATGTTTTAAGTAGGAGAAGAAGGTTTACATTAAATTGATTTTCTATCTGACGACGAGAAAATAACGTTTTACTTCAGAATGTCACTACATGCTCATAACATTAAGAAATACTTTGAATGTATTGAACTATGTGAGGCTGGGGTTCCTTTAGAAGAAAATGATACAGAGCTAAAAGCTAGAGCATACTTAGCAATGATTAATTCATATTCTGAGCTACATAACTATGACAATGTTGAAAGTCATCTGGAGGTCTTTAGGGAATTTGAACATCACAGATTCAACAGATGAAATAATCAGCAAGGAAGAATGTGATGAATGGAGCAGGTCAACTCGTTAAAGAGAGTTGGCCTGCTCAGTGAATTGTAGTTATATCTGCTTATGATCAAGCGTAATAACAACCAATTCAGGTCGATTGTTGATTCGCACAGGGATAATGCTGTTACCTAAGCCTCGGCTGACAATCATTTTAGTTTGCTCTTTTTCATGCACGCCTTCAGAATATTTAGGAAAGAAGCCCTGATTCGGTGCTACAAGCCCTCCGATAAAGGGCAAGCGAACCTGCCCGCCATGAGCGTGACCGCTTAAAACCAGATCAATACTGTTTTCCGCATAGATGTCGAACAATTCCGGCCTGTGTGACAACAGAATCGTGTATTCATTGTTCTTACTTAGCATAGCTTTTAATTTCGTATCAACCATGGCTGCGCTTTCGTATACATCATCAGTTGCCGTGAAGTTTGGATCATTAAGCCCAAACAACCGGATGGAAGCTCCCTCGCGTTTGATTGTAGTGCCTTCATCCTCTAACATGATAACGCCAGCTTCAAGCATTTGCTGTTTCAACTTAGCATACTGATCAGACCGTGCTTCATGGTTGCCTGTAACGTAATACACCGGGGCAATTTCAATAGCTCCATTGATGAATTCCATCGCCTTCGCAACATCCGTATGATTTGAATCAATCAAATCTCCGGTAACGGCAATGAAGTCTGGGGATACAGCTTTGATTGCATTAAGCAGTCTGCTTTGATTGTTTCCAAACTCTGCATTGTGCAAATCAGATACCTGCACAATGGTAAATCCATCAAAGGATTCCGGGATTTTTTCATTGTTGATGTTAATTTTTGTTGTTTGAATGGCAGTGTTTCCCCAATATACCCAACCAGAAAAGGCAAATAGACTTACAAGTAAAATTGTTAATATTTTTTTTCGTTTTTCCTTTTTTATATTTTTCATATATGTAGCTCCCTCGTTAAATTTTTATAGTTATCATAGTACGCGTCGCTGCTTTTTTTCATCACATTTCCATCACATTTCCATGGGAATTCAGAGGATTTTAGAAATGTAAAAAAGGAAAACATTACGAAAAGCAAAGTACCCCATTGAGAGATGAGCAAAACTCAAAACAAAGGGAGCGTTGGGCAAGAAAAGTGTGGAACAGCGATGAGGGATTCCCACAAAAGGTAAAGCAAACAGACCGCAAGCAGTCAAGAGAAGAAATATAAAGGGACATTAATTAAGCGATGCGCATAAGGATTTTTGTGCAGCGGTAAGAGGGATTCGAGGACGACCGCCTACCTGGACGCCGGTGCTGTTCGGGAGGAGCTGAACGCCCGGTCGAAATGTCGCATCAATGACTCGAGCGGACCGGTGGGGAGCCGCGCGATCAACCACCCCGTCACCAACGTTGCGGCCACAACGAGCAGGTCACTGAATGGAATTCCCTGAAGACCATATTCGATCCCCGCGAGTTTGAGACACCATATCACTATGAACTGAGCCGCATACATCGTTAACGCCACGCGTCCGACTGCCGCGAAAGGCATTAACACGGCAGAGGTCTTCTTCGGTACGAGGCATAACAGTCCCAGCACCAGGAATGCGACCCCCAGCCCAATCAGCGTCTGGAATGTCGACGCACTGTGCGGAGATGTCCAGAGAAGCATGTTCCACAGCGGTGGTTCCACGTTGAGCGGCCAAATTGCATACGGGTCCGGCTGGGCGCTGACGGCACCTTGAACGCCAATAAGCCACGCCTCGAAGGAACGTCTCAGCCCAGAAAGAACGGAAGCGCCCAGCACCTTACCGACGACGAGCATGATGATGCCGCCGCCCGCGAGCGAGAGTGCAGTACGTAACTTGGTAAGTTCGAGGCGCCCGATCGCCATACCCGCGACGAAAGCGGGGGCAAGTGCGAGCGCAGACATCGGGCCGCCCGCAATATCATAAAGGAGGTACGCTCCCGATAGGACGCTCATACCAAGAATCATCAGCGGTGGGGCCACCACGATCAAAGCGGCTGCTGTCGTAACGAGCACGCGCGTCGAACGACGAATCAGCACCAACGCCAGCACGAACATTGCCGCATAGGCGGGCAAGATTACCCCGTAAGAGGTATTCAGCAGGATGAGCAGATACCCGATCACATCGACGAACACCGCGCGAGCGAGCATCCGTGCCCGAAACGCGGTTGTCTCCGTTTCTCGATCCTTCATGCGTTGCGCCATGATCGAGTAGGAAATGCCGCCACAGAGCACAAATAGTAGCGTCGTGTTCCCAGAGACGATCGCAGCAATCCTCTCGTTCAGCCCGAAGTGCTGCAAATACATCCCTATGACCGCCAACCCCCGTGCTGCATCAAGCGCTACAAGACGCCCCTTTGATTTGCCTGCAACCGCATTTTTTTTCAGTCCGTTGTTTTTGGAAGCCACTACATCCTCGATGCTTGCTCCCGTTTCATATTCACTGCCGAACTCGTCCGGCATCTTGCTACTGACTGACAATTAGCATTCCTCCTCAAAATGGTTATTTCTTTAGGTGTTCTATTATTCTTTGCATATGGGTGATGTCATGCTTATCTCACTATAGCGGGCACATGTCACTAAAGTTTGATCAACATGTAAACAAAATGTCACAAACAAGGCAAACGAAAATTATTTAGTACTGGCAAATGCTTCATTTTTCCACTTAAGTGGCTGGCTGTTACACGGTTGTGTTCATCGAATTATTTGCAACAGGGAATGGGTGCCGCTGTGTAGAATCTTCCTATTTTGACCCGGTTTTAAGGACACTCCGTTAACATAGAAGAAATGTACTGCCTGATGGCTGGTTGACCAGCATTTTCAACATATATCAATTAGAATGGATCATAGAAAAACTAAACATTTCGTAGTTTTCTTATTTATGTAGGGAGAAGGAGGGTGTTCAATATTGAAAAAATCAAAAATTCATGTAGACACTGGTCTGCAAGTGAATTGGACGTTCGGAACCAAAGTGGAGGATAAACCGGACACGGAGGTATGGCATGAACCTGGTTCTAAAAAATAGCCTCTATCTTGTCAGGATTAGCTGATTATCTCGAGATTTCAATAACTGAAGATGAAGTAGCGAAATTTTACAAAAGTGTATCGAATAACATATATGAAATGGGTTTTCAATTAAATGAAAAAAATATAAAGTCATGACGGTCTTTTCTTCAAAAGGTTCGTTCAGGGGCAGGAGAGTTTGACTCAAAAAATTGACTCCAAATCTGCTCGTTTCCCAAAGTGAAATCAGCGAAAAAAAGACGAACAAATATCAGATACACTGAGGAAATAAAAACAGATGCCGTACGGCTTGTAATTGAGGAGAATATGTCGTATCAGGTAGCAAAGCAACTCGGTATTCGGAATAAGACGCAGGTATTAGTATGGGTAACTCGTTATAAAGAAGGTCAGCCCTTTCAAAAAGAAGCTTTTCGTAAAGAACGACCAAAGACCAGATGTGCAAGTGTAGAGGAAGAAATGACGTATTTAAGGGCGGAAATCGAGTACTTAAAAAAGCGGTATCCAAATCTACACAAGGAGTGACGAGTAAAGCTAGTCGGTGTGATATCATTGAGGAAATGAGAATGAAGTATCCAGTTAGTTGGCTCCTAAAACTGGCTGAGGTATTACGTGCAGGCTATTACAAGTGGCGGAAAAAGGTATCCGACCGAATATACGTGTGTTGCAAGAACAACTACTAGAAGAACACATAATAGCGACAGAGCGGATACCAAGTTTCTTCATCAACCGGTAAACGGGCTTATGGTTCACATGGATCCCTTCACGTCAGAATGCAGGAGAATGCCGTTGAGGTCTGTTTTCTCGCTGAGCATGTCCAGAGTTCTTGTCACTAATGCGAGGTCGTTGCGTTCGGATAAATACCAAGCGACAATCTCGTTGTTAAAGAAATCCTGAATGGCGGAGAGATACACAAATCGTTCACCCTTACTTTGGTTACCTGCGTATGACAATTGCTTTGAAACCAGGGATTCCAATACACGTCAAAACCGTTTAACCACAAACTGAAAAAACTTGGTATTCTCGGCAGTCACTCCAATCGTGGAAACTGTTTAGACAATGCCTGTATCGAATCATTCTTTTCACATCTTAAAACAGAAAGGATTTATCTTACCAAACCACAAGCGTTGCCGATGTGGAGCAGGCCATACAAGAATACATCACTTTCTACAACTTCAACCGTTTCCAGAAGAAATTAAACTGCGGCAGTGGGTAGCTAAAACATATCCGATCATCATTATTGACGAAACCCAAATGCCAACTCCCATTTCAGGACACAACTTTCCCAACTTGCAACACAAAAGCACCAACTGACTTTCTTTTTCATTACAATTGTCATCCCATTTCCATAATTCCCTCTAAGTAGAGTGTTCACAATATTGAATATGTAATTTAACACTGTTTACTTAAAGGGGGTGACAATAAAAAATTTACCTTGATAATGCATTAATTAATTTAATATAAACAACGACTCTGTAAAGTTACTTGAAAAGTCAGTTTCCTACAGCAATTGCCTCTATTTCAATTAATAGTTCGTCCTTTATAAGTTTACTAACTTCTACTGCTGAACTAGCTGGAGGATTCTTTGTATCAATGTACTGATCTCGAATATCTCTAACAATTGGCATTTGTGAGATATCTGTCAAGAAAAAAGTTAATTTCACTACATCATGAAAGCTTACTTCTGAAGCTTCTAAAGCAATTCTAATATTTTCAAATACCTGTTTTGTTTGTGAAGCTAAATCTCCTACTCCTACTATATTACCCTCGGTGTTTATTGCTACCTGTCCGGATATATAAATTGTTCGGGCATTACTAACATCTACTACATGTGAGTAACCAAAAGTGGCTGGCATAGTTTCAGGATTCAAAAATTTTTTCTGCAATGTGCTTCTCCTCCTTGTTTTATCATACAAAATAAATTTTGACATAAATCGTATAAACTTAAGTGACACAAAGGTTCCTTGCAGATGAATTCGTAGCTTTGTGTATATTTAGTTTTAGGGTAGGCCTATATGTGGACTAGACCACAAAAACTAAATCCACTAGTTATTGTACATCATGTGGGTATAATTATGTCACATTAAAAAAAGATCGTTCTTACCTTAGCTACTCTTAGCGAGGTGAAGAGCGATCTTTTTTATATTCTGTACAGTTGCCGTCAGTAGTACTGTATAGATATCTTCCAGATTTACTAAGTCGGTTCTGATGAACCCATTCTTTTCTGTTTTCCAGACATGTCCTGTATGACGTGAAACCCAATCAAAAACTGTTTTTCTTTTAATACTACCTTTAAGAACCTACTATATAGAGTCCTCGTTCTTTTCAAAAAGAGAAGCATTTATGATCATTTATTTGCTATAAGTCCATATTTTTGACAAGTTTCTCTAGGAAAGGCAGCGCTTCTGACACGTTACTTAATGTAGGCACAGGCATCTTACAATACGAAGAAAGGCCTTTGATCATCCCATGTTGTAAATCATTTAAAGGAAGCTCAGAAGTAAAGGTCTTAACGGCACGAATTGGCCCCAGTACAGGACAATCATTTCTTGGCTCTTTTCTGGTTAATACTTGGCTAATATCAAAAGCAGCTTTATCTCTCTTTGTTAAGTTTCCCAACCCCCAACGGTTTGTAATCGTCTTAATAATAGAGGTATGGTCAAGTGGTACATCATGCTCCACGCCGTCTAATACTTGCTTCGCTCGAAAAACAGTTCCCTTTTCAATATAGGGAGAAATAAGTAATGTACAAACTCGTACTCCCAAGCGGTCAAAGGTAAATCCTTTTTCTCCTATCTCTTGTTTGGTCGTGGGAGGAACAGCTTTTGGAGGAGCAACATGATCATAACACCCCCCGTGTTCATCATACGTAACAATTAAGAGCGTCCGATCCCAACGTTTACCTTCTCTTACTGCCTGGTAAACTTCCGATATAAGATTTTCCCCAAGTAATACGTTATGAGGAGGATGCTGATCATTAGCATCTATAAAATACCTAGGTTCTATAAAAGAATACGATGGAAGATTCCCTTCTTTCGCATCTTTTTTAAACTGCTCCATGAAAGAAAAATGACTTTTCCAATAACCTGAAAGCCTTGGAAAATGAATTAACAAGGTTAAGGACACCATATCAAGCTTATCGTAATATACTCCCCATGTGAGATCTTCCCTGTTCTGTGCAAGAATACGATCAAAAATTGTCTCAGCATGGTTTCCCAAGAGCCATTTTTCATAAGGAGCATTATTTACCCATCCACTAGAGGACGCAGCATGTAGAAACGAGCGATTTGTCCATGTTTGGCTAGGAACAGAACAAAACCATTGGTCACAAATCGCAAATTCGTTAGCAAGCCTGCTTAACACGGGCAACATCGTAGGAGTGTATCCTGCCATCACCTGTTGGTATTGTCTATCATCTGCTAGCTTGTTTTGTTCTCGTAGTACATGAATATAATCCGTAACAAAACCGTCCATTGTCGCCGATTGTGGTAAAGAAGCAGTCTCAGAAGAAAATGGTTTACCATAAAGCTGGAAAAAAACATGTTCAAAAGTTTCCCCTGGATCTATCTCAGGGGTAGTAAATGAGCCGGCTTTTCCCACCGGTACCTTTTTGTTGTCCGCCTCTGTTTCTCCAACTGAAATCGGATTCGATAAGTTTTTCCCAGCCAGTCCCTCAAAGGGTTGATTTCGAGGTACTTGATTAAAAGGAGCTGGATTTTGAGGATCATATAGTCTTCCAGCCATGGAATCAAAAGAACGATTTTCCAACATCAGTACCACAATATGATCAATTTTACTCAACATTTATTATCCTCCAGTATTTAAAAGAGTGGCAATAAAGTCACCATTCCTCCTTATTAGTAAAAGCTTTCCCTTTTCCCGGTAAGCTTAATACTAAACAACCGAATTGTTCCTTGATGTTACACTCATGTAAAAACTGAAAAGTGATTAGCTTAAATTAAGGATTACTCTAAAAAATACTGCCCGATTTTTTAGAAGAAGGGGTAGTTATAATGGGAAAAGTGTACTTGGCTATTGATTTAGCAGAAACAACTTTTATCCTTTTGTCGAAGCATACACTGAATTAATAAAATGTTTATTAGATTAAAATAATCTTTCTCCCCAAACTGCACACATTTAGAAAATAACGAAAATTAAATTGTTCAGTTGCATGATATGACAGACACATCTAAAAAATAACTCAAAAAACTACCCGTCTCCATACGATAAGGGAGGTGTACTGCATGTCCGTTCTTTACAAATTGTAGTACCGTTTAGCTTCATGCGAACTTTTCCATTATAGTTATACCAGAAATCAAGGTTCACATCGGAGCCTGACTTATAAGCATTTCTATACTGTCCTTCTTTATAGTTTGGATCGAAAACATCGCTTTTATAGGCTGTCTAAGCATTTGCAGATGTTTTCTGCTTTACGATGATAATGGGTTTCTAGCCTTTTTCATTTTGAGATTTACCAACATTGGTATAGTAATCTAATCCCATATGAGCTACCCATGAACCGATGGCTCCGCTTGTATTAGCAAGATAGAGAAAACCACCATAATTGTATGCTGCCACTTTTTTATCAACCATCGAATCAAGAGGGAGTGTAAGCTTGGTACGTAAATTACTTCCATTTTGCGTGATTTCTTGCTTTCCACCAACGCCATCTGAGATAAAATCAGATGCTTCAATGATTCATTATACTGAATTATCTATCTTTTGTGTTTTCTTAAAAAACGATTGACAGTAACCTTTAAAGATTACTATAATACTAACAAATCAAACAAATGTAAAAGTTGTGATGAGGACAAGTAGAAGACAAGAATGAACGATAGAGAGCCATCCCATAGAGCTGAAAGGATGGTCGTTAATTCCCTTTGAATATCACCTCGGAGCTTTGTTAACGAACGATGATTATATCGAAGTAGGTAACAACGGATTGTCCCCCGTTAAAAGGAACCAAGTCTATTTTTAGACTTGATAAGTGTCTGCTTTTCGTGAGGAAGGCGGAAAAGCTGAGTGGTACCGCGAAACTCTCGTCTCTGCAATCAAAACGTAACCGTTGATTGTGGAGACGAGAGTTTTTCATTTTAATTTTATAGGTAAAAAGCATTGACGAGGAGAAGTAAAAGAAGGATCTAATGTGCAGAGAGCTGTCCCATGGCTGAGAGGATGGTCATTACACCTTGTTTGAATATCACCTTAGAGCATTGTTCTTGAAAGGGCATCTACAAAATGTTCTAGTAGGGGGCAACGGAAAATCACCGTTATCTGATGATAGTCAATTTTGACTTGCAGAGTCTGTTTTTCGTGAGAAGACAGAAAGCTGAGTGGTACCGCGTTTATCTTCGCCTCAGTAACCAAAAGTGAAGTGTTTTAGATGAAACACTTGCTTGGTTGCTGAGGTGTTTTTTATTTTAAAAAATAAAAGGAGTTGAGCCGAACAGTCTTTCAAGTGCATGGTTGATTACAAAATATACCATTTAATAGGAGGATTTTTTGGATTCTAAATCAAATTATCAACCGTTTTTGGATAGGAACACTATTAATTCCTAGTATTAAGGGATGAAAACTTATATTTACATAGAAGGAGGGGGCACAATGGAAATTGAGATTCGAGGTAAGAGTAGAATGGATTCGCTTCATCCAGAAAATGAATTTTAGTGAGGAGAATTAATATGCAGAGGTTATCAAGAAAAGATTTACTGTTGGTAAGTTTTATGGTTTTTTCCTTATTTTTTGGAGCAGGTAATTTAATCTTTCCACCTTTCTTAGGACAGTCAGCGGGAACTAACTTTTGGCAAGCAATGTGCGGTTTTATCGTCTCTGCTGTTGGACTACCTATCTTGGGAGTTGTTGCAGTAGCAAAATCTGATGGTCTACACAATTTAGCAAAAAGAGTACATCCTATTTTTGCATTTATTTTCACTCTTCTTATCTATTTATCAATTGGTCCATTTTTAGGTATTCCTCGTAATGGAAGCTTAGCCTTTGAAATGGGAGTGGCTCCTTTTTTACCAGTGGAATGGCAACAAACTAGTTGGATCTTATTCCTCTATACACTTGTTTATTTTTCGATCGCCTTTTGGCTTTGTTTAAACCCGGCTAAGCTATCGGATCGATTCGGTAAGGTACTTACGCCTTCATTATTGATTTTACTTACGGGTATTTTCATTTATAGCTTATTTAAGCCTATGGGATCGTTTACTAGTCCAATTGAGAGTTATGTACAAACCCCTTATTTCAATGGTTTTTTGGATGGGTATCTAACCATGGATACAATTGCGGCTCTTAATTTTGGAATTGTTATTTCAGTAACTCTTAAGCAAAAGGGAATTCAAGAGAAGAAGTCATTGATCGCTACCACTGTCTATGCAGGATTGATTGCTGGTGCAATTCTAGTCTCTATTTATGTTTTACTTGGTTATTTGGGAGCAGCTAGCTCTCACATGTTTGGAGTGACAGAGAATGGAGCTCAAACGTTAACAAATGTGGTGCTTTATTTATTTGGTAAACCTGGAGTAATACTACTAGGTCTTGTGTTTTCTCTGGCATGCTTAACTACATCGGTTGGACTTATTACTTCATGCAGTCAATACTTTACAACACTTGTACCGAGAGTTTCGTACAAGATGTGGGTGACAATTCTTGCTTTAACTAGTATGTTTTTTGCTAACATGGGCCTAAGTGGAATACTGTCGATTTCAGTACCAGTATTGTCTGCTATATATCCGTTAGCAATTGCTTTAATTGTTCTGTCCTTTACAAATGACCTGTTAAAAGGAGATTCCATTGTGTACGCATGCAGTATGCTATTTGTTGGAATTATTAGTATTACGGATGCATTAGGTCAAGTAGGAATTCATTCTATAGCATTTGATCAGTTACTGAGCTATTTGCCGTTACATGAAAAAGGTCTTGGGTGGATTATTCCAGGAATAGTAGGTGCGTTGATTGGATATGTAATTTCCTTTCTAAAAAAGAAGAATGCAAGTTTAGCTCCTCAACTTACAGAATAATCTTTCGAAAAAACAATTCCAGTCCCGTAGTGGCGGTGGGATTGTTTTTTTGTTTTTAAACAAGAAAGGATGGATAAGAATTGTGTTGAGAGATAAGAATGATTTTTCAATCAATATACAATTGTCGAATTATTTTTTAGTATAATTTAACATAATAGTTGCAGGATTATCCAATTTGAAGTTAAATTATAGTAAAACAACAAATTACTAGTACGAAAAAAAGTGTTTTATACATAAGATCTTACTTTTTTTGTTTTGAATTTTTGAAATTTGGTTTATATTTTGAAGTGAAAAATTATGATTACTCGAGGTAGGTTCGTCCTTCTGATTTGAAATAATTCATTAAATTTGTAACTAAGATCCTTTAGAAAGGTGTTGGGAGATTTTGATAAATAAAAATTCATATATTTCATTATGTCCAGTTATATCGAGAGATAAAAATATTATTTTCAATCTAATGCCCCTATATTTGCACGATTTATCAAGTTACACCAATGATCTTACCAATTTTATTTTGGCACCAACTGTATGCAGAAGAAGGCATTGTCTTTGAGGAAAAGGAAGAAATCTTTCAGGATGAACTGTGCTTAATACAAAAATTCACAATCTAATTTACTAATTAGGGAAGGTGGCTAATAAATATCATGGTAGCCTTTAACAATAGAGTGATGGAACAAGAACAATTTTGGCTGTCTAAACTTGGTGGTGAGTTCATCCCTTCTATGGTCCCCACGGACTATCCTTACGTAGGTCAAACCAAATGTAAGGCCTCGCTGCAAGTATCCATTGAACAAGAAATATCAGACAGGCTCATTCAAGTTTGTAAAAACTCTGATTTGCTTTTGTATACCTTTTTGCTAGCAACAGCAAAAATTTGGCTACATAAATATACCCAGCAAACAGAGGTTTGCGTGGGTGCACCAAATCTTTCACCGTCTACTAGACTGGTTCCTATCGTCTCAAATCCGGACCCACATTTAATCTCCAAGCAATTTATTATTGATGTAAAGCAGTCTCTTACGGAGTCATACAAAAATCAGGATTATCCACTTCATCATATTTATGAAAAATTGGATATTAATCCACAGGGTTCAATCTCTCCATTTATTAATGTAGTTGTAGCTTTTGACAGGATACACGACAGAGAGTTTGTCGTGGCTCAAGAGGTAGACCTTTTATTACTCTTTTCAAAATCTGATCATTCACTTCAGGTAAATCTTTATTATGATAAGGCAGTATATGAGTCACGGACGTTGGAGCGATTTTTTACTCACTACATAAATATTCTGCGCATGATAGTCACAAACGTAAATATCTCAATAAGTGAGATTGAGCTGATGAATGAAGATGAAAAAGCTCAGCTTACTTTTTTTTCTCAAACACTTGAATCTTACCCAACGGATGAATTGGTTCATCAAGTATTTGAGAAAAAAGCTGAACAATACCCAGATAAAATAGCAGTAGTCTATCAGGAACAAAAGTTAACCTACCGACAACTAAACGAGAAAGCAAATCAATTGGCACGGCACTTGCGAGAAAAAGGGATAGAAAAGGATGAGGTAATTGCTCTGATGGTAGAGCGTTCCTTGGAGATGATGATCGGGATCTTAGGTATACTCAAAGCAGGCAGTGCCTTTTTTCCAATCGATCCTGAGAACCCGTCAGAGCGTACAAGCTATATGCTTGCCGATAGTAAATCCCGCTTTTTATTGACACACAAGAAAGTAGGCCGCGATGTAGAGTTTGACGGAGAAAAAATTTACCTAGATGAGGACGAGTTATATGTAGGTGATATGAATAATCTTACACCGAGTCAGACACCATCACATCTGTTATATGTCATTTATACTTCAGGTACGACTGGCAATCCAAAGGGAGTAATGGTAGAGCATCGGAACCTGATTAATTATGCAACTTGGTTTAGTAGACAGGCTAGCATCACGCAAAGAGACAGCACAATGCTCTTATCTTCTTATGCATTTGATTTAGGATACACAAGTCTTTTCCCAGCACTACTCAATGGATGCACCCTACATATTGTACCAAAAGACACATATCTGCATCCCGATAGCTTATTGAATTATATAAAAGAGGGGCAGATCAGTTTTTTAAAACTGACTCCATCCCTTTTTTCATTGCTAGTACAAGCAATGGACGGGTTACATTCACCTGATATGCCAGCGTTACGTTTAGTAGTTACAGGGGGAGAACCGATTCAACCTATTGATGTTGATACATTTCATCGTTACCTTCCTAGTGTAGCCATCATGAATCACTACGGTCCAACCGAGTCAACAATCGGTACTTTGGCTTTACAAATTAATTTTGATGAATGGCATAGATTTCAAAAATGTCCAACCATCGGCAAACCAATATCTCAATCGGAGGTATTAATTTTAAATCAGGATTTGCAGCTTGTGCCTATAGGGGTTCCTGGTGAATTATGCATTGCAGGAAAAGGACTTGCACGCGGTTATATAGGTCAACCTGCTTTAACAAGAGAAAAATTTATTGATCACCCATTTACTACTGGTGAACGACTTTATCGAACGGGAGATATGGCGCGGTGGGATGAAACAGGTATGGTTCAATTTTTGGGGCGAATGGATCATCAAATAAAAATCCGAGGCTATCGGATTGAAATAGGAGAGATTGAGAAACATATAATCACTCATCCGTTAGTCCATGAAGCAATTGTACTGGCATTTCCTAATAATCAAAACGAAAATGAGCTATGCAGTTATTATCTTTCTGATGAAGAGCTGAGCCAAAGTGAGTTACGTCAATTTCTCCAACAGAAAGTGCCTGAATATATGATTCCAATGTTTTTTATACGACTAGAAAAAATGCCTCTTACATCCAATGGTAAAATAAATCGTCATGCTTTACCTAAACCAGATGACTACAAGCTTATCCAACATTCATACGTTGCTCCAGGTAGTGAGATGGAAAAGCAATTGGTATTACTATGGAAAAATATTTTGAAAAGAGAACATATTGGGGTAACGGATAACTTCTTTCAACTTGGTGGACATTCACTATCTGCTATTAAATTGGCCCATCAAATCAGTAGAAAATATCAGATTCATGTAACATTGAAGGATATATTTCTGTATTCAACAGTCCGCGATCAGATCATAATGATCGAGCAATCAGAACAAAGAGTGGAAAGACAAATTGAAATTTCGGAGGGTAGAGATTATTATCCTCTCTCTTCCATGCAACGACGTTTGTTTTTATTAAGTCAGTTTGAGGGTGTAAAGACAGCATACAATATGCCTACGATCTGGCGTTTTCAAGGGGAAATAAATCAGAGCAAGCTGGAACAGGCGTTTCAAAAGCTCATCGACCGTCATGAAGCGTTGCGTACGTCTTTTCATGTGATTGATAATGTACCGATGCAACGGATTCATTCTGGAATCCAGTTTTCTCTGTCTCTTCTAGAAACGACAGATTTGGAAGAAAAACAGGTCATTGACTCATTCTTTCAACCTTTTAATTTAGGAGTGGCACCATTATTTCGTGCAGGATTAGTATCGTTATCTAGTGATGAGTATCTTTTGTTTGTTGATATGCATCACATTATTTCTGATGGAATTTCAATAAGCATACTAATGGCTGAGCTTGAAAAAGCTTATCGAGGTCAGGACTTGTTACCACTTCGTATTCAATATAAAGATTATGCGATGTGGCAACAAAAGTGGGAACAATCAGAAGAGTATAAGCAGCAAAAACAGTTTTGGCTAACGCAATTTTCTGATGAACTGCCTGTTCTTGACCTACCTACCGACTTTATACGCCCAAAACTCCAGAGCTTTAAGGGGGATATCGTAACCGCTACGTTATCAGGAAAACAATTTGAAGCTGTTAAACAGCTTTGTCAAAAAAACGGGGCGACTCTTTACATGTTCCTACTCGCTTCATTTAATATATTGCTTGCTAAATATAGCAATCAGGAAGATATTGTTGTTGGAACGGCAGTGGCTGGGCGAAATGTAAGCGATGTGGAATCTGTAATCGGAATGTTTGTTAATACGTTAGCAATTCGAAATAAACCAGTGACAAGTAAAACATTTACCGGTTTCTTAGAAGAAGTAAAGCTACAAACCATTCAGACGTTTAACCATCAGGATTATTCTTTAGACGATTTTGTGGAGAATCTTGCGTTACCTAGAGATATGGGGCGAAATCCATTATTTGATACCATGCTAACGCTTCAGAACTATGAGAGGCAGATCGTGGAACTAGATGGAATTACAATTAGGCCGATCATGAAAGATCATGATGTTGCTAAATTTGATATTACCGTGGTTGCAGTTGAATCTGAGGATCAATTACTACTTTCCTGGGAATTTTCCACTGATCTTTGGAAGAAGGAATCAGCTAAGCAAATGTTGAAGCATTTCATTACAGTAATGGAAAAAGTTTCCGTAAGTCCTGAGATTACTATTGGCGAATTAGAAATCCTATGCGAAGAAGAAAAAAACGCATTGCTAGCTATCAATAATCAAATGGCGATTTCTTATGACAAAGAACTAACTATCATGGATTTGATCGAGTATCAAGTGACGTTGCATCCTGATCACATTGCTGTTGTTTCAGATGGGGAAATGCTGTGCTACCAAGAGTTGAATAAAGCAGCCAACCGACTTGCTACATATCTCCTTTCCAGAGGGGTGAAACGTAATCAGCCTATTGGTGTCATGATGGATCGTAGCCCGGAACTAGTTATCAGCATTTTAGCTATTTTAAAGGCTGGCGGTGTTTACGTACCAATATCCACGAATTATCCAGCAGAACGAATTGAATACATGTTAGAAGATAGCAAAGTTAGTTTGGTAGTAACCAATCAGCATCCACTACCCGAATTACGTTTTGAGGGTGAGTGGATTTGTGTAGGAGAAATTCCATTAGATGAAAATGATGGTAATTTCAAACGCGACACGAATTCGGAGGATCTTCTTTATATCATTTATACATCTGGTTCTACAGGTAGACCAAAAGGGGTAATGATTCAGCACAAGGCATTACATCATTTCGTCACTGCCATGAATAAGGAATTCTTAGATGAGATCAGTTATGAGGATCGTGTTCTCATTTCTACGGATATTTCATTTGACGTTAGTTGTTTTGAGATTTTTCAGGCGTTGATAAATGGTGCAACACTTGTTCTTTTTAATGGGCATAAATTTGATGTTAAGCTTCTTGCAAAAACAATCCAGGAAGAAAAGGTAACTCTAGCTTATATACCGCCGGCTCTACTTAACCAACTGTATGAGACAATCCTTGTTTCACCTGAAAATTATGTATTACATAAAATGCTTGTTGGTGTTGAGCCAATTAAGGATGAGGTGTTGGCCCAATTTCTTTCTCTTAATCCTGAAATGCTCATCGTCAATGGATATGGACCAAGTGAGGCTACCATTTGTTGTACCGCTTTCCGTTTTGAAAAAAGCGAGATAACAGGCAAATTTGTACCAATTGGTAAACCGATAGGCAATATGCAGGTATACATTCTAGATTCTGAGTGCCATCTTGTTCCAAAGGGTGTGACAGGTGAGCTATGGATATCAGGGGAGGGATTGTCCCTGGGGTATTGGAATCAAAAAAAGCTGACAGGAGAACGTTTTAAAGCGAACCCCTTTCATCCTAACACTTTGATGTATCGAACAGGAGATAAAGCAAGATGGTCAGAGGAAGGGAATTTGGAATTTTTGGGCAGGATGGATCATCAAGTGAAAATTCGTGGTTATCGCGTTGAACTTGGTGAAATAGAAACTCTATTGCTACGTCATCCGGAGGTTAAAGCGGCACTAATTATGACTAAGACAGATTCATATGAAATTCCATATTTGTGTGCATATGTTGTCTTTGAAAATAAAGAATTGAATTCAGCTCCAGATACTACACAGATGTTGCATCAATGGCTTGCTACGTTTTTACCTGATTATATGATACCAAGCTTTTTTATCGCAGTAGATGAATTCACGCTAACCCCTAATGGCAAAATAGATCGCAAAATTTTACCTGAACCAAATGGGGACGTCCTAAGAAATGAACACAGTTACTGTGCACCGCGAAACATTTTTGAAGAGCAAATGGTGTTGTTGTGGGAGAAAGTTTTAGAAGTTAAACCGATTGGTATTATGGACAATTTCTTTATGCTAGGAGGTCATTCACTCAAAGCATTTGTGCTTGTTAGCCAGATTACTCAGCGTTTTGGACTCAATCTTCCCTTGTCAGATTTGTTTAAGGCGCCGACTATAGCAGGTCTATGTGATCATCTACAGAAGCAAGAGGTAGCTCTAGACCAGAATGTGATCCTACTCAAACAAGGAGATTGTAATGTCCCACCACTATTCATGATTCATGGCCAAGGAGGGGGAGTTATTACTTTCTCTCATCTAGCACATGAACTAGGAAGGGACTGTAGCGTCTATGGTATTCAAGCTGTTGGTTATGATGCTGAAGCGGATGCCCTGACAACAGTTGAAGAAATGGCCGCACACTATATTGCTTCTATTCGACGAATTATGCCAACTATGCCTATCCAATTAGTTGGTTGGTCTTTTGGAGGGTTAGTTGCTTATGAAATGGCCAAACAATTAGAGCAGCAGGGAGAGCAGGTAGAATTACTGGTAATAGTTGACTGTCTCCCATTGCTGAATAGCGACCGCATTAATGTAGACCAGCGTTATGGAAAGTTGGATGCCGTCATTCAATATGCGCTTCTTAGTGGAATAAATCAGGAGGATTTGGCAGGAATAACGGAAGAAGAAAAAATGAGATTTTGTTGGGAAGAGGCGTGCAAACAAAAACTGTTTCCAGATGAGGTGTATAGACCGGAATTACTGTCTAAACTACGCATTCATGCAACAAATGGTATAGCTATACACAAATATCAGCTTTCTGGGAAGATTGACACTGATCTACACCTTTTTCTTGCTTCAGATGGAGCGATACAGCATCAATTTACAACGAACGAAGAGACAACGCGATGGAATCGCTTTACAACGGGGAAGGTAAGCCCCACATATTTTTCGGGCAATCATTATACCATGCTGGAAATGCCCCATGTTCAAAAGATGGCTAAAATCCTTAGGGAAATGATGATCTAGGAAAGAAGGGTGCCACCCTACTACTATTGTCTGACATTACAAGAAATAGGAAAGCAGTACCGATCTAGCAGGTGAGAGCTACAAAAACTGAAAGTGAGGGTGATTATTTTGACCGTTAAGTATGAGTACTATCCACTTTCGCATCCCCAAAAACGTATATGGTACATAGAGCAAACATATCCTCACACCTCCATGTACAATATCGGAGGAATCGTTCGGATGCATGGTTCTGTTGATATTGCTTTTCTTACTCAGGCCATCCAGATTTTTATAAAAAAGCATGATGGATTAAGACTTCATTTGCATGAGAAAGAGGGTGATGTAAATCAATACATTGTGGAATTGAATGATTTTGATGTGCCTTTCTACGATTTTAGTCATTCGGATCAAGCCGAGGAAGAGGTGCTGAAATGGGCTGAGGCAGAGTTTACAAAACCCTTTGTGCTTATTGATCATCCGTTGTTTTCCTTTGCTACTTTTCGAGCTCATGAGAAATATACAGGATATTTTGTCAAGTTACATCATATTATTGCTGATGGCTGGTCTATCAATATTATGACAAATCAAATCAGCAACATTTATCAAAAAATAAAAAATGGTGAGAATATATCTGAAGAAGTTGAATACTCGTACGTAGATTTTTTACATCAAGAAGAGAAGTATGTAACTTCCTCACGTTTTGAAAAAAATAAGAAATATTGGAATGACAAATTCCAGTCACTTCCCGAGAGTTTTTTGAGTAAGAGTTCAGATCAAGTGGAAGGAAATAGGAAAACCATCGATCTTGATAACGACCTGTCAACTCGTATTAACGAGTTTGCTACTAGGCATCATTTATCGCTAAGTTCCTTGTTTATTATGCTTACCTTACTCTATCAGTACAAAACACAGCAAAATAATGATCAAATACTTGGTATCCCTGTTCTTAATCGTTCTGGAAATAAAGAAAAAAATATCTTTGGGATGTTTACTAGTTCCATGCCATTCCGGATGAAGCTAGAAGACACTGAGACATTGTTGGCTTTTTACAAGAGAGTTCAAAATGAGGTATTAAGTAATTTTTTTCATCAAAGATATCCGTATGATCTTCTGATTAGTAATTTAGAGCTAAAGAAAAAGGACTATGATAGTCTGTTTCAAATTTGTGTGAATTACTATGGAACGAAGTTAGTGAATGAGCTAGAGGGAATAAGTATTGATAATCTGGAATTTTACAGTGGTTATCAAGCATACTCATTACAATTAGTCATAAAAGAATGGTCAAGTGAGAACAAAATTACTTTGTTCTATGATTACAAGACCAGCGACTATACCAATGAACAGATCGAAGAAATTCACGATCGACTGATGTACATGCTAGAACAGATCATAAAACAGCCTGAAAAGTTGATTAAGGATATCTCTCTTTTGAGTGATCAGGAGAAATATGAGCATATCTATGTGCGAAATCAAACTGATGCGTTTTATCCACGAGTCAAGGTGATACATCAGCTTTTTGAGGATCAGGTAGCACTAACTCCTGATCTTGTCGCTGTACGTTTTCAAGATAAAACCTATACCTATCGTCAACTGAATGAACAAGCTAATAGACTAGCGCGTACACTTCGTACAAAAGGGATAGCTTCAGATCAATTCGTTAGTATTTATATGAGGCATTCGTATGAGATGATTGTGGGAATTTGGGCTGTCTTAAAAGCAGGAGGGGCATACGTGCCGATTGACCCTGATTTTCCACTTGATCGTGTTTCATATATTTTGCAGGATAGTCAGGCCAAGCTCTTATTATCAAATGCAGACGTAAATATAGAAGGTTTCGAGGGAGAGGTTATTCGTCTTGATGATCCAGCAAACTATTTATCAGAATCGCATAACCTTGTAAACATTAATCAAGTAAGTGACTTGGTATATGCGATTTATACCTCTGGTTCTACAGGAAAACCAAAGGGTACATTAATTGAACATAGAGGATTGGTCAACTACATTCATTGGGCAAAACAAAAGTACATACAATCTCAGGATGAAACCTTTGCCCTCTATTCCTCCTTAGCATTTGATTTGACAGTTACATCCATTTTTGCTCCACTTTTAAATGGAAATCAGATTATTGTTTATGTCGAAAACGAATCTGAATTTGTGCTGGATACTATTCTTCGTGAAAATCGTGTCAATATTCTTAAACTGACACCTGCACATCTTGCTTTAATTAGTGACAAGGATAATCACAATTCCGTAATCAGACGATTCATCGTTGGTGGAGAAGACCTTAAGGCAACACTCGCTGCCAAAACTTATGAAAGCTTCAAAGGAGATATCAGCATTTACAATGAGTATGGACCGACAGAAACAGTAGTGGGTTGCATGATCTATGAATATAATCCTGAGATAAATAGAATGGGTTCTGTACCAATTGGTCGTCCGATCAATAACGTACAAATCTACCTTCTCAATGATGATCTACAGCCTGTACCTAATGGTGTTACAGGAGAGTTGTATATTTCCGGTGATGGCGTTGCTAGAGGGTATTTGGCTAGAGAGGATTTGACGAAGGAGCGTTTTTTAGACAATCCGTTTAAGCAGGGATATCGTCTTTACAAGACGGGAGACCTTGCCCGAATGCTACCTTCACAAGATATAGAGTATGCAGGAAGAATCGATCATCAGGTAAAGCTGAGAGGATATCGGATTGAATTAGGGGAAATTGAGAACTGCTTAACTAGTTTTGCATCTGTAAAAGAAGCTGTGGTCATTGATCGAGTAGAGGAGAACGGGCACAAATATCTGTGTGCATATATGGTCGCAGATGAGAATATTTCTATAGTTGAGATGCGCCTAAAACTAACAAACAAGCTCCCTTCTTATATGATTCCAACATATTTTGTTACGATTGAAAAATTTTTGTTAACATCAAATGGAAAAATTGATCGTAATCAACTTCCTGATCCACTTGCTATAAATAGTGTAAATCAATCAGGAAATAAACAGCCAAACGATACAGAAGAAATAGTAATGAAAATCATGAAAGAAGTATTACAGACGAATGAAGTTACAGTAGATTCTAATTTTTATTTTCTTGGTGGAGATTCGATAAAAGCGATCCAAGTGGTTGGTAAACTGAATCAGATGAATCTCGGTGCTACGGTGAGAGATATCATGACTTTTCCAGTGGTACATGAACTTGCAGCTGCTATTGAAATGAATCAACAACCTGTAGCTCCACAAGAGGCGATGAGTGGAGCAATCAAGCCAACACCAATCACAGCATGGTTTTTCTCGCAGAATCTAATTGAGGCTCAACATTGGAATCAATCTGTCCTCCTTCAACTAAAAAAGGCATTTACAATAGAACAAATAAGCAAGGTACTTACAAAAATTGTTCATCATCACGATACATTGCGACTCAACTATGATTCGAAGACAGAAGCGCTCTTTTATAATGATAAGCATCTAGCTCAAACAGTGGATGTTGAAACGGTGGATTTGTCGGAAATTCCGTTTGAAAAACAGCTTGAACAATTGAAACAAATCGGTGAGCAAGTCAAGAGAAGTTTCGATCTGGAACAGGGATTATTGTTTAAAGCAGTATTGTTCCAGTTAGGTAAAGGTGAGACGCGTTTGCTACTTACAGCACACCATTTAGTCATCGATGGCGTTTCATGGCGGATTTTATTAGAAGATATGGGGCAGCTTTTCCGAGACATAGAAGAGGGGCGCCGGTTACACCTACCAGCAAAAACTCACTCGATGCAAAGATGGGCGGAAGAGCTGGAGCATTATAGTAAAACAGGAGCATTCCAATATGAACAATACTGGAAGGAAGCTTTGGAAACCTCAGCCTTAAATCATAAAACGGAAGCTGAGGAATGCTTGGCAAATTGTGAGACACGAAATGCTGCATTCACGAAAGAGTCGACAGACCAATTGTTGTACAACGCCAATCAGGCATATCAAACGCATTCTCATGAGCTTCTCATTATGGGAGTATGTCTAGCAACCGCCACTTTAATGAATGAAACAGATATAGTGATAGAATTGGAAGGACATGGAAGGGAACAGCTGTTTTCTGATATAGATGTGTCGCGTACCATTGGTTGGTTTACGTCTATGTATCCTGTTAGATTGCAACTTCCTCAGGGAGATATTGCTCATGTAATTAAACATCTCAAGGAGCAGATCAGAACCGTGCCGAACAAAGGTATTGATTTTGGGATTCTTACCTATTTGACAGGGCAGTTCAGTCAATTGCCAGAGAAGCGAATTCGCTTTAACTTTTTGGGGGAAGTAGACAATCAAGTGGACAATCAGTTTCTTACTTTAGCATATGAGGATACAGGATCAGATATCTCTTTACAAAATCCAATGACATGCCTCATAGAAATTAACGCCATGATCAAAGAGAAAAGGTTACATGTTGCTCTTACCTACAGTAAAAGCAACTATCATCGAGTAGCCATGCAACAATTTCTGGATAATATCATCACAAGCACAAACGATATTCTCAAGCATTGCTGTCAGTCAGAAGAGATCCGAGATTTTACCCCTTCTGATTTTACTACCGTTACTCTCACACAAGATGATCTTGATGATTTATTCGCCTAAGAAAGGAAACGAAAAAGATGAACATGAAACAATTGTTATACCGACCCATTTTTCTGACATGGTTGCTTTCCTTTATATTCTTGGTGTACCCAGTTAATCAGATAAGTGCAGCTACTATTTCACTATCACCACAAAGATTAGAGCAAATGGAAGAATTCATTACCAAGCAAATGAATACGGCGGAAATTCCCGGTTTACAGGTAATCATTGTGGAAAAAGACAAAACGATATATCAAAAGGGCTTTGGTTACGCAGATGTACTGAGCAAAAAGCCTGTTACGAATGAAACGTTGTTCGAATTAGGATCAAATAGTAAAGCTTTCACTGGTCTTGCCATCTTACAGTTAGCTGATAAAGGGCTAATCGATTTGAATGACCCGGTAACAAAGTATCTTCCTTGGTTGAATCTTTCCTATAAAGGAAAGATTCAACCTATTACGTTGGGCCAATTCCTTTATCATACAAGTGGAGTTCCGTTCAAATCGATAGGTTTTCTCCCAGAAGGTAATGAGGAGGATGCACTTGAAAAGACGGTACGAACATTGCTTGTACAGGAGCTGAATCGTGAACCTGGGACAAGGTACGAATATGCGACTATCAATTACGATGTATTAGGATTGGTAATAGAAAAGGTCACCAACCAATCTTTTGAAACGTATATCAAACAAAATATCTTAAACGCTCTGGAGCTTCCAGATACATATGTTGGTGAGCAAAACGTTGATCAAACACAAAAGGCCACTGGTTACAAGATGGGATTCACTGAACCTCAAAAATACAATCCGCCTAGTTTCCGGGGAAATACACCAGCAGGATATATTATAAGCAATGGAATAGATATAGCTCGGTGGATGAAAATACAAATAGGAGCAGGTAGCACAGGTAGTATTAATCCCGCTCTAATTAAAGCATCTCATGAGCCAGATCGTAAGGTAAAGCCTAGCAGTAGTGGGTCATCATATGCTACTGGCTGGGAAGTTTATCAAAAAGGAGACGGTGAGCTTTCACACCCTGGAAGTAATCCAACGTTTAGTTCGTTTATAGTAGTTCGCCCAACTGAACAAATGGGGGTAGCTGTATTAGCCAATATGAACAGTGACTATACGGTTAATATTGGGCAGGGAATTATGAACATGCTTCTTAATAAAGAAGTACCTCCTATCCATTCAGACCTATACAAAAAACTGGATCAGTTATCGTTTTCCATTATTTGTGTAGTAGGTCCAGTTTGTCTAGCGATTCTTTTTTTAATAGGTCGTATGTTTCTCGAAGTATGGAAAAAGCAACGAAAGTTTCAAGTGATGAAAAAAAATGTAATAGTGGGCCTATTGTTCCATGTACTATTATTATGTATATTCTCGTTAGGCATTTTCTATTTGCCAAATCTGCTATTTATGGAACTAACTTGGCAATTTATTAAAGTATGGATTCCAGAGACGATTATGTTTGCTGTATATGGAGTTACACTAGCATTCGTTCTCTATTTCTTTTATTCGTTACTTCTCTTGTTTTCTAAAAAAAAACAGGAAAACATTTATTTTTCTTTAACAGTTCTAAGCATAGTTAGTGGCTTTGGTAACGCCTTTATTATCTTCATTGTTAATGAAGCCTTTACACGAACAAATAATTTGGTTAACGGTTTACTGTTTTATTTTATCATGGGGATTTTTATGTATGTCGTTAGCCAAAAGATACTTCGCTCGCGTCTTGTTACATTAACCAATCAATTGGTTTATGAAAAACGGATGGAGTTGGTTGAGAAATTACTTCAAACTAGCTATAGCAGTTTAGAAGAAATAGAGCAAGGTCGTATTCAGGCTACATTAAACAATGATACAGAAGTTATTAGTCGAGCAATCAATATTATGATTACTTGTGTAACTAATTTCATCACACTAGTTTGTTGTTTTATTTATCTAGGAATCATGAATTTTTATGCATTTGCACTCTCCGCTATGATTATCGGGCTTGTAGCAGCGATTTACTATCTTATTGGGCAGAAGGCAAATAAGCTGTGGGAGAAAACACGTGATATTCAGAATGTTTTCTTCAAATTCATCACCGATATGACTAGTGGGTTTAAAGAACTGACCTTGCATAGAGGAAAACGTGAAGAGTTTCATATTGCAATTCAAGAAAGCTGTGCAGAATACCGTGACAAACGTGCCGAGGGCGATCTTAAATTTGCAAACGTATTTATCATCGGGGAATTACTGTTTATTATCGTAATCGGTTGTGTCGTATTCATATTTCCAGAAATATTTAAACAAATGAATGCTGATATGCTACGGAACTATGTTTTTGTTTTCTTATATATGACCGGACCTGTAAATGGTTTATTAAATGGACTCCCTCAAATTGTAATGATTCGTATTAGCTGGGAACGTATCACCAAAATGATCCAAGAACTAGCCTTAGCGAAAGACCCAGAGCAAGACAATGTACTAACGTCAGAGAACGTCATGCAACCGGTTCGGATGATTGTAAAGGATGTATCTTATGACTATAAAATTCAAGAAGAGCGAGGCTTTAGCGTTGGACCTATCAATTTTGAGTTTGCATCTGGAGAAATTATTTTTATTACAGGTGGAAATGGGAGTGGAAAGTCAACACTCGCGAAGCTACTAACCGGTCTGTATGCACCTATAAAAGGGGAAATTACTATCAACGGTAGCAAGGTCACGCATGCTCAATTGAGTCAATATTACTCGGCGATTTTTGGGGATTTCCATCTATTCGATCGCCTTTATGGAATTGATTCAAAGCGTAATGAACAAGAGATCAAGCACTATCTAGAGGTCTTAGAGCTGCATGAGAAGGTGAAAGTGGAAAATGGGATTTTCAGTACAACCAGACTTTCAACTGGGCAAAAAAAACGCCTTGCTCTTTTAATTACCTATCTGGAAGATCGGCCGATTTGCCTTTTTGATGAATGGGCTGCTGACCAAGATCCTGAGTATCGACGCTTTTTCTATCAAGTGTTATTGCCAGACATGAAACAAAAAGGGAAGTGTATTATTGCTATCACACATGATGATCAATATTTCCACATAGCCGATAAAGTGATTAAGATGGATGCGGGACAAATGAAGAACCCAGTCAGTGTTTGAGGCAATTGATACATTAGTTTACTAGTTCATATAAAAGAGACTCACTTTTTATGTACAGAAAAGTGAGTCTCTTATTTTTACATGATAAGAATGATGATGTAGCTAACAGAACGCTTCGTGAGGCGTACCCAGGTTCAGGTTATGTCATTTACCTTTTACAAAATAGAAATGTAAACTAGAAACTAGTAAGCTATACTCTTTGAAACAAAACCAACTACTACGTTACCATTTGAATCCTTACTCGACCCAAAATACCAAGTTTGATTTTCTCCGACGACACTCACTTCACCATGAAGTGGTGCTGAACCACGAGCCTTACTTTTTGATGATGGTGTCGCATAAAAATAACCTTTTTCAACTTGTATGCTTACCTTTTTAGGGCTAATGACATTGTACTGAGTTAGCAACGTTTTAGATAGATAGCCTTGGTCAATGGAGGCAAAATCGTTTGAACCGCCTTTATCCTTCACTTCATAACCATACCAGAGGGTGGTAGCAACAGAAGCTGAAGTCGCTGGGGAGCTATATACTGGTGCTTGATCGACTGCAATGATAGTTTTTTTCTGTACCACTGGGGCTTTGACAGCTTGTTTCGTGGCTGGAGTAGTACTTTTACTAGGTGTTTTGGCCTTGGCAGGAGATGTACTTTTGATTGAACTAGAGCCCCCACTATTGTGATAATGATATTCTCCGTAGGAAAGCCCCCACTTTTCACAGTTGGTACGGCAGGTATGCCCGCCGTTCTTGTCTGTTCGACCTGGATGTGCTGATGTTTGCTGGAATGGTATAGCTAGCATAGTTAAGAACAAAAAAAATAATAGTGCTTTTTTCATAGAACATTCCTCCTAAAATAATCTCGATACTATCATAGCATAATTACAAAAAATGGAAAGTTATGAATTTTTGCTGACACATTACTTGTGGAAAATGGTAAATGGATGTTAAGAGCAATTGATTGGTACAAAACAGTAGAACTGATTACAGCAAAAAAAGAGGAGATAGCCCTCCTCTTTTTTTGCCAGACGTATCGTAATAATAGGTATTCATCTCTTATTTGGTGCACTCGTAATTCATCTCATGGTATTCTTTAATTAGTTTTTTTAGAAGGATGCTTTCATAAGAGCTTAGACCTTGTGAGTTCTCCAACATAATGAGGGAGTGTAGGTCGTTCACTAGCATTAATTTCCTACGGTCAGTACTTGTTAGTGCCATGGGGTCTTCCCAACTCCTTTTTTGTCAGATTAGTAATGAGTATATCGTTATTTATTAATTTGGTAAAACATGGTAAGGAGCGACCTCTCTTGATAATATGGCTTCTCATGGTGTGAGCGAAGCTGACTGAACCTATTCCTAAAATTGCGCCAGTATAATGCTAAATACAGCCGAATCCGGCTTTTTTAGGCGGAATACAAAGAAGCAGGTATGATTTTGTAATTATTGTCTGAGAAAAAGAAGGTACTTAGGAGGAGATACACATGAATATGGCTGTAGAAGCTGTCTTATTAGCAACAAAGGCGCATGCCAATCAACAAGATAAAGGAGGACAGCCTTATATTTTACATCCTTTGCGCGTTATGATGTACATGCCTTCGGACGAAGCAAGAGCAGTTGCGGTTTTGCATGATGTATTAGAAGATACCGATGTGACCGCAGATGATTTGCGCGAAGCGGGGTTTCCAAAGGAAGTAGTGGAGGCAGTGATGATCCTTACCAAAAATTCAAAAGAGGATTATGACAGCTACATTAAAAGGGTTAAACAAAATCAGTTAGCGCGAGCTGTGAAGATTGCAGATATCAAAGATAATTTGGATTTGACTCGAATAGCGGAACCTACGGAAGCTGATGTAGCTCGTATAGAAAAATATAAACGAGCACTGAAAGAATTAGAGGCGGATACTGAGGATAACCAAAAGCTAAAAAATCCAGAGGAAAATAAACCAACTTCTCATATAGAACAGGATGGAAATACGGAAGAGGGCACTCCTAATGATGCTGCTAAGGAAGATACTCCTCATGAAGAAGCGATGGCTGATGACAAACAGTATAAAGAAGAGTGAGACCAATATGCACAATTCAATAAGTTTGATTCAAACTGCTTGTACTTGTGTCATTCTCTGAAGGCTGTTATTCTAATAAAATAGTGTATTTTTGCACAAACGACCTATGATTAGGCATGTGCAAGAAACAGAGAATGAAGGAGGGCTCCATGGGCTTATTTCACTTTGACCTAAATACGCTCCCTTTCCGGGTTATCGCGTTTGTGATCGCATTTTCCATGCATGAGTGGGCACATGCGTTTATTGCTTATCGATTAGGTGATAACACAGCGAAAAACGAAGGGCGTTTAACACTCAATCCAATTCCGCATCTAGATCCGTTCGGACTCCTGATGATTTTGTTTGGACCCTTTGGATGGGCTAGACCTGTTCCGTTTAATCCTTACAATTTCAGAGGTAATAAGCGTCTAGGAATTGTGTGTGTTGCAGCAGCAGGACCGTTCGTGAACTTAGTATTAGCGTTTTTCTTTTCGTTTCTATGGTTTTATATTCAGACCCCATTCTGGGCAGACATGATGGCTTCCTGGCCTGCTAAGGGGTTAGAAGCGGTTTCTTTAACCTTAGAATACTGTATTTTGATTAACTGCGCTATGCTGGTGTTTAACATGCTTCCAATAGCTCCGTTAGATGGCTCTAAAATCCTGCGTTATATTTTACCGCATAAATGCAGTGGATTCTTTGATAAATTAGACCTATATGGACCATGGTTGTTATTGTTAATCGTATTCTTGCCACCGTTACGTGGATTGCTTAGTGTACCACTAGGCATCGTATTGTCTTGGATCCAAAGCATTACACGATATGTGGTTATTCAGCTTTTTTTATAACATGATTGCAATGAAGTAAGGCGGGATTAGCGTTGTCATACAGTATTAAATTGGATTCGTTTGAAGGGCCGCTCGATTTGCTTTTGCATTTGATCGACAAGGCGGAGGTAGATATCTATGATATACCAATAGCGGTGATTACTGAACAATATTTGGATACCATTCATACGATGCGTGAGCTTCAATTGGATGTAGCTAGTGAGTTCGTAGTCATGGCTGCTACTCTGTTGGCCATCAAAAGCAAAACGTTACTTCCTAAAAAAGAGGAGATACATTTTGAACCATTGCACGATGAATATGGTGAAGAGGAAGATCCTCGGGATGAACTGGTACAACGCTTACTGGAGTATAGAAAATTCAAACGCATGGCCGAACAACTACGCGAAATGGAGACGGGGCGTAGCCATGTATTTACTCGACCGGCTGAGGACTTAACACCATATGCGCGTGAAGAGGAGCCAGGAATTGCAAATGTGACCCTATTTGATATGCTTCATGCATTAGAAAAAATGTTTGCGAGATTGCAGACCAAAGAGCCTGTAGCTAAGGTCTCACGAGATGAAATTTCCATAAAGGACCGGATGAAAGAGATTCGTCAGCTCATTAAGGTTGGAGGAGGGCATGTTCGCTTCTCTCAATTGTTTATTACAAACGTTACTCGCACTGAGATTGTGACGACGTTTCTTGCCTTACTGGAATTGATGAAGGGAAAGGCTATTACGTGTGTTCAAAATCAATTATTTACGGACATCTTGATCAGTGAGGGAAAGGGAGAAACGGAACATGGATTATGATAAATTAAAATCGGTGATAGAGGGTCTTTTATTTATCTCCGGTGATGAGGGGATAGATGCAAAGCAGATTGCCGAAATCATAGAGGTTTCTGAAGATGTTGTCATTGACCTACTAGAGGATATGAAAGCGGACTTTTACCGATCGAATAGAGGTATTCAGCTTGTGGAAGTGGCGAAAGCTTATCAATTGACTACTTTGCCTGAACACATGATTTATTTTGAAAAGCTGGCTACTTCCCCCACGCACTCGTCGTTATCGCAAGCGGCATTGGAAACCTTAGCTATCATCGCGTATCGCCAGCCGATTACTCGTTCGGAGATAGAAGAGATTCGTGGAGTGAAATGCGAAAAAGCGCTACATACTTTGACATCTAAACTTTTGATTAAAGAAATGGGACGTGCAGAGGGGATCGGACGACCGATCTTATATGGCACAACTAAAGAATTTCTAGAGTATTTTGGATTGAAGGGAATTGCAGATTTACCAGAACCGCCAATTGATTTTTCATTTGATCAACACGATGAGGAAATGGCTCAATTGTTTCGCGGGAAGGAATCTGCTGGAAACGACTAGGACCCGATTAAGATTAGGGTATATCATAGGTCTTGTCTCCATATACTTGGTACAAACCATTGTAAACCAAGCATGAGGAGGACACTATGAGATACCAACGAATAATCGGCGTACTCGTCGTTTTTCTTTTGTGCGTTAGCTATTTAGGCCCACAACCTCGTGCATGGGCATCGCTAGCACCTAAGATTTCGGCGGAAGCAGCTGCGGTTATTGATGTTGAATCAGGACGTATTCTGTACCAAAAAAATGGAAGTAAGAAAATGAGAATTGCCAGCCTGACGAAGACGTTAACGGCCATTGTTGCAATGGAAGCAACCGATATAAAAAAAGTGGTTACTGTACCTGACAAAGCCATAGGAGTTGAAGGCTCCTCCATTTATTTAAAAAGAGGGGAGAAACTGACCTTAGAAGAATTACTATACGGCTTGATGCTTCGTTCTGGAAATGATGCGGCCGCTGCGATTGCTTTGCAGGTAGGGGGCTCTATTGAAGGATTTGCCACAATGATGAACGAAAAAGCCATGTACATCGGCATGGATCAAAGTAATTTTATGAACCCGCATGGATTAGATAATAGCAAGGAGCACTACTCAACAGCTGTTGATATGGCTAAATTATCGGCCTATGCCTTACAAAACCCACAATTTCAGCAGATTGTCTCCACAAAAGTAAAAAGTATTTCGTGGGAAGGCGAGAAATGGGACCGCAGGTTGCAAAACAAAAATAAAATGCTCCATCTCTATAACGGAGCGG
Source organism: Brevibacillus laterosporus DSM 25 (assembly GCF_002706795.1). Classification (NCBI taxonomy): domain Bacteria; kingdom Bacillati; phylum Bacillota; class Bacilli; order Caryophanales; family Paenibacillaceae; genus Brevibacillus; species Brevibacillus laterosporus. The sequence continues at coordinate 4,194,852 of NZ_CP017705.1, forward strand.
ATGGAGTGAAAACAGGTTATACGAAACTTGCAAAACGTTGCTTAGCATCATCAGCAAGCCGAGATGGGCGACAAGTGGCCGTTGTTACGCTTAATGCACCGGATGACTGGAATGACCATGCTACACTACTCGACTATGGCTTTCAACAGTTCAAAGAAAGCTCTTTAATTCACAAAGGCGAAAAATGGGATGCTCCCCAAGCGATTAAACTGGAGGACAAGGGAAAGGTTGAGTTGGTTTCATTAGCTGACTTTACTTATCCACTTAAGGCTGGAGAAGAGCAGAACGTGAGTAAAAAAGTTCAATTGTTTCAAAAGCAGGTAGGAAAAAAAGAGGTAAGTGAGCATGTTGGATTTGTTGAGATCTACTTAGGCACAACTTCCATTGGCAAAATACCACTTACTGTACGAGAAATAAAAGTAACAGATACCTTTCAAAAAACCACACCAAATGGTGTCTGGAAGCATGTCTCCCAATTGCTGAAGGGAGGATTACCTGATGCTTAATATCATTTGGCTCATTTTAATCATTATCAGCGTGATTGTAGCAGCTGTGAATGGACGTATGGAAATTATTAGTCAATCGATATTTGAAGGTGCCAAAACAGGCGTTACTGTCTGTTTTGGTCTTCTCAGCGTCCTCATCTTCTGGATGGGGATCATGAAAATTGCCGAAAAATCCGGACTTTTACATCTAGTCTCAATCTGGTTATCTCCCATTGTGCAAAAGCTTTTCCCCGATATACCTAAAGGACATCCGGCCATTGGCTACATTCTCTCCAACATGAGCGCCAACATTCTCGGGCTTGGAAATGCTGCTACTCCAATGGGAATTAAGGCAATGGAGGAGCTACAAAAATTAAACCCCCACAAAGATATCGCAACCCCAGCTATGTGCACCTTACTTGCCATTAACACGGCCAGTATCACACTTATTCCTACTACTATGATCGCAATACGCTTGCAATATGGCTCAACGAATGCTTTTGAAATAGTGGGTACAACTCTGCTCGCTTCCTTTTTCGCAACAGCTTTTGCCCTACTGCTTGATCGTGTCTACCGTCTGCGCTACAAGCGCAAGTCCCGTTAAAGGAGGGAGTTAGCTTGTACTCACTGATCAATGTCGTATCGCTTTGGGCAATTCCGGTCTTTATTTCCTTTGTTTTAACTTACGGATGGTATAAAAGAGTGCAAGTCTATGACACTTTTATAGAAGGAGCTAAGGGAGGACTTGTCACAACCATCAAAATATTACCTCACTTAGTAGCGATGATGGTGGCCATTACGTTGTTTCGTGAGTCAGGAGCTTTAGATATTTTATTACAAGCGATGAAGCCCGTACTCCAATTGCTTCATATCCCTTCTGAAATTGTCCCATTGGCTTTGCTACGTCCTTTGTCAGGTACAGGGTCACTTGCCATTACAACAGATTTGATTGCGCAATTTGGTCCCGATTCTATGATTGGTAGACTTGCTTCCACGATGCAGGGTAGCACTGATACAACCTTTTATGTGTTGACCGTATATTTTGGGGCGGTGGGCGTCAAAAATGGATTGTATGCATTAAAAGTAGGGCTATGGTCGGATTTGATTGGTGTAGTCGCTTCTTTAGTAGTTGTTTATTATATTTTTTCTTAAACCCGAATCTAATTTAAACACTTCACTTCTTTCACATTTATAAACTGATTTTTTAAAAGCTTGCGTCATGATTGATAATCTATGATACAAGCTTTTTTTATTCATTTTTCAGTGGTATTCTTTACGGATAATGAGTGGCATCTTGCTCAAACCTATAAGATAAGCATTCTTATTTGTTTTTTAGATAGTTGCTTATGATTCCCGTGCTATGTGTATTTTTCAAAAAAAGATGCTTATGTATGGTTGACTTGCAATCTTTGCCAACCGTGCTCTTGTCCAACCTGCCGGAAATAGGTAGAATGTGTGAGGGGTGGTCTATATGGAAGAACGCTTGCAGAAGGTGCTGGCACAAGCGGGTGTCGCCTCACGTCGCAGCTGTGAAGAACTGATAAAGCAAGGTAGAGTAAAAGTAAATGGACAAGTGGTAACGGAGCTAGGTACAAAGGTAAATGCCTCCGTAGATCAAATTCTGGTTGATAACAAGTCCATAGCACAAGAAGAACATGTCTATGTCTTACTCAACAAACCAACAGGTGTCATTACAAGCATGAGTGATCCTGAAGGACGTAAAACCGTTCGTGATCTGATCAAAAAAATTCCTCAGAGGGTCTATCCAGTGGGGCGTTTAGATTTTGATACATCGGGTCTGCTTATTATGACAAACGATGGAGAATTGGCTAATCGCTTGGCTCATCCGTCATTTGAGATGGATAAGGTATATCGGGCCTGGGTTAAAGGAATGCCCACAACGGAAAGTGTCTTACAACTAGCTAAGGGTATTAAGTTGGAGGACGGAATCACCTCTCCTGGGAAAGCAAGAATTTTGGAGAGAAATGCCAAGAAAAATCGCACATTAATTGAGCTGACCATTCATGAAGGCCGTAATCGTCAAGTACGTAGGATGTGTCAAGCAATTGGACATCCCGTAATTACTTTGCAACGAATTCAGGTTAGCTTTCTTACGTTAGGCAATCTTGATCTCGGTACATATCGTTTTTTACAAAAGGGAGAAGTAGAACGATTGCGGAGTGAGTTAAAAAAAGTTAGAAAGAAAACGAACAAACGTTTGTGATTAACTGCACATCGTTCAAAAGTTGTTCAAAATATCCAATTCGTTTAAAATAGCGGCAAGCTATAATAAAGAAAGAATGAGTAATAATTGGAACGATTCTGAACAAAGTCAGGTGAGCAAATGTGAATAAACAGAAAAGAACATCAATGCGAGTTGCCATTTTGGGAGTTTTGTTAGTTGCTCTCGTTTTTGCTGTGTATACAAGCTTTGCCAAGCCAAACGAAATTAAAAAAGGGGATAGGGCACCTAATTTCAGTTTGCAAAGCTTGGATGGTGAGACGATGACACTAGCTGATCTAAAAGGTAAGGGAGTCATCCTTAATTTCTGGGGTTCCTGGTGTGAGCCCTGTAGAAATGAAATGCCGGACTTAGAAAAAGCATGGCTTGCCAATAAGGATCAAAATATTGTAATCGTAGGGGTCAACGTGGGAGAATCGGAGGTATCTGCTGAGCAGTTTGTCCGTCAGGTAAAAACCACGTTTCCCATTTTGATGGATAAGCAGAGAGAAGTTACAAAAGTATATAATATTGGACAAATGCCTAGTACTTTTTATATTGATCAGGATGGTATCGTCCAAGATATCATCCTTGGACAAATGAATGAAAAGAGAATAAATGCCGCGCTCGAAAAGATTAGACCTGTCAAGACAAACTAAACCGTAAGCGAGGACACGAACATGGATCAAAGAAAATGTGAATGCGGACACACCAACCCGGTGGGAACGCTTTTGTGTGAATCCTGCGGTATACCTCTTTTACAGCCTGTTAAAGAGATAGATGAAAAGAAAGCGTTTCCTGATATGCGTTATGAAGGGACAGCTCGCCGTTCCCAGACTTATTCCACCTCGGTAGTGGATAAAGTCTGGAACTTCTTTTCTTCTGTAAAAATCGCAATCATCATAATAATCATTACCTTGGTGATGGCAGGAGTTGGTACAATCCTGCCGCAGTTAGAATATGTCCCGGTCCCTTTACTAGATGAACCCAGCAAAGCTTTATTTTATGAACAAACGTACGGTTTTTTTGGTAAGGTGTATTACGCTTTAGGCTTTCATGAAATGTATGGATCTTGGTGGTTTGTTTCCTTATTAGTAATGATAGGAATATCATTGGTTATTTGTAGTTTAGACCGGGTAATACCGTTGTACAAAGCGTTGAATAAACCACGTTTGAATCAGCATCTTTCGTTTTATAAAGGGCAGAAGTTACACGCAGATATGTTACTACCGGAGGGACTTTCCGGTGAAGAAAAGCTTGCACAAGTGCAGAGCTGGTATAAGAAAAAAGGCTATCGCGTCTATCGGGAAGGTAATTCCGTATTGGGAGAAAAAGCAAGGTTTAGTAGATGGGGTCCCTATGTGAATCATATTGGACTGATTATTTTCTTGTTAGGTGTATTGCTGCGTGGTGTACCACAATTCTTCTTAGAGGATACGATTTGGGTGCGTGAAGGGCAAACCGTAAAAGTGCCAGGAACTGAGCTCTATATTGAAAATCTAGATTATAAGACTGAATATTATACAAAGGATGAATTTGCTGAAGATCTTCCGTTACAAGAAGGGCAAGTAATTCCGAAGAACTACCAGACTGATGCTGTTTTATACAAAAATGAAAATGAAGGGCTAGCGGGAGCCAAGCCCAAATTGGTGGAAGTCAAAAGAGGATCAATTACCGTAAATCATCCGCTGACTTACGAGGGAATTCTTTTATACCAATTGGATCGTCGAGAACAAATGCTGGGCGCACTTAATTTTGATTTATATGATGCCAAAGAGAAGGAAAAGAGAGTTGGCTCGTTTAAAATTGATTTGTATGAGCCTAAAAAGGAACAAAAAGTAGGCAATCATTACGTTGTGCGTGTCATGGATTATTTCCCAGATTTTGAGCTAGGCAAAGATGGGGTACCGACGACCAAAACAACTTTACCAAATAATCCGATGGTTGCATTGGAATTTATTGATTCGAAAACAAATGAGAGCGAACGATTAGCATACGTAGCCGGTGGGTTTATTGAAAATACAAAATCACCTCGCTTCATTTTAGAAGTACATAAGCCTGATATCATTGATTCAAGCGGCTTATTGGTGCGTAAGGATACCATGATTCCGTTAATCTACTTCGGGGCTTTTATTACGATGATTGGGTTAGTCATGGGCTTCTATTGGCAACATCGCCGGATTTGGGTGCATGTTACAAATAATGAGCTGTATCTAGCCGGTCACACCAATAAAAACTGGTTTGGTTTACAACAGGAAGTTAAGAATCTGGTGAAACAATTGGAGTTACCATTGGAACTCATTCTTGAACAAGATAAACAAAAATCGAAGAAGAAAGCGTAGAGAAAGGGGTTCTCACGATTGATACAGATAAGTAGCAATCTATTATTGATCGCCTTTGTGTTGTATTTGATCGCTACGATAGTATTTGCGGTAGCAATCACGGGAAAACGTTGGTCTAACAGGGATGCAAAGGCGCACCAGGCACGATATGCAAAGATTGGCGTGGGAATCACTGTAATTGGATTTTTAGGCCATTTGGGGCAATTTATCATAAGATGGGCTGCTTCTGGGCGTATCCCTACCAGCAATATGTTCGAATTTATTTCCTTCTTGTCAATATGTATTGTAGCCGCATTCTTACTGCTTTATTATATCTACAAGCTAGGGGTACTGGGCGCCTTCGCGATGCCGCTAGCAGCTATTATGCTAGCCTATGCTAGTGTTTTTCCAAAAGAGGTGACGCCACTTATTCCATCATTACAAAGCTACTGGTTAAAGATTCATGTTACTACAGCAGCGCTTGGGGAAGGAATTTTGGCAATTGGATTTGCTGCGGGGCTCATGTACTTAATTCGCACTATTCCGCAAATCAAAAAATCAGCAAGTACCTTTTGGTTAGAATTTTCCATAAGTGTTGTTTTAATGATGGTTGGTTTTATTGTTGTATCGGCATCCTTTTCCTCACCAAGTCTGAGAACCACCTTTGAGTTTCCGGTTTATGATGAAAATAACCCGGCTATTGTTAAAAATATGCAGCAGGTCGAGTATAAATTGCCGGCAATTGTGGCACCACAAGAGTATAAAATCATCAAAGAGGGTCCAATCAAGCCATTATTTGAAGCCCCGTCCTTTATGCATGGGAAAGATGCGGCTCGCAAATTTAATACGATGATCTGGTCCGTATTGTCAGGACTTGTGCTTTATGGTCTCTTACGATTGATTTTACGTAAACGTATTGCAGCAGCGATTCAACCATCTTTAGATGATATTGATCCAGAGCTAATCGATGAGATTAGCTACCGTGCAATTGCTATTGGATACCCTATTTTTACGTTAGGAGCGCTTGTTTTCGCTATGATCTGGGCGAATGAAGCATGGGGGCGTTTCTGGGGTTGGGATCCAAAAGAAACGTGGGCGTTGATTGTATGGCTCTTTTATAGTGTTTATTTGCACCTTCGTTTGTCAAAAGGATGGATTGGAGAAAAATCTGCTTGGATGGCAGTACTAGGGTTTGTTATTATATTAGTAACGCTGGTTGTAGTAAATTTGGTGATCGTAGGCTTGCACTCTTATGCAGGTGCTTAGCTCTAAAAATTTGCTAACAAGTAAAAAAGCTGGTCGCACGCCAGCTTTTTACTTGTACTATCAAGACGTATAGGCTATTTTAGATAGGTAGGTTGTAGTACTCATTTAACAATTAATTTCAATGTTGTAGCAGAGGTGATCCGGGTGGAGAAAGAAAGAATCCTCATCGTAGACGACGAAGAAAGAATCCGTCGCCTGCTAAAGATGTATTTGGAGAGAGAGAATTACTATATTGATGAGGCAGAGCATGGAGAAGAAGCCTTAGATAAGGCACTAAATCAAGATTATGATATTATCTTGCTCGATCTAATGCTGCCTGGTATGGATGGAATCGAAGTTTGTGAAAAAATTCGTGAGCAAAAAGCGACGCCAATCATCATGTTGACCGCTAAAGGAGAAGAAACCAATCGGGTAAACGGTTTCGAGGCTGGCGCAGATGATTATGTAGTAAAACCGTTTAGTCCACGTGAGGTTGTATTTCGTGTAAAAGCGATTTTACGTCGTTCTTCTGCTACTGCTTTTTTAAAAACGGATACGGTATCGAGTCATTCCATTCTGGTTTTTCCAGAGTTAACGATCGATCATGATGCACACAAGGTTACAGCGAATGGTGTAGAAGTAAATCTGACTCCAAAAGAGTACGAGTTGTTGCATTATTTAGCATTATCTCCAGATAAAGTATTTACACGGGAAGAATTACTAAAGGACGTATGGCACTATGATTTCTTCGGAGATTTGCGAACCGTGGATACGCATATTAAACGCCTGAGAGAAAAGCTAAACAAAGTCTCTCCTGACGCTGCTCAAATGATCTCAACCGTTTGGGGCGTAGGTTACAAACTCGAGGTGCCTAAATAAGTGGATAATATCCTGCGAAGTGTTGTCGGAAAGCTTTGGATGACAATCATAGCGTTATTCGCGGTGGTACTTACGATTTTCAGCCTCTTGCTTGTTCAGTCCTTTGGTAGTTATTATCTGAAAAAGCAGTCGGCTGATTTGGCTCTTCTTGGAACAAAAGTTGCTGCTAATCTGGAAACTGTGCGTGATCAAAAAGAAATGCTAACGATGGCTTCCAAACTCTTGACGGTGTACCATACAGGTCTGCTTGTGGTAGATGAGCAAAAACGCGTTCTTGTTCATGAAACGACTGATGAAAAACAACCGTCCATTACTCTGGATAAGCTATTAAATAGCGGGGGATTTCCCTTAGCTGATGCTTTTGCAGGAAAACAGGTCGGACCTAATCGTTTGATTTTTGGAGATAAAGCTTCAGATAGTCTTGAACACACACAGTTTCTGGCCATGGCTATTCCTATTTCCTTTGATGGAAAACAAAAATCCGCACTTATTTTATATCAAGCCATCCAAGAAGTGAATGGTACTTATCTGGAGATTAGACAACTTATTTTTGTTGTGGGTGTCATTGGGTTTATTTTAACGACAGTATTCGCGTTCTTTTTATCTTCACGTATCACTTCACCATTGCGTCAGATTAAACAATCTGCTCAACGTATCGCTGAAGGAGAATTTAATACGGAGATACCGCTTCGATCGACTGATGAAATTGGAGAATTAGCGGCTGCTTTTAATGTCATGACGCTAAAACTTCGTAATGTAGTAAATGCTCTGTCGCATGAAAAGGAGCAAATGGCAACTGTTTTACGTAGTATGATTGATGGCGTTATCATGCTGGATCAAAAAGGGCGTGTCGTATTAACCAATCCTCAGGCAGAAGATTTTACTCGGGATTGGGCTTTTGAAAATCAAGGTCGTCCTTTGCCTATTCAGGAATTGTATCAAAAAATGTTGCTCTCAGAACAAGAAGTAATGGAAGATTTTGAAGCACAAGGGCGTTTCTGGTCTGTTGTGATGGTACCGCTATACGATCACAATCAAGTTCGAGGAGCTGTCGCTGTACTGCGGGACATGACTAAAGAGCGGAAACTGGACAAATTACGCCAAGACTTTGTTGCAAATATTTCGCATGAATTAAGAACGCCTCTGTCCATGCTACAGGGTTATAGTGAAGCCATTGTAGATGGTATTGCTTCCACTCCAGAGGAACATAAGGAGCTAGCAAAGATTATTTATGATGAATCAGTTAGGATGACTAAGCTAGTAAATGAATTGTTAAGCTTAGCACGTATGGAAGCAGGGCATGTGGAGCTCCATGAAGAACTAACAGAGCTTCTTCCTTATTTCGAACGAGTATTGCGCAAATTTGCGAACAGAGCGGCAGAACGTAATGTCGACATCAAGCTTGATATACAAACGGATTATGGGTGGATTTCTTTTGATCCGGACAAAATGGAGCAAGTGCTGACCAATTTAATTGACAATGCAATTCGTCATATTCCCGATGGCGGACTTATCACTGTTCGTATAAAGAATGAGGATACAGGAAAAATAACCATTGAGGTCATCGACACAGGTAGTGGAATTCCTCAAGAGGATTTACCATTTGTTTTTGAGCGTTTTTACAAAGCAGATAAAGCTCGAACTCGTGGTCGAGCAGGAACTGGATTAGGCTTAGCTATTGCAAAAAACATTGTAGCAGCCCATAACGGAAAAATATCTGTTCAAAGTAAGATGAAGGAAGGAACAACCTTTACCATTACAATACCAGTCATCACATAGATAGAGAGTAAGATGGATGAGAGAATGGAGTGTTTTTTGGGGATGAACAAAACGATTTTATTTGATGTGGATGGTGTATTTCTAAGCGAGGAAAGATATTTTGATGCTTCTTCTCTGACGATTTGGGAAATGTTATTTAGCGAAAAATATCTTGGAATAGAGGGACAGGATTTCGTGCCAGCTCCTGAGGAAAAGGTGATCAGACGTGTCCGTTCCGAAATTTTTGCAAATGACCAGGTGCTGACCTTTATGAAAGCCCAGGGGATTAACTCTAACTGGGATATGGTGTATTTAGTTGTTTCTTACCATCTTGTTAGTCTTGTTGCAAAATTACAAGAATCCAAGCCAGAGGAAGTTCGTGCACTGTTAACGAATCAAATTGGTCGAGAAGAGATTGGAAAAATTCAAGCTTTGGTGAGATCGGAAAATCTCTCCTTTGTTCCTGACTATGCTGCTTTTGTTTCGGATTTTACAAAAGGAAATGTAGAGAAGAGTGAGATGCTACTCTATCTCAATCAAATCGCCTATGAAAAATGTGGAATATCAACTAACATTTTTGCGCGAACTAGCTCGCTGTGGGAACTATGCCAAGAGACATTCCAAGAATGGTATCTAGGCGACGGGCTGATCGCAGACTCCATAGGTAGAGCAGCCCACCAGGTAGGAAAAAGAGGATTTTTGTCAGATGAAATTCCAATCATTGAACCAGCCGTTATGAGAGAAGTGCTACAAGGCTTGCGTGATCGAGGATATCGCTTAGGCGTAGGTACAGGACGCCCTTCTATCGAGACGTATGTTCCACTAAAAGAGCTTGGGATTTTAGAGTTCTTTGACCCAGATCGTATTGTAACTGCCTCCCATGTATTGGAAGCAGAACAGCAATTCCCAGACACTGCCCCACTCTCCAAGCCACATCCATACTGCTACTTTCAAGGTTATTTGACGAGAGGCAAAGGTGTTTCTGCTGCACTTTCCTGTCAGCTAACGGAGGAAGAACGTCAGAATCTGCTAGTTGTTGGAGATTCCGTTGCTGACTTAATGGCTGCTAGATCAATTGGTTGTCAGTTTGCAGCTACTTTGACAGGATTAACAGGAGAAGAAGCTCGGGAGAAATTTGAACAAGCGAATGCAGAATTTATTTTGCGTGATGTAAGTGAAATTGCAACGATTGAGTTTTAATTAAACATCGATTTGTGAAGAGCATGTGAGCAACTACAGTTGTCTTCGCATGCTTTTTCTTGTTGTGGACTGGCTACAACTAACTAAAATTTACCTTTCATAACAAAATACATAAAAGGAATAGTAAAAGAAGTATGAGTTGAGGGAGGAAAACAACATGATCATCATCTCTATTTCTGCTTTCGGAAAGGTCATTAGCTAATCTACTATGAAAGACAAAAAAACGTGGGACCTTATTTCTGTGGCATCAATCCCTCTTGTCATGACATTGGGTAATTCCATGCTTATTCCAGTCTTGACAATTATGGAAAAGAAGCTGGGGATTTCTCCTTTGCAAGCAAGTATGCTTATTACTACGTATTCTGTAGTAGCTATTTTACTTATACCTCTGGCAGGTTTTTTGTCAGATCGCATTGGTCGAAAAACCATTATCATACCGAGTCTACTGATTGCTGGCCTAGGTGGTCTGCTATCAGGTTGGGCAGCTTGGAAAATGGCAAATCCTTATATGATGATTCTAGTTGGTCGTACCTTGCAAGGAGTGGGGGCGGCTGGAGCGTTTCCTATTGTTATGCCGTTAATTGGGGACATGTATCAAAATAAAAAGGAGGTTAGCTCTGGTTTAGGTATTATTGAAACATCCAATACCTTTGGAAAAGTGCTATCTCCTGTATTAGGCGCTTGGTTAGCGACGTTGATCTGGTATTTACCTTTTTTGGCAACACCTATTTTTTGCCTAGTTTCTCTTTTACTAGTAGCCTTTTTTGTTAAAGCTCCACAGGAGAAACAAACACCAAAAAGCTTCCAAGAATATAAAAAGTCCATTCTGGCTATTTTTCAAGCAGAGGGTCGTTGGCTATATGCGGTGTTTGCTATCGGGTGTATCTCTATGCTTGTTTTATTTGGAGTACTCTTTCATTTGTCGTCCGTGTTAGAGGATCAGTATAGGTGGGAAGGCATAAAAAAAGGATTAGTTCTAGCAATACCATTAGCATCCTTATGCCTTGTATCCTATGTGACAGGGAGGCTAATTGGAGAAAATAAGCAGTTAATGAAGTGGTTGTCCTTTTCGGGAATGTTGATCCTGTTTGGCAGTATGCTTTGGATTAGCTTTAGCCAGCCACAGAGCATATATCTGTTCCTTATTCTTTTATGTGTTAGTGGTGCCGGCATTGGTGCGACACTTCCAAGTCTAGATGCTCTTTTGACTAAACGCTTTGATAAAGCAGAGAGAGGAACTATTACGGCGTTTTACAATAGTGCCCGGTTTGTTGGAGTTGCATCTGGTCCGCCGCTATTTGCCTATTTGATTACAGTTTCGCATCGCTTTTTGTTTTTGACAGTAGCGGGAATTTGCTTGGTGGCAGCGATTCTTTCTTTATTTGCCATTAAACCAGCGGAGAAAACCACAAAAAAAGAAGATGGTGGCCCTGAGTCCATCAATATGCTTAGAAAGAGCAGAGTAAAAGCCTAATGAGCAGGGGAATAACGCATACGTAGTTTTTAATACCAAGTTTCCTGACTGGTTAAGTTGCTGTAATCCAAGTATTAAAGCCAAGGCAATAGGAGTTTCATCCTAAGCACTTGGCTTTTTTTACAACTGAAAGTGATTTTAGATAGTCCTACTATTCGCTCCAACTTAGGGATTCTAAACAATGAAAGCGGAAGGCTTCAGTTAAAAATTTCAAATAGTAATCATTACGAACGATTATTTCAAAGACTCCTTGCTGATCGGTATAAAATAATGCGTCTGTATAGTCTTTGTCATTGTTTAGATAGTTACGCAATTCTTTAATACGATCGCGCATTACCTCTGATTTTACTTCTACACGAAAGGTGACATCCTTCTCGTTTTGTGTTTCTTCAATGTGGATGAATGCTTCGTTGTACGTATACGTAACCATAGTTCTTCCTCCTTTTACATGAAATAAACTAGATACACATAGAGATTAGCCATCAATATGGAGAGGAGCATGAGTGGGAAAGCGACTTTCATAAAGCCTAGAAATGTAATGCGATAACCATCCTTCATTGCCAAACCGATCACAATAACATTAGCACTAGCACCGATTACAGTTCCATTTCCGCCTAGACATGCTCCAAGTGATAAACTCCACCAAAGGGGCTCTATATTTTGTATACCCAAATGGCCTAAGCCCTTAATCAGGGGTATCATCGTAGCCACAAATGGAATGTTATCGACGAATGCTGATGCGATCGCACTTAACCAGAGAATGAGAAAAGCAGAGCTCATAGCTCCTCCGCCTGTTAGTGACATTACTTTCTTCGCCAGTAAATCGATTACTCCTGTTTCTACTAATCCACCTACCAAAATAAATAGCCCCACAAAGAAGAACAGGGTTGTCCATTCTACCTGTAACAAAGCATCCTCTAAATAGTTTTCACCGGTTAACAATAATAAGAAAAAAGCACCTGTTAAAGCGATGGTAGCTGTTTCTAATCCCAGCAGGTTATGAATAACAAAACCTGTGATGGTAAGACCTAGCACAATAAGAGATTTTACTACTAAGCGGATGTCGGTCAACTCTTCCTTTTCATTTAATTCCATAATTTTTGCTTGCAAAGCTGGAGCTGTCACTAATTGCTTACGATAAATAAAATATAATAAGGCAAGCGTTACGGTCATGATAGGCACAATGATAGGGGCTAGATTTGTTAGAAAAGCCATGAAGTCTAGCTCAGGAACAGCGCTACCGATCATGATATTTGGTGGGTCACCAATTAATGTTGCTGTACCTCCAATATTAGCGGCTAAAATTTCACTAATGAGATAGGGAATGGGATTTACTCTAAGGGAGTGAGCGATACTAAAAGTGATGGGAACAATTAATAAGACAGTGGTTACGTTGTCTAAAAATGCGGAAGCCAGCGCTGTAATCAAGCTAAGATAGATGAGAATCATAGAGGGGTTGCCCTTCGCTAATTTAGCAGCTTTAATCGCCATATACTTAAAAAGACCAGTCTGAGAAGTGATTGCTACTAGGATCATCATACCAATCAGAAGCCCAAGTGTATTAAAGTCAATGTAATGAAGTGCATGTTCTTGACTGACAATGCCTGTTATAATCAGCAGGACAGCACCAACCATCGCAATAATTGTTCGATGAATTTTTTCACTGATGATACATGCGTACGTAAGAAGAAAGAACGTAAGCGCAAGATAAGCCTGGCTGCCCATTATGATTTCCTCCTAGCTTTTTTGGTTGTACTTGACTTTTTACTTTTGGGAAAAACAGCCAAAAAGGCAGAATCTCTACCAGTTTGGCTGTCTAAAGTTTAATCTATACTTTTCTTTGATTCTTTCCTGATTACAATTCAATTTGCGTTACGCTAGAGATTTCAAGGGATTGACCTAGTTCATCCAACAGTTCAGCACTGAGTGGTTTATCGACTGTTAGCATCATAATGGCATCCCCGCCTACATCCTTGCGACCTACCTGCATGGTGGCGATATTGACACCGTTTTGACCAAGCACGCTGCCAACATATCCAATAACACCCGGACGGTCATTATGCTGAACGTACATTAGGTAGCCTTGGGGTTGTACATCAATGGTGGACTGATCAATTTTAACAATTCGATCACCAAAGCCATTTAAGCGAGTACCAGCAATAGTTCTTGTCTCTAGATTGGAGCGGAGTGTCACGGTGATTAAGTTTGTAAAACCACGAGAAATTGTTGATTTTTCTTCTGTAACCGAGATGTCCCGCTTTTTTGCTAGATAGGGTGCATTAATGTAGTTTACTTCGGCACCTAATCGATAAGCTAATAAGCCTTTTAAAATCGTGCGAGTTAATGGAGAGGTGCTCATTTCTGATAATTCTCCACTATACGTAATTTTCACTTCTTGTAATGCACCGATTGTGAGCTGAGCTAAGAATTGTCCTAATTTCTCTGAGAGTGAGAAGAAGGGTTGTACGCATTCCATCAAATGAGCATCTACAGTAGGTAAGTTTACTGCGTTTTTGAAAGTTTCATTACGTAATACTTTAAGTAATTCTTCGGATACATCAATTGCAACGTTTTCTTGAGCTTCCACAGTAGATGCCCCTAGGTGAGGAGTTGTAACAACTCGTGGATGTCCTACCAATGGATTATTTACAGGAGGCTCTTCTTCATATACATCAAGTGCGGCTGCAGCAATCAGTCCGTTGTCTAATGCATGTAACAAGGCTTTTTCATCAATAATTCCGCCACGTGCACAGTTGATAACACGAGTGGTAGGTTTCATTTTAGCAAATTGCTTGTCGTTTAAAAGATGTTTGGTCTCTTTCATTAGTGGAGTATGCACGGTGATAAAGTCTGCTTGTGTAACGATATCATCCACAGTGCCGTTTGTTACCCCAAGCTTTTGAGCACGTTCGTTTGTCAAATAAGGATCGTAACCAATTACGTTCATTTGAAAAGCCTTTGCTCGTTTAGCAACTTCCGAACCAATTCGACCCATCCCAATAATTCCTAAGGTTTTATTATGAAGCTCTACACCTTGAAAGTTTTTTCTATCCCATGTTCCATCAACCAACTTTTTATGAGCCTGAGGAATGTTGCGGGCTACTGCCATTAGCATTGCAAAAGAGTGCTCAGCAGTGGAAATCGTATTGCCATCTGGAGCGTTGATGACTACAATACCGGCTGCCGTGGCTGCGTTAATATCAATATTGTCGACACCAACACCTGCACGACCAATTACTTTTAGTTTCTTGGCTGCTTGTATGACTTCAGCAGTCACCTGTGTTTGACTCCGGACCAATAGAGCATCATAGTGCCCGATGATCTCAAGTAATTCACTCGGTGATAAAGCTGTTTTTTGTTCAACGATCACATCTTGAGCGTCCAGTAGTTGCTGAATACCTTGTTCACTTAGGGGATCACTTATTAATACGCGAAATTTATCCATGTTGAATCAATACCTCCTGAGCCGCACGTACACCGGCACCTAATGTCGTTTCATAACCAATCTGCTGCAAAGAGATTTCAATGAGTGAAATTACAGTCAACATATCTTGTGGATCACAATAGCCCATATGACCAATGCGGAAAATCTTACCTTTTAAATGCTGCTGTCCACCAGCAATGATCACATTATACTTGGTGCGCAATATCTTACGTAGTTCCTCAGCATTAAATAAATCGCCAGGATCTACGGATGTAACAGTTGGAGAGGCGTATGCATCAGCTGTCATTAATGGCAATCCTAATGCTCTCATTGCAGCTCGTGTCATTTTTTTCATAAGCTCATGACGAGCAAATACCTGAGGAAGTCCTTCTTCGTCGAGCATTGCTACCACTTCTTCTAATCCAAACACGAGTGATACGGCAGGAGTATAAGGCGTTGTTTGCTCTGCCATACTTTTGCGATACGCCTTGAGATCAAGATAGAAGGCTTGAGGAGTGATCTGTTCAATACGTTTCCAAGCTTGTTCGCTTACTGCAATGAAAGCAAGTCCAGTAGGTAGCATAAATGCTTTTTGCGAACCTGTTACAACGATGTCCAGACCCCACTCATCCATTTCGCAAGGCACAGCGCCTAAGCAACTGACCGCATCTACAATAAATAGAGCGTTGCTGTGCGTTTTGACGACCTGTGATAATTCTGGAATTGGATTTAAAACACCTGAGGATGTTTCGCAATAGGTAGCAAAAACAGCTTTTGCCATGGGATGCTGCACTAGAAAATCTTGCAAGAGTTCAGGGGTAATTGCTTCTCCCCAAGCAACCTCTAGACGATGAACTTTAATTTGATAACGTTCGCAGATTTTTGCGAATCGTTCGCCAAAAGCTCCGCTAATCGTGACGATTGCTTCATCTCCTGCTTGCAAAGTATTGACTACGCTCATTTCCAATGCGCTTGTACCGCTTCCTGCGAGTACGTACACTTGTTGTGTAGTGCCGAATACCGGTTTTATTTTCTCAGCTACATCAGATAGTATTTGAGAAAATTGACCACTGCGATGACCGATCATGGGACGGTTCATTGCTTGTTGCACGCGAGGTGGAATTGGAGTAGGGCCAGGAATACGTAATATGATTTTCTCTTTGAACATGATTCTCATCCTCCTAAATATATCTCTATTACTTATTTACACGTAGAATCTTGCTTTTTGAGCATATAAAAAAACCTCTCAGCCTCCCCACTACAAAACACATGATGTAGTGAGGGGCGAGAAGTTATATTCGCGGTACCACCCTCATTTGTTCTTCTTTTCGCAAAAAAGAACCTTACCAGGTAACAAGACCTGAGAGATAACGGATCATCCGTTCAAACCTACGACCGTAAGCGGGCTGGGTTTGCCAACTCGGAAGTGCTCATCTTTTAACGGAATCACCGGTTCGCAGCAACCACCGGCTCTCTGAGGATTTCCTGTAAAAGCATCTCTTCGTCAAAGTTGTTTCGTATGTAGCTGTTAAAGTTAGAACTTACTTTATCACCGTACAACAGTAGCGTCAAGAAGAAAAATAGAAAAAGAAAGAACATTGTTTTTGTGTGGTGCCATAGTTGTTCGTAAATAAATGGAGGAGTTACATAATCATGATGAAAAAGCAGTTGAATGTACGGTTTTTGTAATATGAAGAAAATGGGACTAACCGGTAGAAAACGAGAGATAAATGACAAAAAATAATAAAAATGCGATGTGGTTCAACAGGTAATGAGGGAGTGATAAATAAAAATGTTACGGAAAAATATTCGGATTTTAGGAAGTAAACTTACCTATAAAAAAAGAGAATTTTATTGGGGTATACCAGATTTGAGCAGAAGAAAAACCACTCACACTGCTAAAGCAGAGATAAGTGGTTTTGGTCTTCCTTATTTGATTGCAATCGATTAACCGTCGATTTTAATAGAGTCAGTTGGGCAACCGTCTGCTGCATCACGAACATCATCGTGTAAGATATCAGGGATCTCAGCAGTGTTTGTATTGTCGTCAATCGTGTTGAACGCCAAACCTTCATCATCGTAATCAAATACATCAGGAGCTGTGGCGCCACAGGCTCCACACGCAATACAGGTATCTTTATCTACCCATGTAGTCATTATGGTTTCACCTCCTGCCCCCTTGATAGTACGTCCAGCTTACACAATTATTGTATAATTACTTTATGCCGATTACAAGAATGAATCGCGTCTAAATATGTACCGAGAACACGATTTTATTTATGATAAATCGGCACTTCAGGCAATGTTAGGGCAGGATAGATATTTTTGTTTACTTGTACAAAATCTCCAGCATGTACCCCATTGCTTGCAATCAATACATTAACACCAAACGGGATGTTTTGCCAGCCTAATTTCACTGTCTCTTTATTTTTTATACGGGCATCGATAGAAGCAGTCAAATCCTGAGGAAAGAATTGAGGTATGCTTCTAATATTCTCCATATAACGAGCAGATATGTAATTACGATAATGAAAAGGCAGTGTATCCCAAGCTGCAAATGTCAGCGAGGTAATATCAACATCCCCAATAGAGTGTTGTAGTACATAGATTTGCTCCCACATAGCAATAGCTTGATAAAATTTCGTTTGAGCTTGCAAATATTCTGATTGAAAGTCTTTGGCATGTCTTAAGGCTGCAATGTCTTCGGAGGAGTAGTGACTGCCTTTAGCATCTGCCATGGCTTGAGTTAAACTATTATGTAAGGTATGTAGGCTTTTCAAAAATTGATTTCTAGATGCAACCAGCAATGGAGAACTATCACCGATATGAACTGTTTCTAGTTGTTTAATTTTAGCTTGTACCACTTGTTTAAGTTGGTCATGAACTCCTTTTTGTTCTTGCAATGTTTTTCCTTGTAAGTTGGCTACATAATAAAAATAATCGGTTTGAAAAGTGCTTAGTGGTTCATAAAAACTGTAGTAATAATTGGTGAAATCTTGCTCGGGATATAGTTTCTTTTCACGAATGAGTTTTTCTTGATTATGTGTTTGTTGTGTTAACTGCTGGAGTTGGGATAGCTGCTGATTCATTTTAGATTGAACCACGTTTGCTCCCCAAAAAAATCCGACAACCAAACAAGTTAATGATAAGATAATCATGTATGTAACGATGTACTCGTGCTTGGACAAACGCTTTGTCATAGGTATCCCTCCGTCTAAAGCAAAAACATTACAAATCATTTTTTGTCGCTGTTTCCATGATAAAATAATGAAATGAATCAATCGTGAAGGAGAAACTTTGATCCATGGAGGAACAAGATTTCCATTTTTTTGAAACTGTTGTGTTGAACGGACTAGCTGTGTTGCAAGGGGAACGAACTCCTCAATCTCTCTACTACATGGTAAAAGGACGTAAAGCTAATCAAGTTTGGCAGGATGTGAATAATTTTAACCTCCACTCCTATTATCGGCTGTTCCCTTGGCTTTCAAGAGGGCTGTGGGAGCAAACCATGAAAAATCTCATGGAAAAAAAGTGGGTCTCAAATACTAATGTAGCGCAAAAGAATGCTATATCAAGCTTTGAGCTAACTAGTTCTGGTTATCAACAACTTTGTGAACAAAATAAAACCTATCAGTTGGAACGGTGGTTATCTGAGATTAATGGGATTTCGATAACAGAGGAAGCATCCTTGTTTCGTTTACAGGCTTTGCTCATGGTCCAAACTATTTCTCAGCTTTTGTATGCCAACGCTCATTTTTCACCAATTGTGCAAAATAGAGAAATCCAACGTCAAATAAAGCAACTGCTGGCAGAACCGGTAGGACGAGCAGCTTGGCTTGATGGATTAGTAGCTGAGCTCTATCTGCTTATGGACATGCTTGAGCCAAGCTTGCAACAGCAGTTTTTTTTGCAATGGACAGGGGCTTCACAAGTAGGTCTCACATCTCGGCAAATTGCCTACCAATTTCGTGAATCATTTCTATTCACGGAGGTAAAGTTGCTGTCGATTTGGAGTAGCATGTATTGTGAGGTAAAAGAGAACAAGTCAGGGCAATTTCCATTGTTACAAAAGCTATGCCAGCTTCAATCAGCACAAAAGCCTCCAATCAGTATGAGTGCTTGGGAAACATATAAAATGCTCCAAAAAGATATAACCCTTGAGGAAATTGCTTCTAGGCGTGCCATTAAGTTAAATACTGTAGAGGATCACCTGATTGAAGTAGCCTTAATGTCTCTTCCTTGTAAGTATGGACGTTGGGTGAGCGAGCAACAAATTGAATTCGTGCATGAAGCGAGCGAGCGATTACAAACCAAACGATTGCGACTGTTAAAGGATGAATTGGGTCATGACTACAGTTATTTGCAAATACGATTGGCTTTAGCCCTTAGAGGAGCGTCATCATGGAAACAAATATGAAGAAAATTCGTCTTATCTTACAACAGTACTTTGGTCACGCTACGTTTCGTACTGGACAAGAGGAGATTATTAGTCGAATCTTACAAGGGAAAAATGTACTTGGAATCATGTCTACAGGTGGGGGAAAGTCGCTTACGTACCAAGTTCCGGCTTATTTGCTACCTGGCATCACACTTGTGGTTTCCCCGTTAATTTCCTTGATGGTCGATCAGGTTCAGCAATTATTAAAAAACGGACATCGGCTAGCGACTTACATAAATAGTTCCTTGGATCGCGACGAAATTCGTTTAATAGTAGATGAGCTGGAAGCGGGCAAATACAAGCTTGTCTACATTTCCCCCGAAAAGTTGCAACAACCTTCTATCATCCGACTACTTCAAAAAAGAGGAGTGTCCTTGGTAGCGATTGACGAGGCTCATTGCATTTCACAGTGGGGACATGACTTTCGCACGGATTATTTAAAACTGCCGTCTCTGGTTAAATCATTAGGTCAACCTCCTGTGCTAGCTGTTACGGCTACTGCAACACATAGCGTAGCGCAAGAGATTGCACATTTGTTTGATATTGACCTCGATAATCAGATCCGACATAGTGTGAATCGTTCTAACATTGCCTATGATCTTTATCAAGCCAGCGATGAGGCGGACAAGAAAACACAATTACTTGCTCAATTACGTGAGTGCCAAAAGCCAGGCATCGTGTATTGCAGCACAAGACAAGCAGTAGATCAACTAGTCTTGCTGTGCCAGCGGGAGGGAATTCAGCGAGTAAGTGGCTTTCATGGTGGAATGAACCCGATGGAGCGTATTTTAATTCAAGAGCAATTTATTGCGAATCAATTAGATGTGATTATTGCAACGAATGCGTTTGGAATGGGGATTGATAAGTCAGATATCCGCTTTGTTATCCACTATCATCTTCCTGCAAGCATAGAGGCTTACACACAGGAGGTTGGACGGATTGGGCGCGATCAACACCCCGGATATGCTTGCCTGTATGTACAGGAAGAGGATGTGCATATTCATCACCGTCTTTTCCAAAATGAATATCCAACAGATGAAGAGCTAGTTGCCTTTTTAGAGTTGCTTCGTAATTCAGTTCATGCATCTGATTCTGTTGTTCTAGCAAGAGAGGGGTATGAGCAAAAACTCACACATGAGGAACTTTTTGCAGCTATTGGTATTGGTGAAAATGTAACTAGATTCTTATTTTATTATGCACAGGAAGCAGGAGCTGTCCGTAGTGTCCAACTAGGAAAAAGCGGTTATACCTACTGGTTTCAACCGCATGATCCCCAGGTAGTCCTTGCTACTATGAAGCAACGAATACAGCTAGTAAAGCGTTCTAAATATGCAAAATTGGGGAATATGCAGGAGTGGATTCGGTCATCTGGTTGTTATCGAGAATCATTGCTAGCCTATTTTGGGGAAAGGCTGATAAACAACCCCGAATCATGCTGTAGAGCTTGTGGGATCAACAGAACTCTTTATCTTGAGTCTACAAAACCGGAAAGGGTTGCTCAGGAATCAGCCTGGAATCTGCAAGAAGCATTGGAGCGATTGTTGCCTCATAGACCATCAAACGAGGGAGGGACCGCTTCATTGTGAACAGAAACAATCAGCTAGATCAATTAGACGACCGTACGTTGCTACTCAATCTATGGCTGACACAAGGCATTGTTCTCTTGATTGCCATACTAGGATCATGGTTTCTTTATACCAAGACAGAACTGTGGCATCTATTTTTTACTTTGCACCCTGCTTACCTCGGATATGCAGCCATTTTGATCATCCTTGTTGTAGCTAGTAATATTATTATTGAAAAAACAGTTCTACCAAACTGGATAGATGATGGTGGGATGAATGAACGAATTTTTCGTTCCCTTTCCATTCCAACTACGGTTTTACTCTGCGTTGCAGTAGGAATTAGTGAAGAATGGCTTTTTCGTGGTGTGGTTTATGAGTTGGTCGGGAATTTTTGGACAAGTTTACTGTTCACAGCTATTCATTTTCGATATTTACAAAAACCTATACTCATTGGAATGGTATTTCTTACAAGCTATTTACTAGGCGTACTTTTTACCTGGACCAATAGTCTGATCACAGTTATGTTTGTTCATGCTACTATCAATTTTATTCTTGCGCTATTTTTAAAATACAGTTCAAAGTCTACATATTCACATGAAGATACGTAACAAAAAGGGGAGGAAATATGATGGAAGGTAGAGATGTTGGTAAGCGAATGGAAGGGCAACAGGACACCCTGCTCGGCTTACCACCTAGAAAAACAAGGTTAAAAAATCATAAAAAACAAGCACAAAAAAAGCAAGTAAATCGTACAAGCACAGAAAAGCTATCAGCAAAGAATGATAACGAAGAATCTAGTAAACCAGTAAAAGCCTCGACTAAACTCACCAGTGGAGGAGGATGGAAGGTGATTGTTCCGCTAGCGGGTGCAGTTGTCGTGGCAGGTGTATTGTTCATCTGGAAAGAGATGAATACGTCACAAACGACATCTTTTTTTAGCGAAAACCACACGCGAACAGATGCAATTGCTTCGGGGACAGGAATTTCAGTTACGGGGCCCGAACCTCTTGTAAATAGGGAAGGGGCAGATCAGTCAAATGTAGCAACAACAGGAATACAAAAGAAGCTAGATGACGAGAAACCAACAAATAATTCATCGTTGGCGATGGAAGGAGAAAAAGGAGAGGGAGGAACGAAAGTCACTGCTAAACCTATTGGTAGCTCTACCCCATCTGCTAATAAACCTACTGCTGACCAGAAAACTAGTAGCCCAGCTTCAGTCTCACCATCAAACAAACCTGAACCAACTAAAAGCGAACAAAAACCTGCAAAAAAAATAAAAAGTAAATTGTATAAAGTAAAAAGAGGAGATAATTTACATAAGATTTCCCGTGCTTACTATGGTAATAATAATGGAGTAAATCGAATCGCAACTTTTAATGGTCTCGATACAGAAGCCCCATTAATAGAGGGAAAAACACTTTACATTCCCGTTGATTAATGAATGCAATCATGTTAATCGCCTAAAATGGTTACTCTAGAGAGAGAAACTGTTAGGAGGTACTCATGATTTACGACACCATCGTGATTGGAGGCGGGATCGCAGGCTTACAAGCCGCTATTCAGCTCTCGCGAAGCTTACATAAGGTATTGGTTATTGATAAAAAATCGGGGAGATCGATCCTAGCCCGCAAATACCGTAACATATTAGGTTATCCAGAGGGTGTCAGTGGAGTGGAACTAAGAATTCAGGGCGAAAAAATGGCTAAACGTTTTGGTGCCACGTTCATTCAAGATGAAGCAACATTTTGTGAGCAGAATCAGGAGCATATTTTCTGTGTGACCACAAGAGAACATAAGGAGACCTTTATGGCCAAAACATTACTGATTGCAACGGGAATTACTGATCCACTGCCAGATATTCCAGGATTGGTTGAGTGTCTAGGTGAATCCATCTACATTTGCCCTGATTGTGATGGCTATGAAGTGTATAAAAAGCGTACAGTAGTAATTGGTTCTGTCAAGCAAGCCTTGCAAATGGCACAGGAATTAAAATACTATACACAAGATATTATGGTTATTAATCATTCGTTAACATCACTGGACAAAGATGATCAAATCAAGGCAAAAGAATGGGGAGAATCATACAGAGATGATGAGATCGTCTCTATAGAACAGCAGAATGGTTACTTGTCATCTATAGCGTTACGCTCAGGCGAAGAAATAGCAGTAGAAAGAGGTTTTTTGGCTTTTGCTGGAGCACATGTGAATTCAGACCTACTACAAGCTTTTCGTATTCAACTTTTACCCCAAGGCCATGTTCAGGTAGACCCACGAACAAAGGAAACAAATCATCGTAATATCTGGGCAGCAGGAGATGTCAATGCACATTCTCAACAAGTAACGATCTCAATGGGGGATGGCTCTCAGGCGGCTATTTGGATACACAAGCGATTGTTAGAGCTGACACAAGAATAACATCGTAATACGATGGATTGTTGTAGTGACGTTATGATCTTCCGTACTTGATGAGCAACGATGATGGACAAGCGTCGGGAAAAGCTCATAAGTTTTCTGGAAGCAGTAACGTCATTTTTTTTGTCCCATGCATATTGTGGAGTATGAGATCATATTGAACATGATGTCATGGGTTGAATTGATACATAACAGTTGGGTATATCCTCTTTACATGCAGCGAACTGCTAGAATACTACGTATAAGTAGGGAATGAGTCTGTCATGGTTGTTTATCCTTTCCTGGGAAAGCGCAATATTTGACAAGGATATCTCAGCTACCCACTAGATTGACGATTTATGTCGGAAAGAGAGTAGTAGGAAAAACTTCAATATCTATGTTCTTGTCTCACAATGTGGTATTATACAAGAATGGATGAATCGTAATCACAGCAGGATTATAGCTTAAGGGGAGTTTGTCTAGTAAGAATAAAACAGATATTTTTGTACGCCAGATTATTCTATTTATAGATGTATGTACGGAACAATTACAGGCTTCTTAACATACGTTGTAATAGGACTGGATGGTGAGGAGGGACAGTCATGCGAGTTGAACGCCTTGGCCAAGACAAGATAAGAATTTTTTTAACCTTTGACGATCTTACGGAGCGAGGTATTGAAAAGGAAGACATGTGGCGTGACATTCCTAAAGTTCATGAGCTGTTTAATGATATGATGGAGCAGGCTTATGATGAGCTTGGATTTGAAATATCTGGTCCAGTCGCTGTAGAAGTCTTTGCTTTACCTGCCCAAGGAATGGTAGTCATTGTCACTCGTGGCAAAACAGGAATTACTGCTGAAAAAGATGAAGAAGAAGATGTATACGAAATGGAAGTCACTTTAGAAGAGAGTGACTTAATCATATATGCTTTCCGCGATTTTGAACATGTCGTTGAAGTAGCCCACAGAATTAATGCCTTCTTAACATATGGGGGTAGCTTATATTTCTATCAGGATAAATACTACCTTGTTTTAGAGGATGTAGAGCTTGAACAAGAGCGTTACCAACATTTAATTGCCATTTTATCGGAATATGGTGAGGCGAATCCAATTACTGTATACGTGTTAGAAGAATACGGGAAGTCGATCATGCCTGATGATGCTGTTAAAGAGATAGCTCGTTATTTTCGTTAATGTGAAAAGAGAAGGACACCTGTGTATATAGGTGTCCTTTTTTCTACTACCATTTTCATTTTAGATACCCGCAAATAAGTCGGTTTCTTTTTGTATAGGATGATAGTTGGGCAAGTTGTGCCAGGCCAATAGATAATAATTAGTGGTAGGGACGTTTTTATAATCATGGGCAGTTATACCTGGAAAAACTCGCTCAACAGATAAATGCTGTGTTTTATGGGCTAGTAAAGCTTTAGCTATCCGATCTCTATAGGGCTTTTGATCAATAATAGTTGTAATATCTTCTAGTGAATCACCATTGGTAGGAGTGCCATTTTTGCTCGTAAAAGGAGCAGTTAACGGTATTGTCGCATGATATAGCTTACGAACACTAGAAGAATCGTCTAGTAAGTGCTCAACGACATACTGAGTAGCCTTAGACATCGCTATATGATCAGGATGACCCGATATCCCATGTGGAGCAAAAGTAATCAAAATTTGTGGTTTTTCCTCATCAATTATTTCTTTTATATGGGCAGCAAGCTCCTCTATTGGAGAATTGCCTACTAGTTTATCCTCATAATCTAATACGGCAACTCGATCCACACCTAAGATTTCACAGGCATGGCGTAATTCAGCCTCTCTATAAGCGGGTAACTCCTCTGGTGTACATAGAGGTGGTGTTCCTGCTTTACCTGCCTGACCTCGCGTAGCACACAGGAGAGTTTGACGAACAGTACCTTGGTCATTATAAAATGCAATCGTGGCCCCGGAGGCAAATGTCTCATCGTCTGGATGCGCATAAATTAATAGAATTCCTTTTTGTGTTGTCAACAAATTCACACTCCTATAGCCTTCTTTATTGTTATTATGGCATAGGTTCCTCCATACGCATACAAAAGAAGCACATTGATAAGCGCGTAACCCTTTTCATTTTAGTAAAAGAGGAGTATGCTTTGGCTGTAGGAAAGTTTAGTGACAAGAGAGAATTTCCGTTTTTTCTAGAAAGTTCTTATAAATAAGGAAAAAGCAGAATTTTTACTTCTCTTTCAGGTAGTGAGCGTGTATACTGAACGATGGATTTACTGAACATAACTTTTTGAGGTGATTATACAATGGGGAATCACGAAATGGTAACCAACAACACTGAGACTGCGCAACAAAAAGAAAGTCTGAATCTTTTAGCTTCGACGCAGACGGTGATTAGGGAAGCACTAGAAAAACTAGGTTACCAAGAGTCGATGTACGAACTGTTAAAGGAGCCTTTGCGAGTCCTGACTGTTCGCATCCCAGTTCGAATGGACAATGGCGATACAAAAGTGTTCACAGGCTATCGTGCACAACACAATGATGCTGTTGGTCCAACAAAGGGCGGAATACGTTTCCATCCAGAAGTTACAGAGGATGAAGTGAAAGCGCTTTCTATATGGATGAGCTTGAAGGCGGGAATTGTTGATTTACCGTATGGCGGGGGTAAAGGTGGAATTATTTGTGATCCACGCGAAATGTCCTTCCCTGAATTAGAGCGTCTTAGCCGTGGTTATGTACGCGCTATCAGTCAATTAGTTGGACCAACTAAAGACATCCCTGCTCCAGACGTATTTACCAATTCACAAATCATGGCATGGATGATGGACGAGTATAGTTGCATTCGTGAATTTGACTCTCCAGGATTCATTACGGGTAAACCTATTGCATTAGGGGGCTCTCATGGTCGTGAAACAGCTACAGCAAAAGGTGTAACCATCTGCATTCGTGAAGCTGCTAAGAAGCTAGGTATCAATCTTGAAGGTGCTCGCGTGGTTGTCCAGGGCTTTGGTAATGCGGGAAGTTATTTATCTAAATTCATGCATGACGCTGGTGCTAAAGTGGTAGGTATCTCTGATGCTTACGGTGCTCTTTACGATCCAAATGGTTTGGATATTGATTACCTTTTAGATCGTCGCGATTCTTTTGGTACCGTTACCAAACTATTTACCAACACCATTTCTAATAAAGAACTATTGGAATTGGATTGCGATATACTTGTTCCGGCTGCTATTGAAAACCAAATCACAGCTGAGAATGCACATAACATTAAAGCTTCTATTGTAGTAGAAGCAGCCAATGGACCAACCACATTAGAAGCTACTAAAGTTTTAACAGAGCGTGGCATTTTGTTAGTGCCTGACGTGCTAGCTAGCTCTGGCGGTGTAACAGTATCGTACTTTGAGTGGGTACAAAACAACCAAGGTTACTATTGGACAGAAGAAGAAGTTGAAGAGAAATTAGAACGTGTGATGGTTCGTTCGTTTGAGAACGTCTACCAAACTTCTCAAACACGTCGTGTAAATATGCGTTTAGCTGCTTATATGGTGGGCGCTCGAAAGATGGCGGAAGCATCTCGTTTCCGTGGATGGGTTTAAGATAAAGGAAGAGCCTTCTTGGATGGATGCCAAGAAGGCTTTTTTATTTGTGCTACTCATTTTGTGTGGTAGAGATGAGAAGAAATAGTAAAAAAACAATCACGTAGAAACATCCTTCTTTCTACGTGATTGTTACGAATTCACAGTCTGCTATTAGTGATCAAAGCAATCTTGCAATTTTGTTGAGTCAATGGTTTGTTGTAAAGCTACCAACAGCTTCAAACGCGCCTTCTGTCCGTTTAATCCATTTGAAAAAATCATACCCATATCTTTTAATTGACGTCCACCGCCTTCATATCCGTATAAATCTTGCACCTGTCCGTTATAGCAACGTGAAACGACGACAATAGGGACATTTTGCTGTAGTAGCTCCTTTAGTACGGGAAGGATCATTGGAGGTAGGTTTCCTAAACCAAACGCTTCAATTACCATACCATCAATTTTTTGGTCTAACAAAAAGCGGAGCCAGGCAGGGTCCATACCTGTTACCGCTTTAATGAGCGGTACATTGCCATCTGCATGCGATATTTCATAAAATTCGCGTGAAAGAGGCGCATGGTGGTACTGGATGGATTTTTTTGAGATGGTACCAATCGGCCCGTAAGAAGGGGATTGGAAGGTAGCTACATTAGATGTATGGGTCTTGGTTACATGCCGGGCTGCATGAATTTCATCATTAAAAACAACCAGTACACCTTTGTTTCGACTGCTTGGATCGATGGCCGTGCGCACGGAAGAAATCAGGTTGACAGGACCGTCTGCTCCTAGTTCATTACTAGAGCGCATAGCACCTGTTACGACAATCGGCACGGTAATTGGCAGGGTAAGGTCAAGAAAATATGCTGTTTCTTCGAGGGTATCGGTACCATGAGTAATCACGATACCATCGTAAGTATCTTGTAACAGCTCTTGTTCAATAATTTCCCGCAGTTGATTCATAATAGCAGGCGTCATGTGTGGACTGGGTAGGTTAACGAAATCTTTCATTACCACATCAGCATACTTACTTAAATAGGGAAGATTATGGTTTAGAACATGCTCATCTAGTGGTTTAACGCTTTCTGTGCCTTCTTCGACTGACATTGCAATGGTACCGCCTGTATTTATTACTAGCACTTTTTTCATAGGGATCTCTCTCCTGTTGCGGGTTTTCATATATTATCTTTCATGGTACGATGAATAGGGAACCTATGTAAAGGAGCAAACAAGAAATATGATTCCGTTAATTGGTGCAGCTTTGGCGCCAGGACTTGCTTTGCTGTGTTATTTTTATTTGCGCGATAACTTAGAGCCGGAGCCAATTTCAATGGTGATACGCTCTTTTATTTTTGGTATCTTGCTTGCCTTTCCCGTAATGGTGTTGCAATATATTTTTCAAAATGAATGGGGCATCGATTCCGTCTGGTTTAACACGGTAATTTCACCTGCAGTTGTGGAAGAATTTTTTAAATGGTTAGTCGTGTTTCACACCGCATATAAACATGTAGAGTTTAATGAACCGTATGATGGTATTGTTTATGCTGTAGCGGTTTCCCTTGGTTTTGCGACGCTTGAAAACTTTTTGTATCTCGTGATTAATGGAAAGCAAGTTGCCATGTGGCGAGCATTATTACCAGTTTCTAGCCATGCTTTGTTTGGTATCTATATGGGCTATTACATGGGTAGAGCTAAATTTGCGAATGCAAATGAGAATCCACTATGGTTATTATTTGTCTCTTTAATGCTGCCAATGTGTTTTCACGCAATTTACAATTTCATTTTTCTGTCTGTTAATTATTGGTTGTTTATGGTCGTGCCATATATGGCAGTACTTTGGTGGTTTGGAATGAAAAAAGTAGAACTTGCTCACGATATCAGTTCTAAAAAAATACACAATCGTCCACACTAGAGTATGAGGAGGCGACTGTATTTGTTCAAAACTCAGCGATCTAAAATTATGATACGGTGCAACCAATGCGGCGAAAAATTTATCTTGCGTGGTCGCCCAGGCATGGAAGGAAAAGTTGACACAGGATTTAAGCAATGTATCTGCGACAATCAGGAACAATTTGATATCACCCATCTGGAAGAATGAAGAGACTGGTATTTACTGGTCTCTTCTTTCTTTTTGTATAAACATGATTTCCCTCACGAACAATACATACAAGGAAAGGAAATTTACCGGTTTGAAGGAGGAAGTTAAATGAGGAGTAAAGAGGTCAAAACATGGAGGCTTATGGTTGCAAGTACAGTTGTAGTTATTTGTACGGCATTCTATTTATTACTCGCTACTAATCTACAAGAAGCGGTGCAGAAACAGACGGAACAGCCTACCGAATCTAATGTGACGCCAGCTGCTACTACCACGGCACAAAAAACATTTTCAGCCTCACAGTTATCAGACAATGACCTTAAGCTGATGGCAAATGCTGTATATGGAGAAGCGCGTGGAGAACCCTATATCGGGCAAGTAGCGATTGCGGCTGTTATCATAAATCGGACAAAGAGTTCATCGTTTCCAAATACGCCTTCCGCTGTTATTTTTGAACCTCGTGCCTTTACTGCGGTAGCAGACGGTCAGATTAACTTAACCCCGAATGAAAATGCTAAAAAGGCAGTTAAGGATGCTTTGAAAGGGTGGGACCCGACAGAAGGATGTACCTATTATTTTAATCCTGAAACAGCTACATCCAAATGGATATGGGGGCGCCCTCAGGTAAAAAAAATCGGTAAACATATATTCTGCCGCTAATCAATACAACGGAAGAAGGAGGATCTAGATATGGTTTATGGTGCAATTTCGCGAGTGCTGTTTCCGGTATGTTTAGTTGGATTGGTCGGTGTTGGTGTTTGGGGCTATCAGGAACATAACGAGAAGAACAGTATACTAATCAAAGCAGAGAATCAATATCAAAGGGCTTTCCACGATTTAAACTTTCATATGAACAAACTGCATGATGAGTTAGGGAAATCTGTTGTATTAAATACACGCAAGCAGTTAGCTCCATGCCTTACTAATGTGTGGCGTCTTGCATATACCTCACAGAATGACGTTGGTCAACTTCCATTGACTCTAATGCCATTCAATCACACAGAAGAATTTTTGGCCAAGGTAGCTGATTTTTCTTATGAAGTAGCTGTGAGAGATTTAAATCAGGAGCCATTGAGTGAAAAGGAGTATAAAAGACTCAACACTCTGTACCAGAACTCTAAAAAAATCCAAAAAGAATTGACTGGTGTTCAAACAAAGGTTATTGATAGCAAATTGCGCTGGATGGATGTAGAAACAGCACTTGCTAAACAGCAACAGCCTGGAGATAACACCATCGTTGACGGCTTTAAAACGATTGATAAAAAAGTACAGGAGTTCCCTGAAATGGAATGGGGAATGACTGTTCACAATATGGAAACGAAACGTCAGCAACGTATAAAGGGCATATCAGGAAAACCAGTTAGTGAACAAAAAGCGATAGAGATTGCTAAAAAATTCGTTGGTAACATTTCGCCAAAAGACAAGATTTCTGTAGAAAAAAACGGAAAAGGTATGCAATATAATGCATACAGTGTCCGTATAACTAGTAAAAATGCTAGTCCAATCAATATGGATGTAACCAAAAAAGGCGGAAAGGTTGTCTGGTTATTAAACGAAAGAGAAGTCAAACAAGCAAAGATAAACTTAGATCAAGCGGAAAAAAGCGCTAAGAAGTTCCTGAAAGAAAAGGGTTACGGCGATATGGTAGCAACCGAACGAGATACATACGGAGGGATAGGGGTATTTACGTTTGTACCAAAAGTGGAAGACGTACTAATCTATCCTGATTCCGTAACGGTCAAAGTGGCGCTTGATAATGGAGATGTGAATGGTTTTCATGCTGTTGAATATTTATTTAACCATAAACAACGCATGATTCCAAAAGCAAAAGTCTCTGCCCAGCGAGCAAGAACTATGATCAATCCACATGTTAAGGTTACTGATTCTAGACTTGCCATGATTCAAGGAAAGAATAACGGGAAAGAAGTTTTAGCTTATGAGTTCACTGGACAATTTGAAAATGATGTTTATATGATTTATATCAATGCACAGACTGGTGAAGAAGAAGATGTAATAAAAATGAATGTAGGCGAGCAAAAAATGCCAAATAAAGGCGAAAATGCATAAGAGGTTAAGAGAGAGTACAAAGGAGTTTGTCTAAGGGCAAACTTCTTTGTTTGCTGTATGGATATCCGCGTGTGTATAATATTGGAAGAGGGTGAGAAGGGGAGGAAATAAGAGTGAGTGTGTTACCTCAAGTAGGACAAGTGATGCGTCTATCTCTCGCGTCCCTGTCAGAAGAGCAAAGCAAGAAAGTGTATAAGACAAGAGTAGCAGATTATTCTGAAAAAAACTTTGCAATTGAACTACCCATCGACGAAGAAACGGGCAGAACGGAGTCTCTTCCAATTGGAACGACCTGTTCAGTATGGTATGTTGGACAAGATGGTTCACGATTTGATTTTGAAACAAAAATTATTGGTACGAAACAAGAAAACATTTCTATGCTTTTGATGGAAAAAGTAGCAAAAGAACAGATCATTCGTACGCAACGCAGAGGTTATCTGCGAGTTCCTGCTAGCTTTGAGATCTCTGTTAGCTATCCAGACATCCGAGGAAAACAAAAGATCCTGGCGAAGACTTTGGATATTAGTGGTGGAGGTCTGGCATTTGCATGTCCCAAGAACCACATCTTACAAGAAGAGCAGGAAATAGCTATGTGGATTAGTTTTCCATCCAAAACGGGAACCGTTAGTCATGCTTTTGCCAAAGCACAAGTAACACGTGTCCAAGAACAAGAACTGAGTGATTTTAATTGGATATCTTTGCAGTTTACAACTATATCAGAAGCAGATCGAGCTAAAATTGTTCGTGTATGTTATGAACGTCAATTGGAAATAAGACAAAAAGGAATAGTTGAGTAATGGTTGACTAACAACAAGAAGGAGCGTTACCTCCATGAGAAAATCAACGTTTGATGCTCGTTTTGTAATGCTGTCCAATCGTTTAGAGAGATATCTTATGAAAGCTATCATTATTTTTATTGCTTCTTTATTGTTGGCTCAAACCATTTTAACTTGGAGTTCAATTCGCCCTTATTTTGTTCGCGTTGAGAGATTGGAAGGCATTTCTGCTATCCGTTAATTTGCTTCATATTCGCTACTGTGGTACAATATACCATAGCTTGGCTTCGACGAACTGTCTTCGCTCGAGGCTTTTCTTCATTATTAACGTATTTAAACTCTAGTAGGTGAATTTACATAATGAATATTGCAATTGATGGACCTGCTGGTGCAGGGAAGAGTACCGTGGCACAACTAGTTGCTGCTGCATTACAGTACGTTTATATTGATACAGGAGCGATGTATCGGGCTTTAGCTTGGGCTGTTTTAAAGAACGGCACTGCAATTGAAGATCAAGAATCTGTTGCAAGCCTGTTACAACAAGCCAAGATTGAGTTGAAGCGTACAGAGGAAGGACAACGCGTGTATTGGGATCATGAGGATATCACTCACCAAATTCGCACACAGGAAGTAAGTAATTATGCTTCAGTAGTGGCGAGTTACCCAGAAGTTCGTGCTACGATGCTAATTCTGCAACGTGATATGGCCCAGCAAGGAAATGTAGTGATGGATGGGCGCGATATAGGTACGCACGTGTTACCTGAAGCGGAAGTGAAAGTTTTTCTGACAGCTTCCATTGAAGAGAGAGCTACACGTCGTTTTGGTGACCTTCTTGCAAAAGGGGAACAACCTGATATAACCGAATTACAAAAGGAAATTGCTGAGCGCGACAAACGCGATCGTGAGCGAGAAACAGCGCCACTCAAGCAGGCTGAGGATGCTATCTTATTAGACACCACAGGAATGCCGCTTGATGAGGTTGTTAGTAAAATTCTTGCGCTCTGCAAATGATTGGGTGAAATACATTGATTCTTTATAAATTTTTTAGAGGTATATTCCGTATTGTTCTTAAGGGATTGTATCGATATGAGTCCATAGGATATGAGAATGTACCAAATGAAGGTCCAGTCATTCTATGCTGCAATCATATTAGTAATTGGGATCCGCCCTTACTAGGATGTGGAATAGACCGACAAGTCAGTTATATGGCAAAAGAAGAATTGTTTAGGTTTCCCGTTTTGTCTCACGTACTGAAAAGCTTTAACGCAATTCCTGTTAAGCGTGGTGGGAATGATCGAGGTGCTATTCGTACTACACTACAGGTTCTGGAACAGGGAAGGGTCTTTGGTATCTTTCCGGAGGGAACGCGAAGCAAATCAGGAGAATTGGGCGAAGGAAAGACGGGAGTAGCAATGTTTGCTCTCAAATCAGAGGCAACTATCGTACCTGTAGCAATAATTGGACCATACCGTTTGTTTCATAAAGTAAAAGTTGTGTATGGAAAGCCAATTGATATCTCAAAGTACCGAGAAGCTAAAAGCAGTAGTGATACTATGCGCGAGGTAACGCAGGTGATTATGGGCGAGATTCAAAAATTAAAAGATACTCATCAACAGTAGCACAGTTGATTACTTGGAATTTGTATGGTTTTTCCAGTATCATCATATACTAATAGCTACTCTCACCTGCTTGAATTTTGGAAGACCACACGCCATTGGCGGGGTTTAATATATTTTGTTCACAGGTTGGCTTCAATAACACTTACATGTCAATGTTGGCATTCGAGGAGGTTTGTTCAATGGTCGATGGCACAGATAACAACGTAAGTCTAACAGATGTTCAAACTCTGTCCGTAGGGGACATTGTGAAGGCAAAAGTGACAAAGGTAGAAGAAAAACAAGTATTGGTCGATGTAGGCTACAAATATGATGGTCTTATCCCAATCAGTGAGCTTTCTGGTCTTCATGTAGAAAAAACTTCTGATATCGTTTCAGAAGGCGACGAGTTTACTGTAAAAGTAACAAAACTGAATGAAGAAAAAGAAGAGCTGGTTGTTTCTAAAAAAGCAATTGATGCTCAAATTGCATGGGAAGAACTGGCTAAGAAGCAAGAAAACAATGAAACGATCGAAGCAGAAGTTAAAGACGTCGTAAAAGGTGGACTTGTAGTTGATGTAGGTCTACGTGGATTTATCCCTGCTTCTATGGTAGAGCGTCAT
This sequence comes from Brevibacillus laterosporus DSM 25, assembly GCF_002706795.1. Taxonomy (NCBI): domain Bacteria; kingdom Bacillati; phylum Bacillota; class Bacilli; order Caryophanales; family Paenibacillaceae; genus Brevibacillus; species Brevibacillus laterosporus. The sequence continues at coordinate 4,228,965 of NZ_CP017705.1, forward strand.
TTCGTAGAGGATTTTAGCGACTACAAAGGACGTACGCTTACTCTAAAAGTTATGGAATTGGATCAAGAAAAGAACAAGGTGATCCTTTCTCATAAAGCTGTTTTAGAAGAAGAATCCAAAGCAAGCAAAGGTAAAGTATTGGACAGCATCGAAGTAGGAAATATCCTCGATGGTACTGTACAACGTTTGACTGATTTTGGCGTATTTGTTGATATTGGTGGCGTAGACGGGCTTGTTCATGTGTCTGAATTAGCTTGGAAGCATGTAGATAAACCTGCTGATGTAGTAAAAGAAGGCGACAAGGTTAAAGTGAAGGTTCTGAAGGTGGATAAGGAAAATGAGCGCATCAGCTTGAGTATGAAAGAAGCGCAACCAGGTCCTTACCATGATATTGCTGAGAAGTTCAAAAAAGGTGACGTGGTTTCTGGTACGGTGAAGCGTTTAACTGGCTTTGGTGCATTTGTAGAGATTGCTCCTCACGTAGAAGGCTTGGTGCATATCTCACAAATCGCGAATCGCCGTGTGAAATCGCCTAGCGAAGTATTAAAAGAAGGGCAAGAAGTAAATGTAAAAGTCCTTGAAATCAATCCTGCTGAGCAACGTGTAAGCTTAAGTATTCGTGCGGTTGAAGAAGATCGTGACGAGGAAGCAGAACGTTCTATCTCGTAAGGAACTCCAACAATATACACAAGATAACAATCAACAGGGTATGGGTGTGACGCTGGGAGACTTATTCGGCGACCTACGAGACAAGCTAAAATAAACTCGTAAATACCGTTATATAGTAAAGAAGAGGCAAGCGCTCGTTAATCATTACGATTAATGGAGTGGCTTGCCTCTTCTTTAGTAGATTTTGTCAAATGGGGTTACTAGTCCAACATCTGAGTCATACTAGGATTACTTACCTATTAAGCCTATGTTAACTAATGAAGGTGTTGTCAGATGAATGATGGAACAATGGCCATGATAGTAGAGTGGACGCTACTATGTGTGGTATGGATGGGACTTACTGATCGGTTTTTACATCACATGGGATGGAAGCGCTCAACTGCATTGATGGTTCTAACAGCTTTTCTTATTACAAGTTACAGTGAGTGGCGGCTTTTTATTCTACCTGTAGAAGTAAATGTGAGCGGAATGCTTCTCCCATTATTGATAGGGGGGGGCTTATGGTACCATCTCAAAAAGAAGCGGCGGAAGTATATGATGACTAGTGCTATATTGATGGCATTTGCTCTGATTTTGTTGCGTAAATTGTTTTTTTGGGACCCTGTACTTTTATTCATCGATGAGGTGATGATTTTACCAGTACTTTGTGTAATTTTGTGCTTTATTGTGACAAGGCATGCTACCTATCATTGGTTTTTACTGTGTGTTGCTTTTCCATTATCAGATGCGTTCTATCAGGCTTCCTTTCTTTCCCTAACAGAGCGTTGCGTAATTGGTGGAGAATACCAGCAAGATTTATTTTGGGCGTCATTTACTTTGTTATCAGGCTGTTATCTGGTTATTCAATTGCTCCAGAAGACCGGTATGCTCTTGCGTACACGAATTGCCCCTTTGATTCGGTTTAAATCAAAATCTCCTACGAACAGGTGAACAACTTATGATCAAAGAATTGCTTTCAAATGAGTATGTCGTTCCTCTTTTGATTGGAATTGCTGCTGGGATTGTCACACGCCTGTATTTACTCCAGACTGATTATCGGCAATATCCTACCTATCCTCATGGGAAGCTCATTCATGTAGCATTAGGGATTATTGCCTCCGGATTGGGGGCGGTTGCGGTACCTTCCTTTTTAAAAGAGGATTACACGGCTATTACGTTTTTGGCACTTGCTGCTCAACAGTTTAGGGATGTTCGTAACATGGAACGAGCAACTTTGACAGAAATCGATAAGCACGAGCTGGTTCCACGAGGTGGGAGTTATATTGAAGGAATTGCGATGGTCTTCGAAGGGCGTAATTACATGGTTATTTTCTCTGCATTTTGTACTACGTTTGCAACTGTGCTGTTCAATTGGTACGGAGGGGTATTGGTAGGTATCTTGGTTTTGATGATTTCTCGCTTATTCAAATCGGGAAAGTCATTGAAATACATAGCGGATGTAGTACCGTCAGTCATTCGTCTCGATGACGTGCATTTATATGTAGACGACATCTATATGATGAATGTGGGCTCCCCCGAGGCTCAGGCTATCATAAGGGAACGAGGTGTAGGTTATATACTAATTCCTAAAAATGCCAATGCGAAGGTAACTATTGCACATCCAGGACAACGCCAGGCAATTATTCATGATGCCTCAACTATTCTAGGCATTTATTCAGACGAAGGTGAGCCCTCTCTTACTCCACTTGTAAAACGAGATCTGAAAACGGGGCGCATGGGGATTTTCCTGTTACCATATGAGCAAGGAATTGAAAAAGGTAAAAGTGTACTTGAAAATACGCCTGTTATTGAAAGTGCCATTCGCATGCCGAGTGAAGCAAAGGTAAATCAGCCAAAGGGGAGTTCATCATGAGTGCTGGTATTCTGGCGATCATTTCAACAAGAAAAGGGGATATAGCAGGTGGAGCCCCTATCTTTTTTGCTAAGGATAGTAAGGAGATGCAAGATATCGCGTTTACACTAGAAAAAATAACAGATGCAATGATTCATCAAATTACACCAGAAATCCTGGTCATTGTTAGGCACAAGTAGAATATGGTATGATTAGTAGATGAAATAAGCTAGCAGAGAGAGAGTGTTGTGTAGTATGGGATTACCAGTAGTTGCAATCGTAGGCCGCCCAAATGTGGGTAAGTCAACGATCTTTAATCGATTGATCGGCGAAAGAGTTGCTATAGTAGAAGACAAGCCAGGTGTTACACGTGACCGTTTATATGCAAAAGGTGAATGGCTAAATCGTGAATTTCACGTGATTGATACAGGCGGAATAGAGTTTGCTGAGACAGATCAAATTTTAACGCAAATGCGCTATCAAGCAGAGTTGGCTATTGATGAGGCGGATGTTATCATTTTGATCGTTGATGTACGTGCTGGAGTGACGGATGCTGATTTGAATGTAGCTCGTATGTTAAACCGGACAGGTAAGCCAATTGTATTAGCTGTTAACAAAGTAGATAATTTCGAGATGCGTAATGATATTTATGAGTTTTATCAGCTGGGCGTAGGTGAGCCATTCCCGATCTCAGGATCACATGGTCTTGGCTTAGGTGATATGCTAGATGAAGTTTTCCATCACCTGCCTCCTGTGGATGAAGAGGAGAAACGCGATGATGTGATTCGTGTGTCTATCATTGGTCGTCCTAATGTAGGAAAATCTTCTCTAACCAATGCAATCTTAGGTGAAGAGCGTGTTATTGTCAGTGAAATAGCAGGAACAACACGTGATGCCATCGATACGCCGTTTGAACGTGATGGTCAGGAGTACGTGCTGGTAGATACAGCTGGCATGCGTAAAAAAGGCAAAGTGTACGAGGGTACAGAGAAGTATAGCGTAATGCGTGCACTTAAAGCGATAGAGGATTCTGACGTTGTACTGGTGGTAATTAATGGGGAAGAAGGCATCATCGAGCAAGATAAGAAGATTGCTGGATATGCACATGAAGCTGGTCGCGGAGTTATCATTGTAGTGAACAAATGGGACGCTTTGGAAAAAGACGATAAAACCATGCAACGTTTTACGGAATTGATCCGTGAAGAGTTCAAGTACTTGTCGTATGCACCAATTCTCTATGTTTCTGCGAAGACAAAACAACGTGTTCATACCATTTTATCTAAAGTAAATGCTGTGGCAGATTCACATTCGATGCGTGTGAATACGTCAGTCTTAAATGATTTGATTACGGATGCTACTATCATGGCACCTCCGCCAACAGACAGAGGAAAACGCCTTAAAATCAATTATACGACACAGGTTGCTGTCAAACCACCAACGTTTATTGTGTTTGTAAATGACCCTGAGTTAATGCATTTCTCCTATGAAAGATATTTAGAAAATAAAATTCGCGGAGCGTTTGAATTTGAAGGAACGCCAATCCGTATTTTAACCCGTAAGAAAACATAGGGAGTGGAGAATGCAATGATGGTGTTGATTTCTCTAGTCATCAGTTATTTGCTCGGTTCCGTTAGTTTTAGTTATTTAGTTGCAAAAAAAGTAGCGGGTATTGACATCCGAAGCCATGGTAGTGGGAATGCTGGAGCGACTAATACGCTTCGTGTACTCGGTAAAGGCCCCGCGATTCTGGTTCTACTATTGGATCTATTAAAAGGCGTGCTAGCCATGTACGTAACTCATTGGCTTACTGATGGAGATGCTGTGGCGTATGCTTTTTCTGGAATATTAGCGATCGTTGGCCACAATTGGCCCATTTTTTATGGATTCCGTGGCGGCAAAGGCATTGCTACAACTGTTGGGGTAGCACTGGCCTTATCGCCACTAGCATTTTTGATTTGTACGATTCTGACTATTATCTGTATTGCTATTACCAAGTATGTCTCTGTAGGATCGTTGCTTTTTGTTACATTATTTCCTATATTGATTTGGTTTTTTAAACAGGACATTTATGTTTTCTGGATTACCTTAGCCATTCCTGCATTGGCTTATTATCGGCATTATTCCAATCTGGTTAATCTATGGAACGGAACAGAGCGTAAACTTGGTGATAAATCGAATAGGAAACTAAGCTGAGTGGAGGGAAGAATGTTGACCAAGCGCATAGCAGTGATTGGAGCAGGCAGTTGGGGTACCGCCCTAGCTTCAGTCTGTGCAGCGAATGATTTTCAGGTGACATTATGGGTTCGTGATCAAAAGAATGCACATGAAATCAACATAAACCATACCAACGAAAAATACTTATCAGGCATTACCTTGCCTGACACGATCGTGGCAGAAACGAACCTACAACAAGTTGTTACAGGGCAGACTGCCATTATTCTGGCATTGCCTTCAAAAGCGATGCGAGAGGTAGTAAAGCAAATATCTCCGTGGCTAAACTCAGATGTGACGATTATCCATGCAACGAAAGGCTTTGAGCTAGAGAGCTTAAAACGCATGTCAGAGGTGATCAGAGAAGAGGTACCTAAAGAGATTGGCGATCGCGTTGTTGTATTAACAGGACCAAGTCATGCTGAAGAAGTGATTCAAAAATCACCAACAACAGTCGTTGTAGCTTCTGAATGTGAAGAAAGCATGCTAAAAGCCCAAGATATATTGATGAATTCTTACTTCCGTGTCTATACAAACCCTGACATGATTGGTGCTGAAATTGCAGGTGCATTAAAAAATATTATTGCGCTCGGAGCAGGTCTTAGCGATGGATTAGGTTATGGGGACAATGCAAAAGCTGCATTGTTAACCCGTGGTTTGGCCGAAATAGGGCGTTTAGGCGTAAAATTGGGTGCTAATCCGTTAACGTTTGCGGGGCTTGCAGGAGTAGGAGACTTGGTGGTGACGTGTACCAGTAAGCACAGTCGTAACTGGCGAGCTGGCTATATGCTGGGTCAAGGAAAAAATCTTGATGAAGTACTTGCTCATATGGGAATGGTTGTCGAAGGTGTGCGCACCACTAAGGCTGCAAAAGCACTAGCTGAGAGAGAAGGCGTAGACATGCCAATTACCAAGGTGTTTTTTCAGGTCTTCTTTGGAGACTGTTCCCCACGTCAGGCGGTAGAAGAGCTGATGGGGCGAGGACGTAGACTTGAACTAGAAGATATCGTTCGCTATAAAGATAAATAGGCATTACACCATTTTTGCTCCTGCTTCATACTCTAAAGAGAGTACCCATTGTTATGAATGGGACGTATGAGGAGGAGTTACACATGAATAAGCGTATATCTAGAAGTTTGTTGAGCAAGTTAACGGGCAAGACTAACGTTGATCAATCACAGTTGTTTCAACTCGCTAGTTCTTTTAATAAAGAGGATATACAAGACGAGAAGAAGCTACGTCAGCTAATCAAAATGGTTTCCATGATGAGTGGAGTAGCAATTAGTCCAGAAAAGGAAGAAGAGATTATGGGAATGGTTCAAAATGGTTCCTTTAATCCGGATGATCTCTCTGGCATGCTTGATAAAATGAAATAGGCCCCTTTTACTCATAAATGGGCCATTGCGTCAGTTCCCAGCCTTCTACAATCACATAGAGTAAAATAGGAACAATCATGGCTCTACAGGGACATGGCTGCTCTATCCAATTAAGAAAAAAAGAGGGGATATTACCCCTCTTTTTTTCGTTTACCAGAATCGTTCGATGATTGAGTTAGAAGACTTTGCACTAACGGTGATTGCAACAAGCCCAACAATTGTCCGATGTCTAGTCCGCTAAAAGGGTTTGACGTATTTTCCTGAACAGGGGCTTCCTCTTCAATCTCCTCCTCGTCCTCAAAAAGGAAGGCAGACTCATGTTGTTGTTTTTTCTGAGGAGGTATTTCACTCGCTGTTTTTACGTTCTCTGTTTTATTTACCTTCTTGAATGAATCCAACATCTCCATCGCACCAAAGATCGATTCCATTGTATCTTCCATTTGGCGAATTGTTGTACTAATTCCTTTAATGTTACTTCTCACCTTGGTGACAGAAGTACGCAGGTCAAGATTACTGAGGATGTCTAGAGATGGCAGCTTTGATAAGAGCCCCTTTTTCTGAGAAATTTCTTTCACTACAGGTTCTTGTACAGCAATATTTACATTTCCTTTTGCTTTTGCTTTGGCTTTATTGGCACTCGGACGAGAAGGTTTTTTATTAATGGTGACGTAAGGATTTCGCCATTTTCGCTTACTCATGTAGCTCCCTCCAAATGGGCGTGGATTATCTCAATATCATATGCCACTGCTCTTAAATAGGTTCGTGCCCCGGATAATTATGCTATAATCAGGCTAAAAAGAAAAAGTAAAGGACGCAGAAGAATATGTACATTGACCCCATGACTAAAATGAATATTTCGCTTCTTGCGATTTTTCTTATGTTTGTGTGCAATTTACTCTTGTTATTCTCACGGAAAAAAGCGGGGACATTCCTAGGTATTATTCTTAAAATCTTGGCATTTCTCATGCTGTTGATTGTGTTTGGTATGATTTTAATCGTATTGCTAGTCTAGGAGATGATAGAATGAAAGAGTTGACATTAATTACTAAGCTGGGGACCACTCATGATGTAATAATCGAAAAAAATATGACTGTTGTAAAATTGGCAAAAAAAAATAAAATTCAATGGGGTCATGCATGCGAACGAGGTATCTGCGCACAATGCCGCACCAAAGTTTTGGAGGGGGCAGAATTTCTTAATGAGGTCACAACAGAAGAGAAGCTACGTCTGAAAAAAGCAGAGCGTCAGGAGCATTATCGTTTGGGGTGCCAAATCCAAGTGCACGAAGAGGGAGCCATTCGGTTGTGGCATGTCCCATACTAAAGTGAGGGAGCAAGAATGCCAAAAGTAACATTTTTTCCAAGTAAAAAAACCATAAAAGCTCGTCCTGGACAAACAGTTCTGCAGCTCTCCCGAGTAGCTCGTGTAGCTATACCTACCCGTTGTGATGGAAATGCAGCTTGTTTGTTATGCAAAGTAACGATTGAGAAGGGCACAGTCTCATCATTATCAGCTAGTGAAGAACGTAAACTATCAGAGCGTGATCGAGCGAGGGGAATACGTTTAGCTTGTCAAGCACGTGTGCTTGAAGAAGACCTTATTGTTCGTGTTCCTGAGTCCAGATTGAAATCAGTTGTGGAGAAAGCCTTGGAGCGTCAACGCCTCGAGGAGGAAGAATGGTAGGAGGAACAGCATGATTCAGAAGAAGGTTCAATTATTCACTCTTTTACTGTTGGTATCAAGTTTCGTAAGCGGTTGCTTATACCCAGCAGATCGGAAATCGGAGAATCAGGTGCCCCATCCGATGTATGTAGAACAAACACAAAAGGCAGTAGAGCAACTTCAAGAACAATCTGGTATTTTACCTATTGTCACTAAGGATGCGTCAACGCCTTATTTTGAAAAGTATGAAGTGGATTTTACTAAGTTGGTCCCAAAGTACTTACCTGATGCCCCAGCTAATGCTTTTGAAAAAGGAGGAAACTTTAAATACGTTTTGGTTGATGTGGAAGAGAAGCCACAGGTAAAACTCATCAATTTACCTACAGTTAGCACGGTAGCAGATGTGCAACAAGCTGTCATTCGCTATCAAATTTCTAATGATAAGCTACCTATTAAGGAGCACATTAGCAATGGGTATTTTTCAATTCGCTATGATCTTATAGGCATGAAGGAGCCCGTGATTAGTAGTCCGTATACACAAAATACTCTCTCATTAATTATGAATGCTAAAGGTGAAGTAGGGATTGATTACGCCATTGATATCGCTACGCTATTACGTGAAAAGAAATGGAATGTACCAAAGGGAACAGATCCACGCTATGTATTAGCACGGGAAACATTTTTTGTGCCTGTGAAATCCTTTCCGTACAAACTGGTTAATCATGAACCTGAATTGTTAAAATTATAACTAAATAGTAGGAAATAAACGGGAATAATGAAATGGGCGTCTGCATATTGCAGGCGTCTTTTTTTAGTTCTAAAAATAGTATCTATTCATATATTGATACTGTCCACAACACTTGTACAAAAAAGATTATATAAAATATTCGAAATCAGGGATAAATGAGAAAAAGAGCCATAGATTTAAATAGACAATCACAAGGAGGTTTTCGATGGTGGAACGAATCGATATCTTTAAAGACATAGCAGAGCGTACGGGCGGTGATATTTATCTTGGGATTGTGGGTCCTGTCCGTACTGGTAAGTCAACGTTTATCAAACGTTTTATGGAGCAAGCGGTCATTCCTAATATTCCATCCGAGGCAGATCGTATTCGTGCCACGGATGAACTACCGCAGAGTGCTTCTGGCAAAACCATCATGACGACCGAGCCTAAATTTGTTCCAAACCAAGCTGTACAAATAAACGTAACAGAAGGCCTTAATATAAATGTACGCCTTGTGGATTGCGTAGGATATACGGTAGCTGGAGCAAAAGGGTTTGAGGATGAAAATGGGCCTCGTATGGTCAATACACCTTGGTATGAAGAACCAGTCCCGTTTGAAGAGGCTGCGGAAGTAGGAACGCGGAAAGTCATCCAGGAGCATTCCACCATCGGAATTGTTGTTACCACAGATGGTAGCATTGCTGAAATACCTCGTGAAGGCTATGTGAATGCAGAAGAACGAGTAGTAGCTGAATTGAAGGAAGTAGGCAAGCCTTTCGTCATCTTAATTAATTCAACCCGCCCTCGCTCTGACGAAACACAAGCATTACGCCTTGAACTTCAAGAAAAGTATGATGTTCCGGTTGTGGCTCTCTCTGTTGATTCAATGTCAGAGTCGGAAGTTCTCTTGATCTTAAAAGAAGTATTATTTGAATTCCCCGTGCATGAGGTAAACGTAAATCTGCCAAGCTGGGTCATGGTACTTGAGAGCGGCCATTGGTTGCGCCAAAACTATGAAGAAGCAGTTGGTGAGACCGTTAAAGATATTCGTCGTCTACGCGATGTGGACCGTGTAGTAGGACAATTTAATGAGTATGAGTTTATTGAAAAAGCCGCATTAGCCGGTATGGATATGGGACACGGTGTCGCAGAGATTGATTTAATAGCCCCTGATCATCTGTACGATCAAATCCTGATGGAAATCGTTGGCGAGGAAATCAGTGGCAAGGATCATTTACTACGAATTATGCAAGAATTTGCCCATGCAAAACGCGAATACGATCAGGTAGCAGAGGCACTGCATATGGTACGTTCCACGGGCTATGGAATTGCGGCCCCATCCCTGCATGAAATGACTTTGGATGAGCCAGAGATGATTCGGCAAGGACCACGCTTCGGTGTGCGTCTAAAAGCTACAGCACCATCTATTCACATGATTCGTGTTGATGTGGAATCTGAGTTTGCACCGATTATTGGTACTGAGAAACAGAGCGAAGAATTGGTGCGATACCTGATGCAAGACTTTGATAAAGATCCGTTGGCTATTTGGAACTCTGATATTTTTGGTCGATCTCTACATTCCATTGTACGTGAAGGTATCCAGGCCAAGATTTTGATGATGCCTGATAATGCTCGCTATAAATTGCAAGAGACTCTTGGACGCATTATTAACGAAGGTTCAGGGGGCCTCATTGCCATCATCTTATAAAGGTGAATTCACTAAATAAAACCCTGTTTCTTTCTTTGTAGGACCAAAAGGAAGAGAACAGGGTTTTTTGTTATGGAAGAGAAGAAAATATAAAATGACATATAGAAGGAATACACCCGCTCCATCAAACAAAACTGGGCAGTATAATAAAGCTTCCCCCTTGCATAGAAGTGAGCGAGATAGAGATTCCTATAAACAGTTTTTTGATTTTGATTGAAAAAGAAACACATTTTTTCATTTATGAAAAGATGAGTAATGAATGTTTTTTTAGGCATTAAAGTGGTTTTTTTACGAGTGTTCTCCTGCTAGAGAACTGTTTTTCGCATTTCAAGTGGAAAAGTCTTGTAAAAATAAAATCTCTGTATTACTATAAGCTTGTCAGAAGGCATAATTACGCCATTCTGCGTATAAAATTAGCTGAATCTGTTAAGACATGTAATACCATACATGCAACTCCAAGTTTTGAGGGGAGGTGAACGTAATGAATAAAACAGAACTCATTGCAAAGGTAGCTGAAACGTCTGAACTAACTAAGAAAGATGCTACAAAAGCAGTTGACGCTGTTCTTGATGCGATTTCTGATGCGCTAAAAGAGGGAGACAAAGTTCAACTAATCGGCTTTGGAAACTTCGAAGTGCGCGAACGTGCTGCTCGTAAAGGCCGCAACCCACAAACAGGGGAAGAGATCGAGATCGCTTCCAGTAAGATTCCTGCCTTCAAACCTGGTAAACAGCTGAAGGATTCAATCAAATAGATTGAAGCTCCAAGATCTTACATATAAAAGGTCCCCAAGAGAAGTAGCGGGTTATTAGCTAACTTCTTTTAGGGGGCCTTTTTTGGTGATTACAACAAATAGAAAAAGCATCTCATTTTTTCGCATTGTAATCCAGATACTAGTAGAGTCAGGGACTCGTCATTGTAGCGTTTTCTCTCCTCTAATCTGTAAAATCTTATCATAAAGGATGAAAAAGCAATCTAATTAGGATATAGTAATAAGTAAGTTTCTACACATTAGTGTTTTGTATTTTTATATAGGGTATGATAAAATTGGCTTGTTCTTGTTGCGAAGGGTTTGAGGAGGCTGTCATTATGAATGTAGATCACGAAAAAATAAAACAAGCTGTTCGAATGATCCTAGAAGCTGTCGGTGAAAATCCAGACCGCGAAGGCTTATTGGATACACCAAAACGTGTAGCAAAAATGTACGCAGAAGCCTTTGAAGGCATGAATGTTGACGAAGAGACTTACTTCGAAACCATATTCAGCGAAGATCATGAAGAAATTGTACTTGTTAAAGATATTCCTTTTTATTCTATGTGTGAACATCACTTGGTACCATTTTTTGGGAAAGCGCATGTAGCTTATATACCAAAAGGTGGACGAGTTGTAGGTTTGAGCAAATTAGCACGAGCTGTGGAAACTGTAGCACGTCGTCCACAATTGCAAGAACGTATTACTTCCACTGTGGCTAACGCGATTATGAAGAAACTAGAGCCACATGGTGTTATGGTGATGGTAGAAGCAGAGCATATGTGCATGACGATGCGCGGTGTGAAAAAGCCTGGCTCTTCTACTGTAACTACAGCTGTTCGTGGAGTATTTGAAAAAGATGCTAATGCACGTGCAGAGGTTTTACAATACATCAAAGCTTAGTGTCCTGTCGCGAAGAGCGAGCCGATTTTACTTCCTATGATAACAAGAAAGTGAAAACCCGCGCTTTCCTTTGAAAGGCGGGTTTTAGTGTATTATCACGAACCACTTTTAATATGATATCAATGCAAAGCTAAAGCCCACAAATCCTTATTTATAGGAATCGTGGGCTTTTTTCATAACTCAAATTCATTAAGATATAGTCATTATTTAATAGCAAAATAGATTGATTGACATAAATGGAAAAGCACCTCCCTAAATGGAGGTGCGCTTTTAAAGAAAACTAGTTTGTACCTGTCCACCAAATAGCTTTTTGAGCTAAGTATATAACCACGTTACCATCGTTTTGAACAACCAATCTAGCTCCGGGATTATTGTGGGTTCCGGAATGCCAGATTGCATTAGGGTATCCGTATATTACTAGATTGCCGTCTCCTTGCATAATTACGTTACTAGCAGCGTGACCATGTGTGTTAGAGGACCATAAAGCTCTACCTCTTCCGTAAAGTACGAAATTTCCATCATCTTGCAAGACCAATTGATACTCACCATTTGTTGACTTTAGATATTGTCCTTTGACAAGTTTTTCACCCGGATCTAGGTGGTCTTCTCCTGAAGCCGCGAAGGCTGGGATGCTTAATAGCAGCATCATGGCAAAGAGAAAAAATGAAGCAGTAACTTTTTTTACCACATGAACACTTCCTTTCATATGAAATGCTGTTACGTGGAAATAATATCATATATTTCTAAAAATTACCAATATAATTTTTATTAATAAATGATTTACTAAGATATTCCTTTTGCCGAGTGACTTTTATTCAGGTAGTTTTTTTGTAACTCTAATTTTACGATATATTTATGCTAAAGATAGAATAAAAGAAACGATAAGCAGTAGAGTGGATGGAATAAATCAGGATGAGTTTCATAGATTCCTATTTGTCACACAATGGACGAGTATTGCCGCTTGCTACGAAGGCGATGGAGATGGATCGAATGCTCAACGCTTTGGTAGGATCACTCATTGTGAATAATTGATGGATCGAAATTAAAAAAACACCGCCTATAAAGGCAGTGTGCGAGAACTACTGGCCCGTACCAGTGGACCATAGGGCTATTTGATCTTTGTAAATGACTACATTCCCATCGTCTTGAACGATTAAGTATGCGCCTGGATTATGAGTTCCGCTACTCCAAAGTACAACAGGGTAAGTCCAAATTGTAAGAGCACCGTTTTTATCCATGACTACGGCCCAAGCAGCGTAAGTGTTGGAAGACCACAATGTTGTGCCTCTTCCTTTAAGTACAAGATTCCCGTCCTTTTGGAAGACCAATTTATACAGCCCATTATTAGACACTAGCTGGTGTCCCCTATTCATTCCTTCACCAGGATTGAGCCGATTTTCTCCCGGAGCAGCAAAGGCAGGTAGACTGTAGAAAAGCATCATGGTTAAAAGGAAGAAGGATAGAGAAAATTTTCTTAACACACTAGCACCTCCTTCTATATTAATTTAATATATTGTTAATGATACCATATTTTACTAATATTACCATATTAAAATTGTGTGTAAATTAAAATAACTAAATTGAGCAGATAAATAGAATTGACGAGGAACAGGCCGCCTCTATGTCGAAAGTGGTAGGATGATGGAATAAAAAACTGACGCCTAAATTCAGTAGTCGTCAGTTAAGGTCATTTCGATATTCTAGAAATTACGATCACAAAATATAACTTTACTATTACTTATATTTTTTATGTGTCTGAACAGCCAAGAAAAGAAGCACGATATTAATTAAATAAAATATGCTTTGGGTTTCTGTGGGATGATGATTTCTTTCTAAACTACTCACAAAAATATAAAGATAAGAATTAATAGTAAAGATCATCAAACATAGTACAAATATAAGTATTTTCAAAATTTACCTCCAGAAAAATATAAAGTGTTTATTCTTTAGTCGTAAGTCTTAATCTGTCGTCTTTATAGAAATATTTCACATTATATTTATGTTGTAAGTCAGCAGAATTTGAACCAGTACTATGAGTCAGCCAAAATTCATCCCATACTTGGAGGTTAACAGAATTCCAATCAGCCCCTTTATCAATGTATGCTCCTTGTGAGAATTGAAAACCTTTTCGGAAGGAAGCAAAATTATAGGGGTGCATTGTCCACACAGCGTGATTATTTAACATGGAAAACTCATGTTTCAGAGTCAAACCTGTAATGAAATCAGCTGACAAAGTAATATATTTATTAATAGCTATAGACATATCACTTTCTCCTTTTATGTTCTGAGGCTGTGGTTTATGCATCAGTCCATCATATCTAGCTATCCATTGGGTTTTAAATGTCCATGGTATAATTCTGTTATTCCCTTTAGTCGGGCCCAGATACTCATGATCAGCTTGCATAAATGTATAAACATTTGAACCTGAACGTGGAGCTTCATATACTCTATATATGGTTAACCAATAAGAATCATTAGTAGACCAAGTATGATTTACTTTAAGTGCTGAAGCTTTTGGTTCATAGGTTCCCATAGCAAACGGAACTAGACTATTAGGGGGATTATCTGTCTTCTCTTTAGCATAATAATTATTTAAAGCAGCTTTAATTACTTTTTCAATGATATCTTGTTTATTCATATTTTTCGGCATTACCGTATCAATTGGACTTATGATATAAACAGGTATTTCTTTATCTCCATCTTGAATTAACCCGTACGCATCAATCTTAGAAGTAGGCTTTTCATCAACGTGTAAAGAAGGGTTTTCATTTGATTTAAAAGATTGAAACTTTTTCACTCCCTCATCTTCACTATCATAATAACTGTCTATAGTTTCCAGTGGAACTAGTTCAGTATCTATGAAGGCCACACCATTCTTTTTTAAAGCTTTTTCAAAATCTTTTTTTGTAGTATGTAACTCATATTCACTGTTCTTTGAATGGACGTCTGCGTTAGGAGAAAAGAAAGAACTAAATATAACAATTGACAAGGTTAAAGTAATTAAAAAATACTTTTTCAAAAAAACACCCTTTCTTATTTATAAAAGATGTAATCTATAATTACCTACCAAAAGTTCAATTGGGTAGCACCTTTATTTAAACAGCTAATTGGATTTGAGTCAATTATTGGAAATTAGGAAGGTAAGATTAGAATACTATTCCCTCAAATCTATCACTTTTTGATGGTGTTTTGTTGCTTAGACTGTCTTGGGCTCGTCTTTCTAAGTAAAAATACGCCGATCTCGTTTGAGAAGTGCGCGAGTCACAGTGGCTAGCGGTTATAGTGTCGATTACTTACGAGGAAAGCCGGATGACTGACGAAAGGAATTTGCAGACATTAGATCTGATTTAAACAATAGTTATAATTAGCGATGCATTCGGATCGGCAGTAAGCGTAAGGATCGTAAGTGTGGTGACAGTTGCGTAAGCAGTCATAATAATCTTGGGTACATATACCGCGGTTTACATCGTCACTCGATCGGTGCGGGTATGGGTACGGGTACGGCAAGAAATAAGGATCGTACGGATACGGATACCCGTCATACTGCACGTGTCGAATGGCTCTCTTATTACCCTTTCGTTTCATGTCTTCACTCCCTCATTAAAGTAACACGCCTTTTATAGTAAATGACTATATGTCCCGTCCTGAATAGACGGATCGACGGGGTGTTTTACCCAAATGTAGACGCGGCGCCGTTCTTTGGTTCCGCATTATTTCTATTGAAACGAAAGGAGGTCGCGTCAATGACGTTCACTATACCGATATGGGTCGTATAGCTTATCGGAGTACCAGTTGGATTAAGCGCGTTAGCAGGCGTTCTAATCTTGCGGAGCTTCCAACGGTCCATATAGATAAACAATGGAAAGGAGACGGTAAACACCGATGGTTAAACGATTAACAACCAAACAATTCGGCCGGTATTAACGTATGGGTAAATTGGTGTTAGTAGGAGAAGTAAATTTTGTTTTTATATGAAAGAAAATGAGCAAAAATCTATTTATAGTATGATTTGTATTTTTTAAAAAAATTTAGTACAATCAAGTCTCGTTTTACAAAAAATACCTAAATGGAGATGATTATTTTTGAAGAAAATTGTCTTATCGAGTGCTAAATCTAGTTGGCAAGATCAAAAAATCTTAGCCACTTTGCAGCATTAGGTTTTACTGGGTGGGCTGGTTCAAATTTACTTGATATTTTCCTACATGAAAGAAAGGTTAAACGCTCATTCAGAGACGCGTATGATTCGGAATGATACTATTAAATATCATGTTTAATAAATGGGTTATTCTTTTTTATATAACTTTTCTTGTACTTACACTTATTTTATTGATTTTTTATAACAATAAAAAATTACCAAGGATAAGAAAAATATTCAATTATATTAGTTCTTTTCTTCTTATTTACATTTCAATTGGTATAATTCTTTTCTTTTATAAAATTTTTTTTACCTATGATATTGTGAAATAAGAAAAGTGAACCTCGGATTTCTTCCGGGGTTTTTTTGCGTTAATCCCTTACTATGAAAATAAGCTTTATAACGATTGTGGTCGTCTTTACTTACCGAGAAAGCGTGAACGTTTTGAATGTTACAATGCATACTAGCGAAAGGAGAACGAAATCATGGCGAAAGGTTTACGAAAATTAGAAGCGAAATTAACACGCGAAGAAATCGATGCCCAATTACTCGCGGTCAACAACTTCTTATTGCAATCCAAATGATGGCGAACAAGGTCGCTTGACTCTCGACGAGATTTCGGAGCAGGCGAAGTATTCAGTTAGTGCGCTTTATAAATGGCGTCTTCACAATCGTGACTTTATTGCGTACGCGAATGAACTATCGGCAGACGTGTTTATGTCACACCTTCCGCACATCATGGAGAAACATTTGGACATGACAATTAAAGGGCAAGGCTCGATGAAAGGAATTGAGCTGTTTTATAAATTCGGCGGACTCTTATACGATCCACGTCGATCAAATCGTTGACATCATCGTACCACCTAACCTAGTCTTGATAGATTGGCTGTGGACGGAGGACGAGTTCTACTATACAAAAACGAACAAAGATTAACGACCTATTCGGCTCCATGCGACTTGTATTGCCGGAGCAACGCGAATGGTACCTTAAATACCGAAGAGAATTATCGTTAGTGTCAAAGCCTGACCTCGATCATGACGAAATCATGGCGATTAACTATAGACTAACGGAAAGTAAACGTTATAACATCGAATTAGCCGTCAAGTATGGCGCGAGGTATCCGAGAACGGAGGCGAGTTTCTGACGGTGAGGGGTGTAGCCAAGTTGTATGATACCGTTAAATATCCCTCGGAACTTATCGAACTGCTCAGGGGAATCTGCTTTTGTATGTACCCATCCAACTTTACCATCAGAGACGAGGACGATTTCTTCCACTGATTTTTCACTTTCTTTATCGCAAACAATAAGGACCGCGGTTGCTTTTTTGCCACCCATTTCGTGATCCACAGATTTAACAACCGTGGCATTATCATGTTTAGCTGATTTTGCTGACGGAGATTTCGTTGCCATTTCAAATATAGGACGCACTTCCGAAGTGATCTTTTCAGCTACAAATTTCTTTTTCAATTCCGTATCTTGCCCGTTTTGCATGACGGTTATATATTCGATAGCTGATTGTTCAGTAGAAGTAAGTGTTTTCTCTACGGACGGTGTGCTAGGTGCTTTTAACCGTTTTGGTGACGCCATTAACTTCAGTTCCATTATTAGACGTTCCAGAGTAACTAGATAGTATAAGACCTACTACAAATCCTACAACGGCTATTTTTCTCAATGTGGAATCCTCCCGTAATGCGAATTGTATAATAATTACATTTTAAGTTTATTAGTAAGAGTGTAATCACTAGATTAAAGACTTGTTATTCCACTTGATATAAATAGAAGCAACAGCCCCGGAAGGCTAGCGTAATTTTACTTCTTTAAGTCATAATCATGTCAGATAGCGTAATCAAACCGATGATGTGTACGATCTGACCGCGTTAAGATACCGAATAATTTAACCCGAAAAAGAAATATTGTACGTTTGAGAGTCATATAAACAGTAACGAGGGGTGCGCTATTAGGTATTGCGGGGGTGCGGGGCTGTATGATATACTTTGAATAATCGAACAATTAGGCGCGACTGTTAACAGGTGAAAAATCCCCGCTAAATCAACGCTTTACGAAGTTTATCCAAATTAAAACATCGGGATGTGGCGCAGCCAGGTAGCGCGCACCCTTGGGGTGGGTGAGGTCCAGGGTTCGAATCCCTGCATTCCGACCACTTAGAATCTAACACTTCTTCAGCATTACTATGCGAAGAGGTGTTTTTTAGAAAAGAAACTTTATGTATACGACTATCTACATTCGTCCTTCGCGGAAAACTATGATCCATTCGGAAGAGCTTGCAAATTTTTAGTAATGTAAAAAGGCCGCAAGAAGGCGGACAGGATAACTGGGCTAGACACATGTTGGTTCTATTCTGTAGGAAGCCAAATTACTCTGAAATTGCTCAAACTTTTTTATAAAGGTGTTATAGGGAAGAATCCATTTTGTTGCAAATTTTTTGCAAAATGGATTCTTTTCATTTAATACGCAACAGGTCGAAGGCTGATCATTCTTACGTTCAGTACAGACGAGTTATTTATTTCGTAGAAACACATGATACACCCAAGAAGTCATAAGAGAAACAAACAAGGATAGACCAGCATACACAACGGACCACATAAAAAATGTATCACCAAAATAAGTATAGGTTAAGATCGTAAAGAAAAGGAAAGTCCCAACAGGCATGACATAAAATCGTTTCCAGATTAGCGTACCAATAATCGTTAAAATCCCTACTGCTATTGGAAAATAAAATAAGACTAACAAAAACTCACTCACGTATCGCACCACTTCCTTACTAGATAAATTAGGAAAGAATGTACCTGTTCGGTTATACGCATACTTATCTAAAATGTTTCATCATTTTCGTTTTTTAAAAAATTCAAGTAAAGATTTTTCTCCGCACCCAGGTCTTTTTTCTCTTGGCTCTATGGAAAGCTTTCCCTTATAATAGAACATAAAAGACAGAGGAGAATGGATGATCTAATCGTGAAAATAGATAGTAATCAGTTCGTTAGGAACCTTGCATCTAATGGGCAATGGGCATCAGGTGATGTTAGTCAGGTAGCACAAATTCAAGAGCTATTGGATAATCAGGCGAATTCAAATGGACAAGATCCCTTGTTTTCGGATGTATTTGATAGTGAGTTGCAAAAATATCAACATGTAATCTCTAAAGAGCAGGTCCTAGCTGAGTTAGATGGGACGAAGCAGCAAGATAATTGGAATTCTTCAATGAACTATTCTTCAACCTCTCCTGACCTTTCCTTTAGTAGGGGCGAATCTATGACATGGAGCCGTCAGCAGATCGTGGATAAAATTGAGCAGGTGAGCAAACGTTTTGGCGTAAACTCTGACTTGGTCAAAGAGGTGGTACGAGCCGAGTCTAATTTTAATCCTGTTGTTACTTCTCATGCTGGAGCAAAAGGTCTCATGCAATTAATGGATGATACTGCTCGTAGTGTAGGGGTACGCAATTCTTATGATCCGGATCAAAATTTGACAGGCGGTACTCAATATCTGGGCAAATTACTCGACCGATATGATGGTAATGTAAAGGTTGCATTGGCTGCTTATAATGCAGGATCTGGTCGAGTCAGAAGGGCTGGAATTGAGACAGATGAAGATTTTGACCGTCTAGCAGCTAATCTTCCTCAAGAGACACAGCGTTATGTCGCCAAGATAACGACGAAATTGCAAGCGGAAGATTAGGTAGGGTATAGTAAAGAGAGAAATTCTCTTAGGGGGACAAAAAGATGGACCAACATCAACAACGAAGCAATGGCAACCAAGACTTTTTTGTTATTAAAGCAAAAGAAAATGGAGTACATGTGATCGGATTGACCCGTGGTACAGATACACGTTTTCACCATACAGAAAAACTAGATAAGGGCGAAGTAATGTTAGCCCAATTTACGGAGCATACATCTGCTATTAAGGTACGTGGTAAGGCGATTATTCAAACCAGACATGGAGTTATTGATACAGAGGAATAATGGTAGAAAATGTAGAAAAGAAAGTGACCATGGGTCGCTTTCTTTTCTTTTTCGGTATAAAAAGTGAAGAAAATGTTGTTGACGTTTGTTTGCGAGGATAGTATGATAAAGCTGTAAGGAACAAATGATAAAAGTAAGAACAAATGTAACAGGAAACAATGGAATAATTTGTGAAAAGAGCCACGGGCTAGATTTGTATGAATGTCATACGATCTGGCCCTTTTTGTATAGAAATGTTGGCTTTTTGCACAAAAAAGACAGAGACAGCTTAGATAGAAGGGAGAATCCACATGTCATTTTTTGAGATGGTGCAAACGGATCATTTGTTTATATTTCCAGATGAGACCCGTCAAGACGTTATCCTAGAAATCATGGCAAAATCGTTATGGAGTAAGGGCTTTGTGCATGAAAGTTATGTAAACGCTGTCAAGGATCGTGAAAAGCATTATCCCACTGGTTTAGAGTTGGCTGATGTACATGTGGCTATTCCACATACGGATGCGTGTCACGTTAAACAGCAAACCATTGCATTGGGTGTAGTGAAACAAGGTACAAAATTTCACTGTATGGCTGATGCAAGCAAAACGATTTCAGTCAAGCTTATTATCATGCTAGCGATTGAAAAAAGTGAGGCTCATTTGGAAATGTTGGAAGAGATTATGACGTTCATCCAGGATGCTTCACGCTTGGAGGCACTTAGTCAGGCTAGTACTCCGGTAGAATTTTTTTCAGTTATCCAGCCAGCTAACAGTTACAACCACTAATTTTAGGAGGAATTCATTATGGCAAAGAAAAAAGTTATGGTGATTTGTGGTACAGGGGTAGCAACTTCTACAGTGGTTATGCAGAAATTAAAAACGTTCTTCCAAGAAAAAGGATTAGAGGCTAATTTAGAGCAATCAAAAGTAAGCGATGTTTTAAATAAGGGTGATCAATACGACCTGATTATTTCCACTACAGCAGTACCAACTAATTTACAAGAAAAGGTGATTAACGCTGTTCCGTTGTTAACAGGAATCGGTAAAGAAAAAGTGTTTGCCGAAATTGAGAAACGGATGAACGAATAGCCATTTTACTGAGTTAGGGGATGAGGGAATGGAGTACTTACAAAAGATTGTTAATTTAGGGCCAACTGTCGTATTGCCCATTATCATCTTCATTTTTGCGATTCTCTTAAAAACGAAGCCCGGACAGGCGTTCCGGGCTGGACTCACTATCGGGATTGGATTTGTTGGGGTCAATCTGATTATTGGATTACTTAGCAGTTCACTTGGTCCTGCAGCTCAAGATATGGTCAAAAATCTAGGAGTGGAGCTAACGATTATCGATGTAGGCTGGCCAGCTAGTTCAGCCATTGCGTTTGGTACAACGATAGGAGCTCTTGCTATCCCGATTGGTCTTGGGGTCAACCTAGCAATGCTAGTATTCGGACTCACTAAGACATTAAATGTAGACGTATGGAACCTATGGCATATCGCATTTACTGGATCATTGGTGACAGTTATGACCGATAGTGTACCGATGGGTTTATTGACAGCGATTGTTCATGCAATCGTATTACTTGTACTAGCGGACATGTCTTCTAAGCATGTGTCTGAATTTTATGGTTATCAAGGAGTTACATTCCCGCATGGTACTTCTACTGCTTTTTATGTGATCGCCATGCCGCTCGAAAAATTATTTAATATGATTCCAGGGTTGCGTAGCTTAAAAGCTGACCCAGATTCCATTCAAAAACGGATGGGCGTGTTGGGTGAATCAACCGTACTAGGTCTTATTCTAGGTATTATTATCGGTCTTTTAGCTGGGTGGAGTGTGAAGGATGTCTTAACCCTTGGGGTAAATACAGCTGCTGTTATGCTCCTGTTACCTCGAATGGTAGCTGTTCTTATGGAAGGATTATTACCAGTATCGGAAGCGGCTTCGGAATTTGTTCGCAGTAAGTTCCCAGATCGTGAAGTAAATATTGGGATGGACTCTGCGCTCGCAGTAGGACATCCAGCCGCTATAGCCTCATCGTTAATTATGATCCCTATTGTTTTGGCATTGGCAGTACTGCTTCCTGGTAACAAGGTGTTACCTTTCGGAGATTTAGCAACCATTCCGTTTATTGTCTGCTTAATGGTTCCTGTGTTTAAAGGAAACGTGGTACGTACTGTTCTCGGGTCAACGATCGCTCTGGGACTGGGCTTATTATTAGCCACTTACGTATCTCCGCTTATTACTACTGCGGCAACTATGGCAGGGTTCAAATTCCCTGAGGGGGCTGCGGCAATCTCTTCCTTAGTGGATGGTGCGGTTCCTACGACAGCATTATTCGTTTTTGGTGCTAAGCTGGGGTACGTCGGTATCATTGGGATTGGTGCTATTGCCATAGGTACAGCTATTTATTTGAGACGACGGGACAAAAGAAAGATGCTACAACAACGCGAGATGTGATAAAAATAAAATAACGAAAGATCACTTGTTCCTTTAACGATTACAAGTAGGTATAACCAGGAGAGCATGTATCTCCTGGTTCGTCTACGTTTGTATCGCACTTTTGTGCTTATGAAGAACAATTTCTACCACTGGTATATAATGAGTGGTCGGTATGTAGAAGACTCAGGGATTGAAAGAAATTGTGAGTAGTTATCAGGGATTCTGCTAAAAAGGGAAGGAATGGTGGCAAATGAAGACACAGCTACTGCGGATTGTACAGGAGGAAGATCCCAAAAATCCGCTGACTGACGAAGAGATTGCCGCAAAATTAGGAATTAGGAGAGATAAATGTACGTTATTGCGCCAACAGTTTCATATCCCTGATTCCCGTAAAAGACGGTTACCATTGCTGACAGCAGAAATGAACCGGATTCTAAAGGAGCATTCACAGATATCAGATCGCAAACTAACAGGAGAGCTACGCAAAATAGGGTTTGAAATATCAAAATTTACTGTGATGAATTTGCGGAAAGAACAGCAAGAAAATTGGCTAGAGATGTCTTTGACCACAGAAACACTTGTTTCTCAAAACAAGGAACAGTCAGCACAACGAAGACTACGGCAGTTTGCTGATTTGATCGAGAGTGATGGTTTCTTATTGCCATTTGTACAGCAGGTGAAGGCAGTCATTTTATACCCATATCAAAAGCTACCAATTTTATTTCAGGGAGAAAAGGGCACAGGTAAGCGAGCTATTGCAGAAGCAGCCTTTTCCTTTGCGAAACAAGAGAAACAACTTACATCAGAAGCTATCTTTATAGAGATAGATATACGAGAGATACCGGAAGGGCCGTTATTTGAGCAACGGATTCACGATACACTTTGTAGCTATAAAGGTGTAGGTGGTGCACTGTATATTCGGGAAATTCAGCTTTTATCCCTGAAGTCTATAGAAGGGGTGCTCAAGCGTGTACGAGAGATGGACTCACCCATATTCGTTTTCGCGTCAAGCACGAATACAGCAGGCTGGGATAATACTGACTTCATGCATCGCTTGTTTCCCATTCAGATCCACTTACCAGCCTTAGCATCATGGCCGAAAGAGTCACAGCTCCGTTTTCTTGAGGATATGATTCAACAGCAAGCACAACAAGCTGGTTGTCCGATTCGTATGGATAAATGCGGAGAAAGTAAAAAACTGATGAATGGGTATACGGCTAACATTACGCAGTTACGAGCAGAAATCCGCGCTTTTGTTTGCAATGAATTAATAGATTGGTTATTTGAAACCATTTCTACTCCGCAAAGTGATGAAAGAACGAAACAAAGCTCTCCGACGGCTGTAGCGCCTGACTCAATCTATCATTGGCTACAGTTTTGCACAAATGAATCAACAAGGGGTTCA
Source organism: Brevibacillus laterosporus DSM 25 (assembly GCF_002706795.1). NCBI lineage: Bacteria > Bacillati > Bacillota > Bacilli > Caryophanales > Paenibacillaceae > Brevibacillus > Brevibacillus laterosporus. Next base: position 4,252,744 of record NZ_CP017705.1, read on the forward strand.
GCCTGAACTAATTCGACTCCAATTGCAACATGAATGCCGAGAACGATTGAGAGATGACAGTGGAAAACGTAAGTCAGATGCAGAGCGTGCTCGCAGTCTAAGTATTTTTGTCGGAGAAAAGGTCATGCAAATGGTAGAGCAAATGCTATGGATTGCAGAGAGGCACCTTGTGCTCGATCATGAAAAGCTATTAATGGCTCTTGCTTTGCATGTGAAAGGGATGTTAGAACGTTATCAGGTTACAGAGCCAAATCAGATTTATCATGGGGATCGAAAAAGCGAGGCAACTACTACTTACTTGTCAATGGAATGGATTGTTGCCGAAGAGATGGCAGAGGTAATAAAAAGCACTTGGGGAATTAGCATTACGAAGGCAGAAACAGAAATGCTGGCTCGATATGTGAAGCATTGCACCCTTATTGAAAAAAATTCACCAACTGTCGGTATGGTTTTGGTTTCATACGGTAGTATTGCTGAGAGTATGGCAGAACAACTACATTCTTTATTTGGGCAACATCATATTCAAGCAGTTAGTCTCTCTGTAGATGATTCGGAGGAGCGTTTTTTGTCTAAAGTTAGCTCTGCTATTAAACGGGCAGACCATGGTATGGGAGTTGTCGTCTTGGCAGATGCTGGACGGATGGTAGGTAGTGAAGAGATTTGGCGGGAACATGTTCAGGTAGAAACGTTAATATTTGCACCTCTGAGCTTGCCATTTGCTATGGAGGTTATGCGTCGCTGCTTGTACGCACCAAAGTCATTGTCTCATGTGGCACAGGAAATTGTTCAATGGCGTATGCCAGTTTCCCCTTTTTTAGATGAGTGGAAAATAGCCAAGCCCAAAGCATTGATGTTGGTTTGTTTGACTGGGGAAGGGGCAGCACGTCAACTCGGACAAATTGTGAGCGAGCATGTGGGAGATCGTGGTGGGGATCTACATTATTTGTTTGCAAATACTCATACGGTACGCTCCTCCTATACAAAGTGGAAAGAGGAATATCATATTTTAGCGGTTGTAGGCACGATTGATCCATTGGTAGATGGGCTACCCTTTATCTCCTTACAGAATTTAATTGAGGGAAGTGGATTTTCGTTTTTAGATCGCTTATTAATGGTGGGTGATTGGACGGGTGGACAAGCAGATAGTGATCAACGGACACCATTACACATGCAGGATTTATTTGTGACGGATCTTATTTTTTCAGATTGCAACATTTCTAATAAAAAAGAAGCAATTCTTTTTCTTGCTCACAAGCTAGTAGAAAAAGGCTACGTAAAACCCGAATTCGTACAGAAGGTGTGGGAACGCGAAAAGCTTGGGACAACATCACTCGCAGGTGGTATCGCGATCCCGCATGCAGAGCCTGCTCAGACTATCAAGCCTGCCGTTGCCATTATGCAATTGGCTCATCCTCTGGAGTGGGGACCGGGTATTCAGGTAGACTGGGTAATCATGTTGGCAGTTAATGATACATGCCAATTTGCTGTGGAAGAATTAATGGAAGCATTGGAAGAACCAGCGAATATCCAGAAGATTACAACCAGAGGTGGGGAGGAAGAGAAATGGAATCAATGAAAAGAGTAACTCCTGGCACAAAAATATATAAATTGTTTGAACACGATAAATTTGTATGCGAGGGCACGGAAGAAGTTTTTCTCATTCCCATTGAAAAATTAACCAAAGAGGAATTTAAAAAACGCTTGGAAGAAAATCCAAAGTTGTTAGAAGAATAAAAAGATAAGAAAACCATTGAGATAATGGTTGACGGATATAAAAAAAGAGGTAAAATAAAGATGTAGAACAAATGTAACTTATCAGAACAAATGTAAAAAAGGGCCTCGGGCCGAATGCTTCCCTGTGTGGAGGTGTTCGGCCTTTTGTCTTTTTCTAAAGAGCAAAGGAGGGTACAACATGACTACTGCTTGGCAATTGCCTGAGATGATTACGGAGCAAAAGTTGGTTGAATTACTACATCAAATGTGGGTGATCCGCTTTTTTGATGAGAAGGTGGATGAATTTTTTGCAAAAGGGTTAATTCACGGAACTACCCATCTATGTGTTGGACAAGAAGCAACAGCGGCAGGTGCAATCGCTGTGCTTCAACCAGAGGATAAAATTACAAGTACGCACCGCGGTCATGGACACTGCATTGCCAAAGGTGCTGATGTTAATAAAATGATGGCTGAATTATTTGGACGTGAAACGGGATATTGCAAAGGAAAAGGCGGATCGATGCATATCGCGGATGTAGATAAAGGGAATTTGGGAGCGAATGGTATTGTCGGTGGTGGTATTCCTATTGCAGTTGGAGCGGCGCTTACCTCACAAATGAGGAAGTTAGGCTATGTTACAATCAGCTTTTTTGGCGATGGAGCGAGTAATGAAGGTAGCTTTCATGAGTCAGTTAATATGGCTTCCATTTGGAAATTACCCGTTATCTTCTTCTGTGAAAATAATCAATATGGAATGTCTGGTCCTGTAACGGAGATGGTGAATATCGAACATATTGCGGAACGGTCAAAAGCATATGGTATTCCTGGAGTCGTAGTAGATGGAAATGATCTTTTCGCAGTCATGAATGCTGTAGCTGAAGCGGCAGAACGAGCTCGGCGTGGCGAAGGGCCTACTTTAATTGAAGCCAAAACATATCGATACAAAGGTCATTCAAAGAGCGATGCGAAAAAATATCGGACACGCGAAGAAGAGATGGATTGGAGAAAAAATCGCGATTGTATTAAGAAATTACAAGAAGTATTGATAGAGAAAGGCTTACTTACACAAGAACAAGCGAAAGAAATCGAACAACAGGCAAAGAAAGAGATAGAAGAAGCAGTGGTGTTTGCTGAAGAAAGCCCAATGCCTTCACTAGAAACGTTGGAAGAAGATGTCTACGCATAACGGATAAACAAAGAAGGAAGGGAACCACATGAGAGAGATTACGTATTTGGAAGCAGTCCGCGAAGCGATGAGTCAGGAGATGCGTGTCAATCCAGATGTTTTTTTGATGGGGGAAGACATCGGAGTATATGGGGGAGCGTTTGGGGTGTCGCGTGGGATGATTGAAGAATTTGGGCCAGAGCGAATTCGCAACACTCCGATTTCCGAAGCAGCGATTGCAGGAGCAGCTGTTGGAGCAGCTATGACTGGCATGCGACCAATCATGGAACTGCAATTCTCTGATTTTGTAACCATTGCAATGGATCAGCTGGTTAATCAGGCAGCGAAAAATCGCTACATGTTTGGTGGTAAGGGGAAGGTGCCAATGGTCGTACGTACACCATCTGGTTCGGGAACGGGTGCCGCGGCACAGCATACGCAAAGTCTAGAAGCATGGATGGCCCACATTCCAGGGTTAAAAGTTGTCCAGCCCTCAACTGCTTATGATGTAAAGGGTTTATTAAAAGCAGCAATTGATGATAATAACCCGGTTATTTTTTATGAACACAAGCTTCTATATAAAATATCGGGGGATGTACCAGAAGAATCGTACAGTATTCCACTTGGTGTGGCTGATGTGAAACGAGAAGGAACGGACGTAACAATCGTAGCCACTGCCATTATGGTACACAAAGCGTTAGAAGCCGCCGCAGAATTAGAGAAGGAAGGCATCTCTGTTGAAGTCATCGATCCACGTACATTAGTACCTTTGGATACCGACACCATTATTCGATCAGTGAAGAAAACAGGGAAGCTGATTGTGGTGCATGAAGCAGTTAAGTTTGGCGGATTCGGAGGAGAGATTGCAAGTATGATCGCAGAGAGTGAAGCATTTGACTATTTAGATGCTCCTATCAGACGTCTGGGTGGTAAATGGATACCTATGCCTTATAATCCAGTTCTAGAAAAAGCGGCAATCCCGCAAGTGCCTGATATTATACAAGCAGTAAAAGACACAGTGGCACATCGTTAGGAGGGGGAGAGGAACATGGCAACGGGAATCTTCATGCCTAAACTTAGTATGACAATGGAGACGGGAACCATTTTGCAATGGTTTAAAAAAGAGGGAGATCTGGTAGAAGAGGGTGATCTGCTACTAGAGGTAATGACAGACAAAATTAACATTGAAGTAGAGGCTTATGCAACGGGTAGGTTATTAAAAATTTATGATGATGTGAACGCGGTTGTACCTGTACAAAAAATCATCGGCTATATTGGAGAACAGGGAGAAAAAGTCCCAGAGACACCACCAGCTATAGAGGGAGAAGAAACTCCTTCTGGTGTAAGTAAAGCTGGCGACGAGACCGTAGCTAGAGTAGATGATTTCGACTCTGGAGAGGAAGCGGATAAAGTGCGTGCTACACCGGCAGCTCGACGCCTATCCAGAGAAAACGATGTCGCCCTACACGAGATTGAAGGTCGTGGGGCAAATGGCCGCATTCATGCAGAAGATGTAGAAGCACATGTTAAAGAAAATCAAGGTCGAAGGGCAACTCCTCTCGCGAAAAAAATTGCATCGAACTCAGGTGTTCAACTAGACACGATTCAGGGATCGGGAGCAAATGGGAAAATTACTAAAAATGATGTCCTAAAAGCAACGCCTACTGGTTTACAAACAACTATAAACCATGGTGAAACAAACGGTACACAAACAACCGTCGAGCCAACACGTGTAAAATTGGAGGGCATGCGTAAAGTTATCTCTGAACGAATGGTCAAAAGTGTTACCACAGCTCCACATGTCACACTAGTAACAGAAGTAGATATGAGTAATGCAATCAAACTTCGTAAAAGCTTACTCCCGTTGATTGAGAGTCAGACGGGATATCGGTTGTCTTATACAGAGATCATTATGAAAGCGGTTGCGATGGCATTACGGCAACATCCAAACATGAACGCTTCCATTGAAGGTGACTATATTGTCTATAAACAGGAAGTGAACACCGGTCTTGCTGTTTCAGTACCAAACGGTCTGATGGTGCCAGTTGTCAAACATGCAGATCAGAAAGGCTTGGCGACATTAACAGCAGAGTGTAAAGAGCTAGGACGATTAGCTAGAGAAAGCAGATTGATGCCTGATCAGATGCAGGGTGGGTCATTTACGATTAGCAACCTTGGAATGTACGACATTGATGCCTTTACACCGATCATTAATCAGCCAGAGATCGCCATTTTGGGGGTTGGCCGTATTACTGAGAAAGCAGTTGGTATTAATGGGGAGCTGAAACTTCGTCCGTTGATGACTTTGAGCCTCTCTTTTGACCATCGAATCGTGGATGGAGCACCAGCAGCGGAATTCCTACAAAGCATAAAACGTTCTCTTGAAGAACCATATCAGCTACTAGTCTAGGAGGAACAGCTATGAATACCTACGATATCATTGTCATCGGAGGAGGGCCGGGCGGATATGTAGCAGCCATTCGCGCGTCAAAAGAAGGCAAGAAGGTGGCACTTGTGGAGCAGGGGCATCTAGGAGGAACCTGCTTGAACCGAGGATGCATTCCATCCAAAGCATTACTAAAGCATGCTGAAATTATTCATGCCATTAGGGATGCTTCCAAATACGGGGTTGAGGTAGGAGAAATGACGCTCTCCTTGCCAAAAATGATGCAGAGAAAAAATCAGGTTATCAATCAGCTTCGTGGGGGAATCGCTCATCTATTACGAACCGGAAAAATCGATGTATACCAAGGTAAGGGTGAGATTCAACCAGATAAAACCGTGGTAATTACGGGTGATAAACCAGAGAGTATCAAAGCGAGGTCAATTATTATTGCGACGGGCTCCTCTCCGACTGTACCTCCAATTGAGGGCTTAGATCAGGTACTTTATCACACAAGCGATACCATTTTTGATATAGAGGAAATTCCTGCGTCACTTGCAATTGTTGGCGGTGGTGTCATTGGTGTAGAGTTTGCCAGCATCTTTGAGAGTTTGGGAACAAAAGTAACAATCATTGAAATGGCAGATCGCATTTTGGCTACAGAGGATGAAATGGCTTCCCAGTTATTAACCAAACATTTGCGCAAAATTGGGGTTACGATTATAACGAAAGCAAAGGTAACAGCGGTTAAAGCCCATGACTCGCAAAAACAGCTTATTATCTATAATGAAGCTGGAGCAAAGCAGGATGTTGTAGCAGACCAGATTTTAGTAGCGATTGGGCGTCGACCAAATTTGTCGGCTTCTGCTAATCTGTCACTTGATACGGAGGGTCCATTTATTAAAGTAAATACTCGTATGGAAACGAGTGTTCCAGATATATATGCAGTAGGTGACGTAATTGGTAATTGGCAGCTGGCTCATGTAGCAAGTGCAGAAGGAATTGTAGCTGCCATGAATGCGACGGGTCAAGCTAGAGACATGGATTACCGTAGCGTACCTCGATGCATGTACACCTATCCTGAGATAGCAAGTGTAGGGCTAAGCGAACGTGAAGCAATAGAAAAAGGTTTTCAGGTAAAAACGTCTGTTTACCAACTTGCGGTAAACGGCAAGGCCTTAGCAAGCGACCATACAGAGGGATTTGTAAAACTGATTGCAGATGAGGTCTATGGGGAAATACTGGGAGCTGTGATGGTTGGGCCGCATGTTACCGAGATGATTTCACAAATCTCTGCCTATATGCAGTTGGAAGGTACGGTTGAAGAAATGGCAAATTTGATTTTTCCACATCCAACTGTATCGGAAACATTACTTGAAGCAGCAAGTGACTGGCTAGGTAAAGGTATACATTCGTAAGAACTTGATATTTGTAGATTAGCGTTTAGTCTCTTACATGGGACACAACGTACAAAAGAAGAACTGGGGACGCCCTTCCTCAGTTCTTTTTTGCTCCTTATCTCTTGGAGTGATTTTTTCAGCGATTCATTTGGGATAGGAATTTGTTTTCTATTTAGCGCTACTATGAGTTTACGTTTATAATAGAGGAAGGAAGATAGATGTAAGAGAGGTGAGACAATGGATTGGGCTGAAAAAAGGGAACTCGTACGCGTCGCTAAACTATATTATTTTCAAGGACTAACACAAGCAGAAATCTCTAAAAAGATCGGGGTTTCCCGCCCTGTTATATCCAAACTCCTACAAAAAGCAAAAGATGCTGGAATTGTAGAGATCATTATTAAAGATGAAACTGTAAACGTAGTGGAGATTGAACAAAAGCTAGAAGAGATGTTCTCTTTAGATGAGGCAATTGTTGTTCCTGTGAACGGAATTGAGAATCAGGAATTAATAAAGCAACTAGTAGCTAAGGAAGCAGCCATGCACCTATCTAAATTAGCTAAAAATGTCAAGAGTATCGGATTATCATGGGGGACCACCCTGTATCATATGGTAAATGAGTACCCATACGAAAGAAATCCAGAAATGATGGTATACCCTCTTGTTGGGGGAACGGGACGCAAATACGTGGAAATCCATTCTAATCAATTAGCCTATGAACTCTCAAAACGAATGGGGGCAAACTGTGAGTTTTTGTATGCGCCAGCGTTGGTAGAAACAGTGGAACTAAAAGAACAGATACTGCAATCGGAATCTATTCACGTTTTACTAGATCAAATTCGTAAGGTAGAGATTGCGTTGTTAGGAATCGGCTTTTTAGAAGAATCAACATTGTTTAACATGGGATATTTGAAAGAAGATGAAATGGAAGAGTTAAAACAAAATCATGCCGTGGGAGATATAGGTTCCCGCTTTATAGACAGAGATGGTAAGCAGATTAATATACCATTGAACAATCGTGTTATTGGTATTGACTTACCAGACCTGTTTCAGATTCCAACCGTAATTGCGGTAGCGACTGGTTTAGCAAAGGTGACAGCAATTACGGCTGCCCTACGTGGTGGTTATTTCCATAAATTATTTATAGATGAGCGCACAGCCAGAGAATTACTTGCTAGAAATGATGAGAAAGGCAAGATTGAGGAGTAAGGAGGGAACGGGTTTGGAAGAGACAGTGATTGAAACGGAACTCTACTGTATAACTTGTCTTGGTCAAGCACCTCACACTGTCACGTATGTACATGATATCTTATATATGGTCAAATGTGAGCAATGTGGAAAAGAGAGCGTCATGGAACCAGATTTATTGAAAGAAATTTATACGCAGTATGTTGATCGAATTATTTCGAAGCCACAACGGATTACTCAGGAATTCAGAGAAGATTTGAGCCATTTTATCTCGACCATGCCCTACCGTGTCATCAGTAAGCCATTTCGTACTTATAGGGAGCTAAAGGGTATTTTTCGCTATAGAAAAAAGGTATAACGATTCGTCGGAGATAGACAAGTAGAAAAATATTTCTTTATTCCTTTCGAAGGGTTATATCAGCATTTTTCTCCTTGGCAGGCATAGCCTGCTTTTTTCTTATGTAGAATGGAGAAGAAGGAGGAATGCAGAAATGCCACGACGATTTTTATTCGCGATGATGATTTCAGTAGGATTATCTCTGTTGTTGTCAGTTTTGCCGGTTTTTACGAAAAAAGGACCCATAACGGATGTACCTACCTTTCAGGAAATTCCTAAACTCACGGTAAGTTCACACAATCTTGTGGATTTATTTACTTTACTGGAAACTCATTATAAGATAAGTCATGTAGAGTGGGACCAACCTGCTATCATGCTCACGTTGACCTTACCTGAAGACCACAAGAAAGTAAATGACCTCATGTTTCATGATGCCTATTCAATTGTGTATGTTCTGATGAACAAAACGACGAATGTTAAGCATGTCACCCTTCAATTCGCTAGACCTAATGAACCAAATACAAAGAGTTCAGTTTTGCTTCTAATCGAAGTTGATCGAACGCAAATCGGACAAGAAGATAAATGGAAAAGCCCAACTGAACTGGTCGATGTAAAGCAGTATGTAAAACAGCATTTTTTTGTAAAAGAAGCCACCTGATTACAGCAGAAAATTATTCCTTCCTTTAAAAGTGTGATATACTGTATGGCGATGGATTACTGCGTACCATTTTTTGTGTTCAAAAACATTACATTCTTTGTAAAAAATGGGGACAGTGATGGGGCTTCAACGCTTTAGATGGAGGAGGCATAATGGGCACAGATCGAAATGCATATTCACAGGAATTAAAAGCTATCATCGAAGAAATTCAAGGTCGAATACAACAAACATATATTCAACAATATGTGGATGTCCCAGCCATGGCTGAAAATCGACTCGCTCTCTTATTCTTCTTTTTACATGAGAACGGCTTCACCAAAGAACGAGCTCATCTGCTCTCGGTAGCGACTGGGTTAGTACAATTAGGCATTGATACACATGAAACAGTACGGAATCATTATGAAAAAACTCTGGTTTCCGAACGTAATAGACAGTTGACTGTTCTAGCGGGGGATTATTACAGTAGTCTTTATTATAATATGCTCGCAGACGCTAATGAAATTGAAGCTATCCAGATTTTGTCTGTCGGTAACCAACTTGCTCACGAAATGAAAATGAAGCTATATATTGCTCAAAAAGACAATAAATTAACACAGGAGACGTATCTTAGCTTGCGCAAAAAGATTGATACGGCTCTTTATGTAGCTTTTGTAGACAAATATGCAACAAGTGACTCTGTACGCGAATTTTGGACTAGCTTGTTTGAACAGACCTCAGCTTTTGAACAACTGATCGGGGAATGGGAGCAGTTACAGTGGCAAGAGCAAGCACCTAGTGGTTTGACGCAATTTTTGCTACAGAAACCAGGTTCTACAATCACCAATGTGGTAGAAATGATTGAAGGGAAAGTCATGGAGTTATTGCATATCTGTGAGCAATTGATCGTTACATTAAAATCGGGCGAAACACAAAGCGAGTTAGCGTGGGTGACTTCTCGCTATACGAATCGAGTACAACGGTTAAAGCGGGCAGAGGAGATGTAGGCTTTGAACACACATGAACAACCATCGAAAGCGGAATATGTACATTCCGTTTTTGAAAGCATCGCGGATGAATATGATCGTATGAATAATGTCATCAGTTTTGGTAGCCATGCATCATGGCGTAAGTATACGATGAACCAAATGCAAGTGAAGCCAGGTGATACTTGCCTGGATGTTGCTTGTGGGACTTGCGATTGGACAATAAGCTTGGCCAAAACAGTAGGTCCTAATGGGAAAGTGGTTGGGCTTGATTTCAGCCAAAATATGTTGAATGTAGGAGCGTACAAGGTTGAAAAGGAAGGGCTAAGCCAGGTGCAATTAGTTAATGCCGATGCGATGAAAATGCCCTTTGAAGATAATACATTTGATTTTGTTACGATTGGGTTTGCTTTACGTAACGTGCCAGATGTACAAACGGTGCTCAACGAAATGACGCGCGTGGTAAAGCCAGGGGGCAAGGTTGTGTCTTTAGAAGTATCAAAGCCACCATTTATGCCATATCGTCAGCTATTTTATCTCTATTTCTATAAAATGCTACCAATTATTGCTAAAATGGTAGTGAATAAGTATGAAGAATACGCTTGGTTACCTCAGTCCCTCACGAATTTCCCTGATAGTAAAGAACTGGCTGAGATGTTTAAAAGAGCGGGGCTTGATCATGTACAGGTAAAATTGTTTATGGGTGGTGTATCTGCCCTGCATATCGGTACAAAAAATGCATAGCTTATCCGCAAAATAGAATGGAAGTGCAAGTCAAAATGGTGTTTAGTAAAGTGAAAATCATTCTCGAAATGATTAAATTTGAACATAGTATTTTTGCGCTGCCTTTTGCTTTTATTGGGGCAGTACTAGGAAATATAATTATAGAAGGTACATGGCCTACCTGGGGGGAGATCTTCTGGGTTACGATAGCGATGGTAGCGGCAAGAAGCGCAGCTATGTCACTAAATCGTTTGATTGACCGTGTCATTGATGCCAAAAATCCACGAACAGCGAAGCGTGCTATTCCGGCAGGTCTGTTATCTGTTGCTGAAGTCCTTGTTTTTATCATTGTTTCTTTCTTGGTTCTATTCGTTGCTGCATCGCAATTAAATCCTTTAGCGGTTAAGCTTTTACCACTTGCGGTCTTTGTATTAGTCTTATATTCCTATTGCAAACGTTTTACATGGCTTTGCCATTTTATCTTAGGCGTAGCGCTTGGATTTGGACCATTGGGTGGTTGGATTGCAACCACAGGTCAAGTAAATGGGACTGCGATGCTACTGTTCTTTACAGTAATGATCTGGACAGCTGGTTTTGATATTATCTATGCTTGTCAGGATACAGAGTTTGATGTCAAGGAAGGGCTGTACTCCATCCCTAGTCGGTTCGGAATTAAGAATGCACTAATAATTGCTCGCTTTTGTCATTTATTGACCATTCTTGGTCTCCTACTGATGTATATGACGACTAACCTATCCGTATGGTTTCTCATAGGGATTATTGCTGGGGCAGCGATTTTATTCTATGAACACAGTCAAGTTAAACATAATGACCTGTCTAAAATTGAAATTGCTTTCTTTGCAATGAATGGAATTTTTAGCGTAGTCATTTGTTGCTTCACTGTTCTGGATCTGGTGATTCTATGAAAAAGATGAAGCTAGGCGTAGGCATAACAGGAGCAAGTGGTGCCAAATATGGGATTCGACTAGTTGAAGAATTGCTGAGAGCTGGGCATACGGTTCATTTGATGATAACAGAAGCTGGTTGGCAGGTCTTTCATGATGAATTGGATTTTGCACCTACTGTAGATGAACGTGAGACGTTTTTATTGGAGTATTTTGAGAAATATTCCGAAGGTGAGCTACATTATTGGACGTTACGAGATTTTAATTGTCCAATGGCGAGTGGTTCTTACAAAAGCGATGGGATGATCATTGTTCCATGTTCGATGGGGACGCTCTCTGGTATTGCTCACGGGGCTTCTGGCAATTTATTAGAACGTTGTGCAGATGTAATGATTAAAGAGGGACGTAAGCTGGTGCTGGTCCCGCGTGAAACACCCTTTAACGCGCTGCATCTAGAAAATATGCTGAAACTAAGCCGTATCGGGGTAAAGATTCTCCCTGCGATGCCTGGTTTCTATCAACGCCCGCAAACACTTGATGACCTAGTGAATTTCGTGGTTGGCAAAGCACTTGACCAGCTTGATGTAGAAAATCATTTGTTTACGAGATGGGGAGAGGGCCATGAGTAAAACACAACTACAGGTCGGACAGATCTTATATACAAATACGCTTCCTGTCTATTTTTATGTAAATTTAGACCGCTTTTTGGGGAAAGCTGATTTTATCCAGCAATATCCTGCACAATTAAATAGAGCAATGGCGGAGGGAATCATCGACGTAGGTCCTATATCTTCCTTCAGTTACGCTGAACATGTAGATGAATATGTATTGATGCCAGATGTATGTGTTGGTGCTAAAGGTCCTGTAGGTTCTATTTTCTTATTTAGTAAACGCCCGATTGATCAACTGGATCGAGCACATATTGCGTTAACGAATACCTCTGCTACGTCTGTCAATTTGCTACGAGTTATATTGGAAAAATTTAAGGGGATGACTCCCGAATATACCACGATGCGTCCTGATATCAAGGTGATGATGCAAGAATACGATGCTTCCTTGTTAATTGGAGATGAAGCGATTCTAGCTCGTCAGCAGGATTTGGGATATTATGTGTATGATTTAGGGCAGCTTTGGTATGAGCATACAGGGTACCCTATGACGTTTGCTGTATGGGCCATTCGTAGAGAAGCTGTTGAAACACATGCTAAATTGTTACATCAACTTCATGAAGAATTTGTTCATAGCAAGAACAAGAGTCATGCCGATTGTAGTGAAATAGTTCAGTACGCTCATAAGCATTTTGGTGGTGATGTAACTTTCTGGGAAGGTTATTTTACTGGATTAATTCATGATTTTACACAGGAACAAATAATAGGATTGGAACATTACTATGCTTGCACGGCTGATCTTGGTCTATTGCCCAAGCCGGTGAAGGTAGCATTTTGGGCAACAGACAACATTACTACTATGTCAACGAGTTAGGTGGATGAAATGAATCTGGTCGATATCTATATGCAAGTAAAAAGTGATGTAACATATATCGAACGAGAACTGGAACGGGCCATTAAACCAGAGTCTCGTGAACTCTACCAATCTTCTACCCATCTTCTAAAGGCAGGTGGAAAGCGAATCCGCCCTGTCTTTGTGTTGCTAGCGGGTAAATTTGGAGATTATAGTGTGCAAAATTTATCTCAAGTAGCTGTACCGCTTGAGCTTATTCATATGGCCACACTTGTTCACGACGATGTGGTGGATGATGCAAACAAACGTCGAGGCAAAGACACCGTACGTACGAAATGGGACAACCGGGTGGCGATGTATTCCGGGAACTACATACTAGCAAGGGCATTAAGTATTGTGACGCAATTATCTAATCCAGAGATTCATCAAATTCTCTCTAAAGCAATTGTGGAGATGTGTAAAGGGGAGATTGAGCAAGTCCGCGATTTAGGAAATTGGAATCAGGGATTGCGTAATTATTTGCGTCGGATCAAACGCAAAACCGCTCTTTTAATTGCAATTAGCTGTCAACTTGGTGCTGTTGCAACTAATGCTTCGGCAGATGTGGTGCGTCGTATGTATCATTTTGGCTATAATGTAGGAATGGCTTTTCAAATCACAGATGATATCTTAGATTTTACAGGAACAGAAAAACAACTAGGCAAGCCGGCAGGAAGTGACTTACGTCAAGGAAACGTCACTTTGCCAGCTCTTTTTAGTGCTTATCAGGGCAGTACAAAGGATATCTTTCAAGAGTGGATGCGTACGGGTGAAATCAACTCCCGTATTGAACAAGCAATTCCTCTGATCCATCAAGGAGAAGGGATTGCTTATTCACAAGCGTTGGCTGAACGCTACATCGATAGAGCTAAACAAGCATTAGCAGATTTGCCTGCATCACCGACAAAAAAATCATTGATGCAAATTGCTGATTATATTGGTGGACGTAAATTTTAGTAAAAAATGGATGAGAGAAGCCCCTTTCTTGTTGGAAAGGGGCTTTTTGTATAAGGGTAGATCTACATGGATTGAAAAGATGTATACCTCTTAACTATGTGAAAATAACAACTTTTCCATATCAACCAAATTTATTGAAGTTTCTGCAACTGAGCGGTTGCTTGTACGGCCTACTTCTGATAAAATTTTCGATGGTACAAATATTCTCTACATAGAGGTATGGAGGGGCATTCGAATGGAAAAAACTTTTATCATGGTAAAGCCAGACGGCGTACAACGTAATCTAGTAGGAGAGATCGTTGCACGTTTTGAGAAAAAAGGCTTTGCTTTGGTTGGCGCTAAACTAATGAATGTGTGCCGTGAAAAAGCGGAGGAGCATTATGCTGAACATAAAGAGCGTCCTTTCTTTGGTGAATTGGTAGATTTCATCACTTCCGGTCCAGTATTTGCAATGGTATGGGAAGGCGACAAGGTTATTAGTACTGCTCGTAACATGATGGGAAAAACAAACCCAGCTGATGCAGCACCTGGTACAATCCGTGGTGATTATGCAGTATCTGTAGGCATGAATATCATTCACGGTTCTGATTCTGCTGAAAGTGCAGAACGTGAAATTGGTCTTTGGTTCTCGAAGGATGAAATCGTTTCCGTAGAAAAAACGATCGCTCGTTGGATCTAATATGACAAATTTCGTAAAAAGGGCCTTCTTTTGAAGGTCTTTTTTTCGTATCGTAGCAGGATTTGGCGAATTGTGTAACGAATGGCTTGGAGTAAGGCAAAAGGGGGATTATACATAGTGGAGGATAAAGACTTCTTGCAATTTATTGCACTCATCAAAAAGAAAACAGGGATAGATCTAGCGCTATATAAAGAGGCACAAATGAAGCGCAGATTAACTTCGTTACGATTAAAGCGGGGGTTTAATAGCTTTGTCTCGTATTTTGAGGGCCTGAATAAAGATCAGGATTTATTTTACGAATTTTTGGATCGGATGACGATAAATGTTTCAGAGTTTTTCCGAAATCCAGGCAGATGGGAGACGCTCGAAAATAAAATTTTGCCAAGATTGTATGAGGAATCCCGCCGTTTGAAGCTGTGGAGTGCAGCGTGCTCTACAGGAGAAGAACCGTATACACTGTCACTTGTGTTAAAAAGAAAGCAATTACTGGCGTCCTCTAGCATTTTGGCTAGTGATATTGATGAGGGAGCGCTGGCAAAAGCGAAGCAGGGAATATATCTTGAGCGTTCCCTACAAGATTGCCCGAAAGATTTATTACAAAAATATTTTCATAAAGACCAGATCACCTATCGTCTGGATCAAGAAATCAAAAATGCCGTGCACTTTAAAAAGCATAATCTGCTAGCGGAGTCGTTTGATACAGGCTTTGATTTAATTATCTGCCGAAATGTCTTGATTTACTTTACAGAAGAAGCGAAACATGAGCTATATCAAAAGTTTAGTCGTGCCCTTCGCCCTGGTGGCGTATTGTTCGTAGGCAGTACAGAGCAAATTTTCCAACCACAGCAATATCAGTTTGAGGTAGAAGATACGTTTTTTTATAAAAAGGTTATAAAATCATAACGAAAGATGTATATCAATGATTTATTTATTGAACAATAGCTACTAGGAAGACAAACATTTCCAGATGGAGGCAACGAGTCAATGGATAAATCAAAGGTGATTGAAGCGTATCGACATGGGCTCATCAATTTGCAAGAGTGTGGACAAATTCTAGGAGCGGAAACTCGCCAGCTGGAAAACCTAGTGATGCAGAAGCGACTCTACTATCGTGAGCAGGCTGATCGACTGATAACAATCGATCATCTATAGAGATGGCAGAATGCTTCTCCTTATTGTGAGAAGCATTTTGTCTATTTTTGTTTTCATCTTAGGCTATGTATGATATTATATCGCTTAAAAGTGTTAAAGGATTTGACTGGAGGAGAGAAGAGTGAGATATATAACCGCAGGAGAGTCACACGGACCACAATTAACAGCAATTATTGAAGGAATTCCCAGCAATCTCCCCTTTTCATTTGACGAAATAAACAAACAATTACATCGTCGTCAAAAAGGTCATGGTCGAGGTCGCCGGATGCAGATCGAGAAAGATACTGTTCAGGTCGTATCTGGTGTTCGTCATGGTTACACAACGGGGGCTCCTGTTACGTTGATTGTTGAGAATAATGACTGGACCCACTGGCAAAAAATTATGAGTGCTGCACCTGTGCCAGAAGAGGATGAAGCACGTCGTCGTGTATCGCGTCCACGTCCTGGTCATGCTGACTTGAATGGGGCTATTAAATATCACCAGAGGGATATGAGAAATATCCTGGAGCGCTCTAGTGCGAGGGAAACAACAATGCGGGTAGCCGTAGGTGCTGTGGCACGTCAATTATTATCCCAATTTGGAATTCGTGTAGCTGGTCATGTTAAGAGAATCGGGCAGGTGGTGGCCGAAGAACGTGAAGTATCCTTAGATGAGCTAATGCAAATTACTGAGGATTCGCCTGTACGCTGCATTGACCCTGTTGCAGAGAAAAAAATGATGGAGCTTATTGATCGCGCTAAAGAAGAAGGCGATTCTTTAGGTGGAATTGTAGAAGTGATTGTGGAAGGTGTACCTATTGGTTTAGGTAGTTATGTGCAATGGGATCGCAAGCTGGATGCAAGATTAGCTCAAGCCATTATGAGTATTCAAGCGTTTAAGGGAGTAGAGATCGGAATTGGTTTTGAGGCGGCAGGCTTGCCGGGTTCCCAGGTACACGATGAGATTGAATGGACGGAAGGTAAAGGCTACAGTCGTAAAACGAATCGGGCAGGTGGTTTGGAGGGAAGTATGACCACTGGAATGCCAATCGTGGTGCGTGGAATAATGAAGCCTATCCCTACTTTATATAAACCGTTAATGAGTGTAGATATCGATACCAAAGAGCCATTTGCAGCCACTATTGAACGTTCAGATAGCTGTGCTGTACCAGCTGCAAGTGTAGTCGCTGAAGCGGTCGTCGCTTGGGAAATTGCTCGTGCAATGTGTGAGAAATTCCCGTCAGATGCTTTAGATGATATGGTGGCAAATGTAGAAGAATATCGAGCTTATACGGAGAGATTCTAATGGAAAAACGTACGTTAGTAGTTGACTTGAATGAAAGAGCGTATCCGATTCATATTGGGGCGGGTTTGTTGAGCCAGACACCTGCCCTATTGCAGGAGGCAAACATCAAAGCTACGCAAAAGTTATTCCTAATTACAGATGCTCATGTAGCGCAACATTATTTGAAGCCATTACAACTTGACTTAGAACAAGCGGGTTACCAGGTTTTTTCCCACATTGTTTTAGCTGGTGAAAAAGCGAAACAGTTTGCTGTCTATGAAGAGGTAATGACAGCTGCTATTGAGGCAGGACTTGATCGCAAATCTGTTGTGCTTGCGTTAGGCGGTGGAGTTGTAGGTGATTTGGCTGGCTTTGTAGCGGCTACATACATGCGTGGAATTGATTTTGTGCAAATTCCCACAAGCTTATTGGCTCATGATAGCTCGGTAGGTGGCAAGGTAGCGATTAATCATCGACTAGGTAAGAATTTAATTGGAGCTTTTCACCAACCCCTGATGGTAATTTACGATGTGGCCACTCTACAAACATTACCACCTAGAGAAATCTCGGCAGGTTTTGCGGAAGTGGTTAAGCATGGCCTGATCTCAGATAAAGGATTTGTGGGATGGCTGGAGGAGCATGCGGAAGGTCTGATGGAGCTGGATGCTGAACTGGTTAGTGAAGCAATCTATCGTGGCTGCACAGTAAAAGCGGCGGTGGTAGCCAAAGATGAGACTGAGCAAGATATTCGCATGACCTTAAATTTGGGTCATACCTTTGGCCATGCCTTTGAAGCGTTAACTGGTTATGGTCAGCTCAATCATGGTGAAGCAATCTCGATCGGGATGGTCTTAGCTGCCCGTTATGCAGAATCTATTGGAATGGCGCCAGAAGGTGTAACAGAGTGTACACAAAGAGTACTTGCAGCCTTTGGACTCCCAACTCAATGGCCAAAAGAATTACATCCAGAAGATGTTTTGAGGGCAATGCATCTGGATAAAAAGGGCGTAGCAGGTACACTTACACTTATTTTACCAACATCTATGGAGCATGTAGAGATTGTGCCTAGGGTAGAAGAAAAAGATGTACTACGGTTTATGAGCGAAGAGTGGGAGGAATCACAACAATGAGTAAGGTTAGAGGGGTCCGTGGTGCGACAACGGTCATCCTAAATGATAAAAGCGAAATTTTAGAGGCAACAGCAGAGCTTTTGCGTGAGATGGTGCAAAAAAATGAAATTGAAACCGACGATATAGCGAGCGTTATTATAACTATGACAGAGGATTTGGATGTTGTATTTCCCGCTCAGGCTGCCCGTGAATTTCTGAATTGGGAGCATGTTCCACTTATGTGTGCAAAAGAAATTCCTGTGGCGGGTAGTTTAAAGAACTGTATCCGTGTCATGCTACACATCAATACTGATAAGTCTCCACATGAAATTAAACATATTTTTCTTCGGGAAGCAGTTCGCTTACGTCCAGATTTAGTAAAAGAATAGTTGACAGTAGGGTCGTAGGTTTTGTAAAGTAAGAGCAAGTTTTACTAGTTAAGAATGAGAAGGTAGTCAAGAGCAAGTTAGCAGGTTAGTTGAGAGCTGAGTAGAGTTGAGAAGAGATAGGTTGTATGAGACGAGGAGAGCTGAGACTGGTTTCGTTATGCTAAAAACCAACACCCAGGACTCTTTCCTGGGTGTTTTTTGTCGTACACAATACCCCATCTCCTATATGACCATCCTCTTTCTATCTAAAGAAGAGAGGTGTGTTATCCATGTTAGAACCCACATTTCAAGAGGTGCAGCACTATGCATCTACACACAATTTTATTCCGATTCGTCTTACCCTTTTAGCTGATCAGGAAACGCCGATCAGTTTGTATCAAAAATGTACGGAAGAAGCAGCTTTCCTACTAGAAAGTGTGGAAGGAGGGGGACATTGGTCTAGGTACTCCTTTATAGGACTACGCCCCTTTTTGCGGTTAGAAGCTATTGATCAGAAGGTGACGCTTCTCAAAGAGTCGGGGGAGCGAGAGCAGTGTAACCGAAATCCCATGGAAGTGCTACGAGAACTATGTCAGCAGTATAGAGCACCTTCCATTCATGATTTTCCGCCGTTGACAGGTGGAGCAATCGGATATTTAGGATACAATACATTGCGCTATGTAGAGACGCAATTGCCTAAGCACCAGAACCACCCCCTCGATATCCCGGATATGCACGTCGTCTTTGTAGATGAAATGCTTGTTTATGATCATGTAAAGCAAGAGATTCAATGCATGGTTCATCTCAGGGTTTCTGAGGAGGACACAGAAGAATCGCTACAGATCAAGTATGCAAAGGCTGGAGCGCGTTTGGTTGCTCTACGTGATCACATCATGCATACAGCTATCCCGAGTGATTTAAGGCTACAGCAGCTAAACAAAATAAGTCAGATGGAGAATTTGGAGTCATCGAGCAAGCCAAGTCAGGTAGGCGAAGTAGCCAAGAAGCCAGTGACAAGCAGTTTGCAAAGTAACATGACTCTCTCAGAGTACGAGACGATGATCTCCAAAGCAAAAGAGTATATTGCGAGTGGTGATATCTTTCAGGTTGTTCTTTCTCAGCGTATGACGATGAAGACGGATGTGGACCCGTTTGCTGTTTATCGAATGCTGAGAACTACTAATCCTTCTCCTTACCTGTATTACCTACCATTGGGATCAGCGACTCTGGTCGGGGCATCACCGGAAGTTCTGGTAAAAGTTCAGAACAACAAGGTTGAAGTTCGTCCGATAGCTGGTACTCGCAAACGCGGAGCAACTAACGAGGAAGATTTGGCGTTAGAGCAAGAATTGTTGGCCGATCCTAAAGAATTGGCTGAACATCATATGTTAGTAGATTTGGCCCGAAATGATGTAGGGAGAGTTTCCAAGTACGGTACCGTAAAGGTGGAAAATCCCTTACATGTGGATCGTTACTCGCATGTGATGCATATTGTCTCAGATGTGTCCGGAGAAATGCGTGAAGATTTGGATTGTTTTGATGCTCTTCTGGCCGCTTTCCCTGCTGGCACCGTGTCTGGTGCTCCTAAATTGCGAGCGATGGAAATCATTGCAGAATTGGAGCGTGATGCCCGGCACACCTATGCAGGTTCCATTTGCTACTTTAGCTTTACAGGCAATTTGGATAGCTGCATCACGATTCGTACCCTGCTGTTTACACAGGATCAGGTGCATATACAAGCAGGGGGTGGCATCGTCGCTGATTCGGTAGCAGAGCTAGAATATCAAGAAGCGATGAATAAGGCAGCAGCCATGGTCAAAGCGCTAGAAAAAGCAGAGCAACTCTTTCAACCAAAGGGGGTAGCGTTATGCTAACGACCTCCTTGGATAAGATTAGCCGTAAGCAACACCTAGATCGTACGACAGCTCGATTAGCGATGGGTGAAATCATGGATGGAAAAGCAACACATGCCCAGATCGGTGCTTTTCTAGCGGCTCTAAGGGTAAAAGGTGAACAGGTTGAAGAATTGATCGGTTTTGCAGAAGCGATGCGTGAACGGGTCAAAACATTTCCGATTGCTAAACAGAATGTCATTGATACATGTGGCACTGGGGGAGATGGCGCTTCTACCTTTAATATTTCGACAGCCTCAGCCATTGTAGCGGCTAGTGGGGGTGTCATCGTCGCCAAACACGGAAATCGGGCTGTTTCTAGTAAGTGTGGTAGCGCTGATGTGTTAGAAGCACTAGGTATTCCGATTCAACTGACGCCTGAGCAAGCGGCCGAATGTTTGGAAGAAACCAATCTTTGTTTTTTATTCGCACCACTTTACCATGAAGCGATGCGCCATGCGGCTGTACCGAGAAAAGAGCTGGCGATTCGAACGGTCTTCAACTTACTAGGTCCATTAACGAATCCTGCTCGGGCTGATCGTCAGTTATTAGGTTTGTACGATCGTGAGCTGCTGGTCCCAATCGCCCAGACATTAAGTCAGTTAGGAGTAGCGAAAGCAATGGTCGTAGCTGGACTGGACGGTTTAGATGAATTAACGATTACGGGGGAAAGCGAGGTAGCTGAATTAAGAGATGGTGAGGTATCCGCGTATCGAATTGACCCAGAGCGTTTTGGATTGAAGCTCGGGACCTCCGCAGAGCTTGCAGGTGGTGACGCAGCAGAGAACGCACTAATCCTCGAGCAAATTTTTAAAGGAGAACGGGGTGCTAAACGAGATATTGTGCTACTCAATGCAGGTGCAATTCTGTATCTCACAGATAAAGTAAGTAGCTTGCAAAAGGGTGTCATCCGAGCGGCAGAATTAATCGACAATGGCAATGCAATGCGTAAGCTTGAACAACTACGTCAGGTAATGGGGAGGGTTCATCATGCTTCGTAAAATTGTTGAGCAAAAAAAAGTGGAGGTGGCTGCCCTTCGTCAAGAAACAACTCTTCAACAGATGCTTACGGAGATTCAAGCACTGCCAGGTACTCGTGGTTTTGTCAAAGCTCTAACCACAAGTCCCAGGAAGGTAAGTCTAATTGCTGAGGTAAAAAAGGCTTCTCCGTCAAAAGGCATCATTCGCGCTGATTTTGACCCTGCTGCTATTGCAAAGTCCTATCAGGAAGCAGGTGTAGATGCAATATCGGTTTTAACGGACGAAACATTTTTTCAAGGTGATTTGAAGTATCTACACATCATAAGAGAATTGGTTCTCCAGCCGCTGTTACGTAAAGATTTTACTATTGATGAATACCAGATTGTTCAAGCGAGAGCGAGTGGTGCGGATGCTATCTTATTGATTGCAGCCATTCTGGATCGTGAACAAATCAAGCACTTTTATCAAATGGCAGTAGAGGTTGGACTAGATGTTTTAATAGAAATTCATGACCACGCGGAATTAGAGCAGGTTTTGTCTGTAGTCGATCCCATGCTACTTGGCATTAATAATCGTGATTTGCGTTCCTTTACCACGAATCTAAACACATCAGTAGAGCTTTTAAAACTGATCCCTACAAAAATTCCTGTAGTAAGTGAGAGTGGTTTAGCGACAGCAGCAGATGTGAAGGCAGTTGGGACGGCAGGAGCACGCTCCATTTTAGTAGGTGAGCAGTTTATGCGTCAGCTGGACGTGGTTAGTGCCGTTCGTGACCTAATGCAAGATCAACAGATGAAACCGCAGATGATTTCACGAGGTGAAACGATATGACCGCTTTAAAAATTTGTGGGATTAAGGATTCGAATACATTGGTCTTGTTACAACAGCTAAGAGTGGAATATGCGGGCTTTGTTTTTGCTGAAAGTAAGCGTCAGGTAACAATACAGCAGGCAAGGACTTTGGTTGAAGAAGCTAGGAATATAGTGGACTCAAACCAAACAGAAAACAAGGCAAGGTCTTTTCCGCGACTAGTAGGTGTTTTTGTTAATCCGAGTTTATCTGAACTAGATCTTACTGTAAATCAGGTACTGTTGGATGTTATCCAATTGCATGGTCAAGAAACGCCAGAATTCTGCCAAATGGTACGAAAACGTTATGGCAAGCCTGTATGGAAAGCGATCGGAATAGGGGCAGAGGAAAACTCTCTATCAGAAAAGCTTGCCTCCTACCAAAATAGTGTGCAAGCCTACTTGTTTGACACGCATGACCAGAAACAAGCAGGAGGTACGGGGAAAAAATTTACGTGGACGCACATTCCCGATCTGCAACGAATGATATCTCCCTTGCCCGCAATCATTGCAGGTGGTATTTCAATAGAGAATGTAGAAACTTTACTTAACAAATATGCACCAGATTTAATTGATCTTTCCAGTGGGGTAGAGACAAATGGTGTGAAGGATGCTCACAAAATAACAAAATTAGTAGAAAGGGTGAAGCAGCATGGCACAAGCTACGAATGTACGAGATGAGTCTGTCCTGCAATCAGGTAGATTTGGTGAATATGGGGGCAGATTTGTTCCTGAAACCCTAATGAAAGCTTTAATCGAATTGGAGAAAAGCTTAGTGGAAGCGTTGGAGGATGAGTCCTTTCATGCAGAATTAAATCAGTTTCTTCGCTACTATTCAGGCAGACCGACTCCCTTTTATTATGCGCAACGTTTGAGTGAGCATCTGGGAGGGGCCAAAATTTACTTAAAACGAGAAGATTTAAATCACACTGGCGCTCACAAATTAAATAATGCCTTAGCGCAAGCGTTACTAGCTAAGCGAATGGGTAAGCAAGCAATTATCGCGGAAACAGGAGCCGGTCAGCATGGGGTAGCAAGTGCGACTGTAGCAGCACGTTTGGGACTTTCTTGCAAGGTTTTTATGGGCGCAGAGGATATTAAACGTCAGGAGTTAAATGTGTTTCGGATGAAGCTCTTAGGAGCAGAAGTCATTCCAGTATCATCAGGAACGGCTACTTTAAAGGATGCTACCAATGAAGCGATTCGCTATTGGGTGAGCAATGTAGAAGAAACTTACTATGTAATTGGTTCGGCGATGGGACCGCATCCGTATCCTTATATGGTTC
Source organism: Brevibacillus laterosporus DSM 25 (assembly GCF_002706795.1). NCBI lineage: Bacteria > Bacillati > Bacillota > Bacilli > Caryophanales > Paenibacillaceae > Brevibacillus > Brevibacillus laterosporus. The sequence continues at coordinate 4,276,211 of NZ_CP017705.1, forward strand.
GGGAGTTCCAAAAAATTATTGGAATAGAGACACGTGCACAATCCTTGGAACAGCTAGGGCGTTTACCTGATGAACTTATCGCATGCATTGGAGGAGGGAGCAATGCGATTGGCTTCTTCTATCCGTTTGTGAAAGATCAGGTGAGATTGACTGCAGTAGAAGCAGCCGGAGAGGGAGTGGAGACAGATAAGCATGCAGCAACATTGACGAAAGGGAGTCCAGGTGTCATTCATGGATCTCTTACGTATCTGTTGCAGGATGATGATGGACAGGTGAAGGAAGCTCACTCAATCTCAGCTGGACTTGATTACCCAGGTGTAGGTCCCGAACATTCTTATTTAAAAGATTGCGGCAGAGTGGAGTATGTGGCAATTACTGATCAGGAAGCTTTAGAAGCTTGCCAATTGCTCACTAAATTGGAAGGAATATTGCCTGCTTTGGAAAGCTCTCATGCCATAGCGGAAGTCGTAAAGCGTGCTCCACGAATGAGTTCGGATCAAATCATTGCTGTGTGCCTTTCTGGTCGAGGGGATAAAGACGTACACACATTACAAAACCATCTGAGCAAGGAGGAGAATTAACATGCAACATACGATGACAAGAATGGAAGAGCTGTTTGCTGATCGAACAATAAAACGATTTATTCCCTTCATTACTGTAGGAGATCCTTCTTTGGATGTAACATTTGATCTGGTACACAAGCTAATTGAAGCAGGAGCTGACATCATTGAACTTGGTGTGCCATATTCTGATCCTCTGGCGGATGGGCCGATTATTCAACGAGCTTCACAGCGAGCCTTGGCTCAGGGTGTGAAACTGAAGGATGCTATTTTACTGGGAGAAAGGTTACGTGCATCAGGGGTGAACATTCCACTGGTGATCTTTACATATTGTAATCCAGTCATACAATATGGTGTGGAGCGTTTCTTTGCTGATTTACAGGCTTTTGGACTTGATGGGGCCATTATCCCAGACTTACCATTTGAGGAGAGTACAGCGGCTCGTGTAGCGGCAAAGAAAAATGGGGTACATTTGATTCAATTGATTGCCCCAACATCAAAGGAACGAATCGCGATGATTGGCAAAGCAGCAGATGGATTTCTATATTGCGTATCCTCATTGGGGGTTACTGGAGTTCGAGACAATCTACCGCTCGAATTGGATGATTTAATAAAAAATGCTCGTGAAAATAGCAGTATCCCTGTAGCTGTTGGCTTTGGAATTTCATCCCCTGAACAAGTTCGGGCCGTAGCAGATTACGCTGATGCCGTGATTGTTGGAAGCGCAATTGTCAGAGAGGTTGAGAAAAATCTAGAAGCTCTCTCTAGTGAGGAAACGCGAAACAGTGGATTAGAACGTGTGAAAAAGTTTGTAAATTCCTTATCCAATGAGTTAAAATAACAGAAACAAAAAGCATGGGGTGAGGACAAGTGCTACCAAAAGAGCGAATTTTAAGTGTTCCGGTGTACAAACCAGGGAAACCTATCGAGGATGTAAAGCGTGAATTGGGCCTTACAGAAGTAATTAAATTAGCTTCTAATGAAAATCCATACGGTTATTCCCCTGTAGTAAAAGAAGCGATGCTAGCTGCAATGAATGATCTGGCTATCTATCCAGATGGTGCAAGTATGCAACTGCGATGGGAACTTGCAGAATTTTTAAACGTACAACCTGAGCAATTGATTTTCGGCAATGGTTCTGACGAAATTGTACTGATGATCTCCCGTGCTTATCTGGAGAAGGGCACAAATAGCGTTATGGCGACTCCGACATTTTCTCAATACAGATCAAATGTGACGGTAGAGGGTGCTGATTTACTTGAAATACCGCTAAAAGATGGCGTCCACGATTTAGAGGCGATGTTAGCTGCATTGAATGAACAGACTCGGGTGATATGGGTATGCAATCCCAACAATCCATCTGGAACAATGAATACATCAGATGAGTTACTTGCCTTTTTAGAAAAAGTACCAGCTAACGTGTTAGTTGTACTGGACGAAGCCTATTATGAATATGTAGTAGACGAGAATTATCCACAAACCATACCGCTCCTTGATAAATACAAAAATATCATTATTTTACGTACATTCTCTAAAATCTATGGATTAGCAGCCATGCGTATCGGGTATGGTATAGCTAATCCAGATGTCGTACAACATCTTAATCATGTGCGTGGGCCGTTTAATACAGGCTCTCTCTCTCAAATAGCAGCACGTGCAGCGATCTCGGATCAAGAATTCGTTAAACAATGTAGTCAAAAAAATCGTCAACAGATGAAGCGTATCACTGACAAATGTGATGAACTAGGTTTACACTATTTCCCTTCTCAAACGAACTTTGTTCTATTAGAAGTAAAGAGAGATTCTGACGAGGCTTTCCAATACTTGTTGCAAAAAGGAATTATCACTCGATCAGGCAATGCGCTCGGTCATCCCGGTTATCTGCGTGTTACGATTGGAGATAGCGAGCAAAACGATAAGCTGTTAGTAGCTTTGGAAAGTCTAGTGACAGAAGCTGCTAAAAAATAACCAAATAGAAAAATGATAAGGTAAAAATAGTAATATAAGTAGTGGAGTAGGCCGGTCAACACCGGCTTTTTCTACTATCTATATGTTCTACTTCGTTCTCATGCAAGATATGAGACAGGTAAAGGAGAAAATAATAGAGAGATTCTGTGGAGTGGAGCGGAGAATATGAATAGAACAATTGCCATTCTGGGAGTAGGATTAATAGGGGCTTCCATTGGACTTGCATTGCGTCAGAATCCTGTTAACAGAATTATCGGGTTTGACTTACATCAGGAACAACTGGACAAGGCGATCAACAAAGAAGTTATCCATTCAGGAAGCACGGACTTGCAACTTGCTGTGAAGGAAGCGGATATTATTTTTATTGCAGCTCCTGTAGAGCAAATCCATCATCTTATGCAATCACTAGCTCAATTGCGTTTAAAAGAAGGAACAATTATTACGGATGTAGGGAGCACAAAATATCAGGTAGTACAAAGTGCGTACATTTTACGTGAGAAAGGTGTTACTTTTATCGGGGGTCATCCCATGGCAGGGTCACATAAATCAGGGGTAGAAGCAGGAAATGAACGTTTATTTGAAAATGCTTTTTACGTGCTAACACCAGATGAAGAGACACCCTTTGAGCAAGTAGAGCTTTTACAGGAGGTACTAGAGCCACTGCGTGCTAAAGTCATTGTGTTACAGCCTGACGAACATGATGAAATCGTTGGAGCGATCAGTCACTTTCCTCATTTGATCGCTGCTCTATTAGTCAATCAAGTATCGAAATATAACACTCAAAAACCATGGTATCATCGATTAGCAGCAGGTGGATTTCGTGATATTACTCGTATTGCATCTAGTAATCCAAAACTCTGGAGAGATGTTTTACTAAGCAATAAAACATATCTGTTACAGATCGCTCGCGATTGGCAAGAGGATTTTACTGCGATTGTCCATGCTTTGGAACAGGATGATGCGAACGAGATTGAGTCCTTCTTTCAAGATGCGCGTGAATTCCGTGACTCTATACCGGAACGACGTCTAGGAGCTATTCCAGCTCTACACGATTTATATATCGATATTCCTGACCATCCAGGTGAGATTGGTAGAATTACCACTTTACTAGGAAGTAAGGAGATAAGTATTACTAACCTACAAATCAGGGAAACACGTGAGGACGAATATGGCGCGCTGCGGATCAGCTTCCGCAATGAAACAGAGCTGGCAAAAGGCATAGAACTCCTTCGTTATTTTGATTACAATGTGTATCGTAGAGATTAAAAGAGGTAGATTGAGAGAGGGGTATAGTCATGTTAACCATTCAACCAGCTAAGAGAATACAAGGGGAAACACAAGTACCTGGAGATAAGTCGATTTCGCATCGGGCTGTCATGTTTGGGGCACTTGCAGAGGGAACCACACGAATAAGTGGTTTTTTACAAGGAGCAGATTGCTTGAGTACGATTGAGTGTTTTTCGCGCATGGGTGTTTCAATAGAGCGAGAAGGTGATCACGTAACTGTACACGGAAAAGGCTGGTTTGGGTTACAAGAGCCGAATCAAAAGCTTGATGTAGGTAACTCTGGTACTACCATCCGTTTAATGAGTGGTATTTTAGCTACGCAACCATTTCATTGTGTAGTAGAAGGAGATGAATCTATTGCGAAACGTCCAATGCGACGAGTGATAGGTCCTTTACGTGAAATGGGTGCTAAGATAGATGGCCGAAAAAATGGCGAGTTCACCCCACTTTCTATACGTGGAGGGGATTTGAAAGGCATAACCTATGTTTCTCCAGTGGCTAGTGCCCAAATAAAGTCTGCTATTTTATTGGCTGGTTTGCAAGCAGATGGAACGACAATTGTAGAGGAACCAAGCGTATCGCGCGATCATACTGAACGTATGCTGCGTGCTTTTGGTGTAGAAGTAGGGCAATCTGGGAAGAGTGTCAGCGTGCAAGGTGGGCAAAAACTGATTGGTAGAGAGATTAGTGTACCAGGGGACATTTCTTCTGCGGCTTTCTTAATAGCAGCTGTTATGATGCTACCTGAAAGTGAGCTTTTGATTACAAACGTTGGGATTAATCCAACACGTACAGGAATTATTGATGTAGTTCGTGCTATGGGGGGGACTATCGAATTACGAAATGAACGAATAGTAAACGAGGAACCAGTAGCAGATATCTATGTAGCTTATACAAAACTACATGGTACTGTCATTGAAGGTGATCTTATTCCGCGTTTAATTGACGAAATTCCTGTTATTGCTGTTATGGCTACACAAGCGGTAGGTGAAACGATTATCCGTGACGCTGCAGAATTAAAGGTGAAGGAAACGGATCGAATCGCAACTGTGGTAAGCCAGCTAGGTAAGTTTGGTGCAAAGGTTCAACCTACTGACGATGGTATGATCATTACCGGAGAATGCGTCTTACACGGTACGGAAATCAACAGCATGGGTGATCATCGTATCGGTATGGCAATGGCTATTGCTGGATTGGCATCACAAGGTGAGACAATTGTTCGACAAGCAGAAGCAATCGATGTATCGTTCCCCGGTTTTGCTAATTTACTCGCATCCATTTGTCAGCGCTAAGTTTAGAGGATTGGATCAAACAACGCTTAGGTTCATAAGGGTCTAGTAGAGTAGCTTCTATCATCATTGGTAGAAGCTATTTCCTGTTTATATATACTCTTATCCAAAACAACCGAGGGTCTTAGTCCAAGATACGTCCAAGGACTGAGCCGATATCAAATGTGATATGCTACAATTAGCTCAACGTATAAACGGATGTAGTGAGAGAGGAGAAGTTCATGCGTCAGCCAGAAGAAAAACAATCAACTTTAAATCCCCAACGCTCGCGTTACAAGCGGATCGGTCCTTGGCAATTAGCCATTACTGTTTTAGCGATAGGGATTGGCATTTTAGTAGATCAACTTTTTTATACGAACTTTTTAGCAACCGTCTTAAAGTTTTGGCCGTTGCTACTTATTATCATTGGAGTTGAATTAATTTTACGCCAATTATTTCAAACATCTGAAAATAGCCCAGGCTGGAAATTAGATGCTAGTAGCTTGATTTTAATGGTTGTGATTCTTATGGGGGCAAACGTTTACCAAGCTTTTTCTAATGGAAACATCATGGAGCTAGTAACGAATCGTCTTTACAAGGGGCCTGTGCAATTTGTTACAGTCATGGAAAACGATTTGGAAGTAGCTGGTATGCAAGCGCTTCGGATTACAAATGATTTTGGCAAAGTTATGGTAGAAGGTTCTTCAGATGGTCGTTTTCATATCCGTGTTGATGGAAATGTTAAAGCTGATTCCAAGGAAGAGGCAGAACAAAGAGCGAAAGATATAGAAGTAAGTATAGAACAAGGCCAAGAAACCAGTATAGAGATCAGGGATAACTACAATAAGGCCCGTGATTTAACATTGTATGTGATGATCCCAGAAAATACAGAGATTACCTCTGATGTAAAAGCAGGTCTAACAGACATTAAAAAGGTAAGAAAAGCAGATATAAAATCAGATGCAGGCAAGGTTACGGTTTCTGACATTACAGAACAACTAAAAGTTAGTTCTAATGCGGGTGCTATTGAAGCGACAAACATTACGAATGCAACTCTTCGTTCAAATGTAGGAATGATTACTGTCAACGGATCGGTACAAGGAACATTGGATGTAGGTAATGATGCAGGTAAAATTAATGTTTCAAGTAATGTAGTTCTTAATGGACCTTGGCAGCTACATTCTGATCTAGGGGCTGTTATGGTACATATACCAAAAACGAGCCAGGTGACGTTAACAGCGAGTACCAAATTGGGGAGTATCTCTGGCAATGAGTTACAAGTTGAACGTAACGGGGCAAGTGTCAAGGCGATGAAAACCTTGGGGGATGGTACCTTTCCTATCCAAATATCAACTGATCTAGGAAGTATCAACTTTGATACTACGCTTTAAAGGAAAATCCCAGCAATGGAAAGAGGTCCTGCAAGTCAGGCTCTCCTTGCTGGGGTTCTATTTTGGAATAGAAAATGTATTTTTCGAAAATATACTCACGATAAAAATAGTTTGACAAGTTACTAAATATGGGTATAATTAGAAGTACAGTATGGTTTCTCTCCACTCCTATCCAAATATATAGCACAAGTGTGCTACCGTTGGTTGAATGCGCTTTCATTCGATCAACGGCTTTTTTGTTTTTGAAACCAATTGTTTGAAACCTAGAATTTTGGGAATAATCAAGAAAATCGCTCATATGTTGGTAGTAAAGATATTCTTGATGACGAAAAGATTAAGAGGGGGACGAGCATGGATGAAGTTCTCACGATAATTCGTAATGCGTCGGTTGTCACACAGCATGCGGTGAAACAAGCGGATATTTGGATTCAAAAAGGTAAAATTGTACGCACACATCCGGATACATTATGCAGAAAGTGGAGTAGTGGACAAGCTATAGTAGAAATTGATGCTTCCGAATATTATATTTTGCCAGGATTTTTACAGGTATTGAGAACTAATTCATTGAGTTATCGGCCTACCCATTCATATGTTCAAGAGATCCAAATGTTAGTTGAACAGGGAATCACAACATTTATTGATACCATTAAAATAGGTAATTGGATGGATGAGTCACAATGCATGTATCAGCTATCACCCCATTACAATAGCCCCCTTGATTATGCTGTTCGAATAGAAATAATGGCTGCTGAATGCCAGTATGATAGGATTCGTCAATTGATAAAACAAGGATTTCGGATCATCCAAATTATGGTATGCACATTAGAAGAAGTGCACCGAATTAACTGGAATAGCCTGTATCCGCTTCTTTTGCAGGGACGAGTGTCACTGCATTTGCACATTCTAGGTGAAACCATTTCCCGAGAAGATCGTCAGACTATCATAGAAGCATGGTTGCAATATTGCCATTATGGAAAGATTCGCACCTGCATAAATGAAAATCAAACAAAAGACGTAATAAAAGAAGCGATTTCTTTTTATCATCTCCAGCCGGTTGGGAAACTTGAAGAGAAACAGAAAGAGTATGGATGGCTATTGAGGCACCTGAAAAATTGGTATTTGCACCATTCGCTATTTGCTTCTATAAAGGAGTTAACTGTTCCATCACAACTATGGGCGCGTGGGGAAGCAGAGCGAATCCTGTCCTTAACGGTACGACTAGCTTCCACGAACGTTGCAAAGCTGGCGGGATGCTATCCTATTAAAGGAAGTTTGTTGCCAGGTGCAGATGCTGACTTATTGTTCCTAAAAAAAGACAAATGGTTGACAAATCATTCTATTTCCACTATGCTCATTCTTAGCGAAGTATGTAATCCTGTGAGAGTTATGTCGAAAGGCGTCTTTATTTATCAGAATGGTACCCATCATTCGACAATTGGTGCAGGAAGACATCTGAGGCCGTTACGGCCGTATAACTACGCGATGTAACCCCGTCATGGGGTTTTTTCATACTGTTCCACACTATGATAAAAAAGTGTAGTCCCCTGTTTTTCTTCTTAGTTACTCTACGTAGGCTACTTTTGCATATGAAAATGGTGAGTTGTAGAACTCATTCCTTCAAGGGCTATGCTGTGTCTGAAGGTAGGTTCTTTATCGCTGAAAAAGTTTATGCCTTTTCCGCAACTTTTGGTGATCTGCGTGGTCTAATTTAGTGCATGGGTCACTGGGGAGTTTGGAATCGCTTAGGAGGTAAACCTAGTCAATGACCGATTCCCAGTTAATTCGCGAAATAAAAGAGGGCAATATTGAGAGTTATGCCGAGCTGATACGTCGGTATGAAAGGAAGATCTTGACCTTTGTTGCTCATATGCTGCGTCAAGCGCATTTGGAGCATATAGCAGAAGACATTTGTCAAGAAACCTTTTATAAAGCGTATAAAAGCCTTCATTCTTTCCGAGATGTGGAAGCTACATTTTCAACATGGTTGTATACCATTGCTCGTAATACAGTATTGAGTGAGCTACGTAAAAGTCGTAACGCTGACGTTTATTTGGAAGACAGTGTCCAGGTTCCGAGCATTTCCTTCGAACGGCTCCCTGAGCAACAATTGTTGCAAACAGAGCGTGAAGACCTGGTGAGACAAGCGATTAATAATCTTCCTGAAAAACAGCGATCGGCGCTTATTTTACGTGAGTACGAGCAACTGGATTACAATGAAATTGCCAAAATCCTCGATCTTACGGTTAGTTCGGTTAAATCTCTTTTATTTCGGGCTAGACAAAGCATTAAATTACAATTGGAATCTTATTTTATCGATTCACAATTGGAAGAAGCCGAAGGGATGAGTAAGCGATGAGGTGCGATGAGGCACAAGAAATGTTACATGACTATGCACAGGGTGATTTGCCAGAGTTATCGGAGCGTAGGCTTCAGAATCATCTGGCCTGTTGTGATTCCTGTCATTCAAAATATGATGTACTGCTAGACAGTGACAATTTCATACAAATGCATAAAGATGACTACATAGCTAATCCACCTGCCACTTCGATTGTAGATGCTGTCATGGCGCGCATTTTATCGGAAGAGAAATGGGCCATTCCTATTGGGAAAAAGGTGTTTACTTTAACCGTGCGTATGCGACGCATTGGACTTAGTGTGGCAATGGTACTTTTAATGATTTGTTCTTTCACTCTTTATCATAATTCAGACGACAATTTAAATTCATTTATACCTTATACTGCAAAAGCAGAAGCACTTTCCTCAGATAACGTTAAATCTGAAGTAAGTACAGCGTCTGAAACAGATCAAGATGTAGCGGTTCAAACAATTGATTCTGGCGGTGAAACAGCTGCTCCTTTATTAAAACAACAAAAAGAGATGCGTGTTAATGTGATCACCTCTGATATGGAACCGTCGTCAAATAAGCCGAATTATAGTGTCATTTTAAGCTTTTTTGGAATTTTAATTACGGTTTTGACAATGAGTTGGTTTACAAGAGCCTAAAATCATATAAAATATAGGATGAGGACCGTCAATTTGACGGTCTTTTATCGCTTAGTATAGAAATGGGGTGTTTCGCATGCCGAAAAAATGGCTGCGTATCATTGAGGAAGCTGTTAATAAAATTGAAAATGATGAAATGGAACTTGGACTGCAAGTTTTACATAAAATAGGTGAACACGGCAAGGAAATTCCAGAAGTAATGTTCTGTTTGGCAGATGTCTGGTACGGGCTTGGACACAATCAGGAAGCAATTAAGATCATTCAAGACTTGCTAGCAAATCCCACTATACCAAAAGAGATGGGTCAAGAAGCCAAGATTATGGCTGCGGAGATTGCTTTAGACGAAGCAGATTACGATGCTGCCCACGAATATCTGTATGCTCTTAAAGAAGATGGCTATGATGAGATTCAATTGTATCTACTACTGGCTGATTTGTATGCTATGCAGGATTTAGAAGAAGTTGCTGTTAAATATTTGAAAGTAGCTCATGAACGTGATCCAGATAATGAAGAATTACGAGCTGCTTTAAGTGAAATGCACATGAAAACAGGTGAAGTACAGGAAGCGATAAACCTGTTGGATGAGATTTCTGAAACCACATTCCATGCGCTTGTATTAAAAGCACGCACATTTGCACAGCAGGGTCAATTTGAAGAAGCCTATCAGCTATATACAAAGGCAATACAGTACGAGCAATTACCAGAAGTTGTATATGGCTGTGCGTTGATGTCTTTTTATACCGACAAATGGGAAGAAGCGGAGCAATATATTCAGTTATTGATAGCAATTGACGAAGAATATGTGACTGCATATCCGCTTCATAGTGATATTTTGCTATCCCAAGGAAAGACAGAAGCAGCCATTGACGCACTGAAAAAGTATGTAGACCTATCTGGTTTTGATGTAGAACATATCCGACGCTTAACAGCTCTTTTAATGCAAGCTGGTCGCTATGAAGAATCGAAAGAATATCAGAAGTTACTTGAGCAATGGGATTTACAAGAAGAGACAAGCGAAGAATAAAAAAAGCAGTTTTATTTTGAAAGTACGTAAGATAAATGTCTGCTTTAAGCAGTAGTCCTCCATTTCTTATGCCATTTTATATAAAAAAGCACAGCGAAAGCTTGTGCTTTTTTTATTTGTAGTACACCCTCCAAAAGGTTATTTGCTTTCGAGTAATTATTTCATGTGTATCCCAAGTTTTCTTACCAAAATTGTTTCAACAGGTTTAAGCCTAGAATGAACTGGGCAACAATGGAAGTAAATCTGCAAAGTAAGAAGGGATGCGCAATGAAATTAGCTGAAGTACTCGTTTACGCTGATATTAACCAATTACATCAGATTGCGAGACATTATGGTTATCAGTGCGATCCGCATTCGAAAAACGAGTTGGTCACTACTTTAATGACCGGGCTGCGACATCAAAAGACAATACGAACGGAACTAGAGCAGCTTTCTTCGGCTGATCTGCACTTCCTGTTGCTGTTATTTCTGGATAAACGCGAGCGTTTTACACTCGAAGATTTATTGGCAAAAGCAGCAATTGCACAAGTGGAGGAGTGTGAGGAAAAGAAGGAAGAGGCACGTAAAAAAGTAGCGTTTTCCTTGAAAAGAGGATGGATTTTTCCAGCGAAGGGCAGGTTGCAAGGACAGTTCGAAATCCCTGTTGATATTCGAGAGCTGTATGTACAAACATGGATACGGTACTTGCCTGGAGTAAATGTCCAGAGTGAGGTGCCTAGCGCTTATCGTGATGAAGGAACGGCTTTATTAGATGATATGCTGATTCTGCTCCGTTTCTTGCAAAATGAGCCTGTTCCTCTTACTCAGGATGGAGGCATGTATCGGCGCTATCAGGTGCAGCTATTTAATTTTTTAAGCGTAAAAGAGGAACCGCTTGCCCCACAGAAATGGCGTTTTGGATATGGATTGCATTTTGACCTATATCCAGATCGATTCTCGCTTCTTTACGATTTTTGTTACCATAAAGGATGGATTGCTGAGGATGGAAAGCAAGTTTATATCACTTCAAGTGGTTTAGAGCTACTCCAACAAGGAATTAGCCCGCTTACTCACCATGAATGCATCCGTTTTTGGTTTCGTTTATATAAACGAGCGATTCCTAATCTCCCCTTGTTGGTCCAGTTGATAGCAATGTTGACTTCTAATCAATGGTATTCTTCACAACAGCTATCCGATTTGCTACTTCCTTGGATGAAGCCTTTCTATTATGACAAACGAGAGGAAATCCTATCCAACCGCATCTTAAAGATGATGGTCCATGTTGGATTACTTAAGGTAGGACAATCGAAGGCAGGCGAGTGGGTTTATGAAAGAACGGACGTTTGCGAGGTTTGGCTGCGAGATTATAACGGTTTTGTCGATACCACCATATTAATGAAATGAGGGACTAGTCATGGAACAGTCCAAGTACTTGGGCAATGGTTTTATGTCGGGATTGCTATCGGAGATCATGATTGATCAGCAGGTGCGACAATTTCGCAAGCGCACACTATATAAAGAGATAGATGAAGCATTGGCTGTAAAAAATAAGGAAAAGTTTTTGATGCTGACAAATGAATTGAAAGAATTACTAACATATGAGATAACTGAAACAGGTTAAAAATGAGGAGCTCGCTTGTCAGCGGGCGTTTTTCCTCGTTTTGGCTTAATAGAACGGGGAGAGGGCGGTACGCACTATGCAATGGAATGTAGAAGAACTGCAAGGATTTGAGGCAGTTAGACCTTATTATGATTCAGCAATTTTGCCGCATTACATATTTGACAAGAAGCTATCAATCGCTACAAATGCTGCACGTATGGGATACCTCTCTAGCCTAGCTATGGCTGTGGAACAACGCTTAAAGGGAAGAGTCGTGTTGTTTCCCCTCATGTATCAAATTAAAGAGGATACAACAGGACCCAATGAGATTCAATTACCAAATGAATTCGGTTACAATTTTATTTTACGTTTTTCTGGAATTGATGTTCATATACCAGTATACCCAGATTCAGACACACATGTAGAATTCCTAACGATCAGTGATGAAGATTTGGAGTCAGAGATTCGTTTTCAAATTACAAGTGATGTTTTATACCAAGAGATTTTGCAAATTTGGCAAAATCATAAAAAATAGACCAGCTTATCAAAATGTTAGAAAGGGAACTTGCTTTTATTCAGACATGAAAGATTTGGGTGAGTAATCCCTTTCTTTCCAATAACAGGGTAGAAAAGAGACTGAAACGCAAGGGTTTTTGGATAATTATCCCTTTTTGACCCTGATTTGTGTGAATTGTGTTGAATTTTTGACAAAATCTTAACATTATCAGTATTTTCGCAAAGCAATGGTTACTCTAAAGAGTCATATTATTGACATTACTTGAGGGGTTAGCTATTATTGGTCTTGACCTAGTGTTTCCTATATGCATGTAGTCGAAATCTGAAAGAAATCTAACAGGATAAGGAGGGAAATAGATGAGCAAAAAAGAAATTTCCAGACGTACGTTTCTAAACTATGCACTCATGGGAACTGGTGGTTTCTTGGCTGCAGGTATGATCACACCGATGATCCGCTTTGCCATTGATCCTGTGCTGAAAACTTCGGCTGCTGGAGATAAAGTTGCGGTTGGAAATGTAAGCGATTTTGGGCCGGAACCAAAGAACGTGAACTTTTCTCTTCATACCAAAGACGGTTGGTATGAGTCGGAAACGCCAATGTCTGCCTGGATTCGTAAACTGGAAGATGGCAAGCTTTTGGCATTGTCCCCTATCTGTAAGCACTTGGGCTGTACCGTGAGCTGGAATTCTAGTGAAGATTTTAAAAACGAGTACTTTTGCCCATGTCACTTTGGTAGGTATGCAATTAATGGAGAGCACATTCTGAATACTCCGCCAACTAAATCGCTCGATGAGTACGAAGTAGAAATTAAAGATGGTAAAGTTTACTTAGGTAAAATTGTACCAAATCCACGTCCAGGGGTGAGCGGATAAAATGATACAAAAAATGTATGATTGGGTGGATGAGCGCCTAAATATCACTCCTATGTGGCGTGATCTGGCTGACCATGAAGTACCTGAACACGTAAATCCCGCACATCACTTTTCAGCGTTCGTTTACTGTTTTGGGGGCCTTACTTTTTTTATTACTGTAATTCAAATTCTATCTGGAATGTTTTTGACCATGTATTATGTTCCAGACATCATTAATGCTTATGAGTCCGTAAAATACTTACAAACTGAGGTTGCTTTTGGTGTAATCGTTCGTGGTATGCACCATTGGGGCGCAAGTTTAGTAATTGTCATGATGTTCCTACATACCTTACGTGTCTTCTTCACAGGATCTTATAAAAAACCACGCGAATTAAACTGGATTGTAGGGATGTTAATCTTCTTCGTAATGCTTGGTCTTGGTTTTACTGGGTATCTGTTACCTTGGGATAACACAGCGTACTTTGCTACAAAAGTAGGGCTTCAAATCGCTGACTCTATTCCGATAATTGGACCTTATGCGAAAAGTTTGTTAACAGGTGGAGAAATTGTAGGAGCGCAAACGCTTACTCGTTTCTTTGCTATCCATGTATTCTTCTTGCCAGCTGGCTTGTTGGGATTATTGGGTGCTCACTTTATTATGATACGTGTACAAGGTATTTCTGGACCTCTATAAAACTAGTCTTCAACAATAGGAGGAATTAGCATGGCAAAACAAGATAAGAATGCTACCTTCGTTGGAGACTCTCGGATCTCAGCGAAGCGCATGCCAAATGTGTCACCTTCGTATTCTGACTATCCAGGAACCACTGAACCGTTTTGGCCAAACTTTCTGTTAAAAGAGTGGATGGTTGCTGCGGTTTGTTTGCTTGGTTTCTTGGTGTTAACGGTTTCACATGAATCACCTCTAACAGCGAAAGCTGACCCAAATGATACTTCTTTTATTCCAGTACCGGACTGGTATTTCTTGTTCCTGTACCAATTATTGAAATATCCATGGGCAGCAGGTGATCACGTACTGCTTGGCGTAATTGGTATTCCTGGCGTTGCTTTTGGTGCCATGATTCTAGCGCCATTCTTAGATACAGGTAAAGATCGACGTCCAATTCGTCGTCCTATTGCAACTGGACTTATGCTACTGTCCTTGTTCTCCATCTTCTTCTTGACTTGGGCAGCTCATGACGAACATGAAAAACAGTTAGCTAAGCTAGGTGGCGGCGGTGGAGGAGGAGCTCCTGCTGCTGCAGCAAAGGCTGATCCAAGCTTTAAAGCTGATCCACTATGGGCAGCAAATCAGTCTTGTATTGGGTGTCATGGTGGAAATCTTGAAGGCGGGATGGGACCTAATCTACAAAAGATTGGTTCGACTCTAGGTGCTGAAGATATCCACAAGACGATTGTAGAAGGTAAAGGTGATATGCCAGGTGGTATGTTTAAAGGATCGGATGAAGATCTGAAAAAACTGGTAGATTACCTCGCAAGTTTGAAATAACAAAGGAGCAAAGCTGGCTGATGACCTCGGTCAGCTTTTCCTATTTGTAGGGTTATACATATGAGACAGTTCGACACTCAACTGTAACACAATTCTTACAAACGTGTGGACATTGGTTGCAGATGTATGTTGGTACATGTAAACTAGAGAGGTATCTTTTTACAGTTAATAGGGGTGACGTAAGGAAATGAAATGGATGTGGCTCTGGTTTCTAGGATCATTAAAAAAATCGTGGTTTCTCTGGACCTTGTTCTTCATTAACTTTTTAGGGACAATCTACGGTTTTTACTGGTATAAGGACCAACTTGCAGATGTAGCTGCCTATAATGCGCCCTATTTGCTGTTATTTGTCCCAGATAGCCCTACTGGGAGCGGACTATTTACTCTGGTTATCTTAATGTACATTTTGGGTCGAAACGTTCCAATATTGGAAGCGGTCGCATCAGTTACGAACTTTAAGTACGGGATGTGGGCAGTTGGAGTTATTGTTGCAGGCTGGTCTCTGGGTAACGAGGTTCATTGGCAAGATCTGATGCTTTTAGCGTCCCATTTGGGAATGGCAGTGGAGTCTATGCTGTATGCTCGCTACTATCAAATAACTTGGTTGGGGCTTGGAATAGCAGCGCTTTGGGTGTTAAATAACGATTTTCTCGATTACGTAATGGAAATTCACCCGTATCTACCAACACCACTGGTTCCATATACCGGCATTGTGGGCTTATGTACGGTTGTTTTAAGCTTGCTCTCCATTGCTATTATTTATTATTTACATACACGAGCGAATAAAAATCAGGTCTAATCTTGTCCTCCATTCCATAGTCTGTACTATGGGAAAGGAGGTTTTTTTGTGCCAAAAAACATCAGAATGTTGCTACTCTTATTGGTAATGGGATTTCTATTAGCCATGCCGATTAGTTACTTTGTGACAAAAATGAACCAGCCGCCAGAAGAAAAACATTTGGCTGAATTAGATAAGGTGGCAGGGGAAATGCTACGAGCAACTGAAAAAGGAGATTATGACACGGCCAAACTAAAAATAGAGAGGTTAGCTTCTCAATTTCCCAACGAAACCCTTCCTATATCTTTACGGATTGAAAGTCTCAATGCTGTAACACAGTCCATTTTATCAGCCAAAAAAGCTTATGCAAGTCCAAAAACGACAGAAAATCGATTGTTGTGGCATGCGACGCAGGTGAGAGTAGCTGTAGATGCGCTGAGTCATCAAAGGAGTCCTATGTGGCGCACCTACTATAACTCCTACTCAAAGCAGATGCAGAACTTATTGCAAGCCGCTGTCGAACGAGATACCGAAACCCTTCGAGCACAATATGAGGAAAATTACCAATTATATTTAGCGCTACGGCCTGCAATGACAATCCAGTTAAAAGAACAGGCAATGGATAAGGTTACACGAAAATATGAAGAGATAGCGAAACATCTACTTAATCAGAAGCTGGATTGGCAGATGATGCGTTCCTCTATCAGAGAACTGAGTAGTACGATGCAGGAAGCGTTTGTTGGGGAAGATCAGACTGCTGTGGGTTCATTCATGGACAATCCAGAATCAACGTATCGTCTGATGGTGTGGATATCTACTTTGGTGACTGTTTCACTAGCTTATGTAGCTTGGATAAAATACTCTGCGATGAAGCAACGAAGGATCTGAATTCAGGATTGAGATATATAAGATTAATGATGGAAAAGGCCTACTCATGTCGAGAGTAGGTCTTTTTGAAGTACCCATGCATCCGTACTTCTTATATTAGTCATTACCTGCATAGAGAATCACAGGTATAACATGAAGCATACAAAAGTCTAGTTAATAAAGGAAAAGTAGCCTTTTATGTTTGTCGCAAGGGCTTTTTATTTTCATCAAATGTAAAACCTTCACCTAAAACTTCATGAACCTCGCTCACAATAACAAAAGCATGAGGGTCAATTTCATTCATAAGATTTTTGAGGCGAGGGACTTCATTTCTGCTGACAACACAGTAGACAATCTCCTTATCCATACCGGAAAAGGCACCTTTTCCATTTAAAATCGTGACACCCCGTCCTGTGGTCAAAATTTCCTGAGCTATTTTTTGGGGGTTCTCCGATACGATCATTAAAGCTTTACCAGCATACGCACCGTCTTGGAAAAAGTCTATAACCCGTGCAGCAATATACACACAGACTAACGTATACATAGCGTTTTGAATAGTTAAGTAGATCAGAGATGCACCGACTACTAGGATATCACCCATGAGTAAGGTACGGCCCATACTGATTCCGAACATCTTGTTTAATAAACGGGCGATAATATCGACGCCCCCTGTCGTTCCACCATAACGAAAAATGATACCTAGACCGCTACCGATTGCAACTCCAGCAAATAAAGTGGCAAGCAAAGTGTCGCCCAATTTTTCATAATGTAAAATCATGCCAAATACTGAAAGCGAAACTGATAAAGAAACCGTTCCAACGACGGTGTAAAAAAAGCTGACTTTCCCTAACAAACGATACCCAATAAAAAATAAAGGAAGATTGAGTAATAGATAAACAATTCCCTGATCAATAGCTGGAAAGGCTAGTTTGATCAGAATGCTGATCCCTGTGATACCGCCTTCTGCCAGTCCGTTTGGAATGTTAAAAGCGTTAATGCCAAAACCCATGATGATAGAACCGATGATAATTGCTAATATGTTTTTCAAATGCAATTTCATGAAGGGAAATCTCTCCTTTTCCGGTAAATCAAAAGGTAGCAAACATGCTGACTGTACACAGGTAGGAAAAACTTGCTTGTAACCCTAATCAGAGTCATTATAAAGGAGGTTTTTTGCCTTGTCTATTTATGATACACTTTAGCCAATAGGTTTTTTGATTAATTTGCTTGCTTACATAGTTTGCTCGGTTTTGGGTCTAGTATGAGGGAGGAAAAAATGGATAATAAAAAAACATTACAGGAAATTCAAGAAGAAGTAGATCAGTATATCTCTCAGTTTAAAGAAGGATATTTTTCTCCATTAGCTATGTTGGCTCGCATGACTGAGGAAGTAGGAGAGCTCGCTCGTGAAATCAATCATTATTATGGAGAAAAACCTAAGAAATCAACTGAAGCAGAAAAAACAGTTGAAGACGAACTGGGAGACGTTTTCTTTATTGTCTTATGTTTTGCCAATTCTCTTGGTATAGATTTGCAGGAAGCATTTGATCGCATTATGCACAAATTTAATACTCGTGACAAGGATAGATGGACCAGAATTGAAGAGTAGGAGAGGGTAGGATGGAAAAGATAATTCGCGTTGCCGTAGCTGGCGCCAAAGGAAGAATGGGGCGCGAAGTGGTTAAAATGCTTGAACAAGATCCCTCTCTGGAGTTTGTTGCAGGGATTGATTCACAGTTGACAGATGTAGATGTGGGTGAGGTACTAGGAGGAAAGCCAATAGGCGTACCAATGATTAATTCCTTGGAAGAAGCCTTACTAGCTTTTAAACCAGATGTTGTCGTAGACTTTACTACGCCTTCACAGGTTTACCAAAACATGCTCCTGTGTCTGCAACATGGTGTGAGACCAGTTGTAGGTACGACTGGTCTTAGTCCTGAAGAAATAGCAGAATTAAATCAAATATGTGTAGACAATGAGCTTGGGGCTATAATAGCGCCTAACTTTGCTATCGGGGCTATCCTCTTAATGAAATTCGCTAGCATGGCAGCTAAATATATGCCACATGTAGAGATTATTGAACTACATCATGATCAAAAGCTTGATGCCCCAAGTGGAACTGCGATTAAAACAGCTGAAATGATTGCATCAGCTCGTAATGACATACAGCAAGGTCATCCAGATGAGAAAGAGATCCTTGCTGGAGCACGAGGAGTTGATTATATGGGCTTCCGAATCCATAGTGTGCGTTTGCCAGGTATGGTAGCACATCAGGAAGTATTATTTGGAGCAATTGGACAAACCTTATCTATCCGTCATGACTCCATAAATCGTGAATCGTTTATGCCAGGTGTTCAAATGGCCATTAAGGCAGTTGTCTCTTTACAGACGTTAGTATATGGACTAGAGCACCTCATTGATTAATATACAAAAGAGTAGTGGTAAACAGACAGAATGAGTGACTGAGAGGGGATTTTACATGAACATCGCATTGATTGCACATGATCAGAAAAAAGAAGAGATGGTTCAGTTGGCTATGGCCTATGAGGGTATTTTACAAAAGCACCAATTATTCACAACAGGTACCACAGGGTTGCGCATTATGGAAAATACGAGATTACAGGTAACGCGTTTTTTATCGGGACCCTTAGGTGGCGATCAGCAAATTGGTGCCATGATTGCTAAGAACGAAATGGATGTTATCGTGTTCCTACGCGATCCACTCACTTCTCAACCACATGAACCTGATATTCAAGCTTTATTACGATTGTGCGATGTTCACCGTATACCAGTTGCGACTAATCTAGCTACAGCAGAAATCCTACTAAAAGCTGTGGAGCAGGGTAACATGGCTTGGCGGGAAGTCTAACGGGAGGAATATTATGGAAGAAAATCACTTGGATATATTAGCCATTGGTGCTCATCCTGATGACGTGGAGATTGGAGCAGCAGGGGTCTTGCTACGAGCAAATCAGCAAGGAAAACGAACGGGTATTCTTGATTTAACGTATGCAGAGCTTTCTTCAAATGGGACAGTAGTGCGCCGTCAAGAGGAGGCAGCTGTTGCTTCTGAGCATATGAATTTGACTGCACGTTACAATTTTGGATTGCCTGATCGTGGATTGGAAGCAAACCGGGAACTGGCTGTCAAAAAGGTTGTCGATCTTATTCGAAAAACTCGACCTAAAGTAGTGTTAGCTCCTTATTTTCATGATCGGCATCCCGATCATGAGAGTGTAAGTCGGATCGTAAAAGAGGCGATTTTTTCAGCAGGTATAAAAAAGTTCGTAGGAGAACGTGAATTACCTGCATATCGTCCTGAGCAATTTTTTTATTACTTCATCAATAGTACTGCTTCTCCTAGTTTTTTTGTAGATATCACGGATCTGTATCCGCAAAAGATACAGGTGCTAGAGTCGTATCGAAGTCAGTTTGAGCAAGAAGAAGGGAGTGTAAGCACTCCATTAAATAATGGATACATTGAATTGGTAGAGTATCGTGAGCGTTTATTTGGGCAACAAGCAGGAGTGACATATGCAGAAGGTTTTGTCAGTGCCACACCGTTGGTACTTTCATCCTTGTAACAGTGGGAGCGCCCGAGTGCCTGTCAGCCGATGACAGGCCATTTCCTGTGTACAAAAGGGAGGAATTAAAATGAATATTGGTATTACGTGTTATCCTTCCTTGGGCGGTTCCGGTGTGGTGGCCACAGAGTTAGGCAAATTGTTGGCTGAGCGTGGACATAATGTGCATTTTATTACAGCTGGCATGCCGTTTCGTTTAGGGAAGTTTCACCCCAATATATTTTTTCATGAAGTAGAAGTAAATCAATATGATGTATTTAAGTATCCACCGTACGATTTAACATTAGCGAATCGCATGGCACAGGTTGCTCAGAATGAGAATCTCGATATTTTGCATGTTCATTATGCAGTACCTCACGCGCTATGTGCTTATCTAGCCAAGCAAATGGTTGGCGATCATTTGAAAATCATCACCACTTTGCATGGAACAGATATCACAGTCCTTGGTTACGAGCCGAGCTTACGAGATATGATTCGCTTTGGAATTGAAAAGAGCGATATGGTAACTGCTGTTTCAGCAGATTTAATCCGCGAAACGCATGATTCACTTCAAGTAGACAAAAACATTGAGCTTGTATACAACTTTGTAGATAAGCGCAGGTATTCACGTAAGGATGTA
Organism: Brevibacillus laterosporus DSM 25; assembly: GCF_002706795.1. Taxonomy (NCBI): domain Bacteria; kingdom Bacillati; phylum Bacillota; class Bacilli; order Caryophanales; family Paenibacillaceae; genus Brevibacillus; species Brevibacillus laterosporus. The sequence goes on from NZ_CP017705.1 coordinate 4,297,017, forward strand.
ACCGAATGGCGAGCTAAATTTGCACCTAACGGAGAAAAAATCATCATGCACATTTCCAATTTCCGTCCGGTCAAACGTGTGCAAGATGTAGTAGCAGCTTTCCGTTATGTTCGTGATGAAATGCCTGCTAAATTAATTTTAATTGGTGAAGGCCCTGAGCAGTGTAATATAAGGAAATTAATTCAGGATGAAGAGCTATGTGATGATGTTTTCTTTTTAGGGAAACAAGATGACGTAGCAGAAGTCATTTCATTAGCTGATCTGATGCTCCTCCCATCCGAAAAGGAGAGCTTTGGGCTAGTGGCATTAGAAGCAATGGCATGCGGTGTGCCAGTTGTTGCCTCTTGTGCTGGGGGATTACCTGAAGTGGTTTCACATGGTGAATCAGGATATCTATGCGAAATTGGCGACACCAAACAGATGGCTATATATGCTTGTAAATTGTTACAGGATGATATGCTGTACGAAAGCTTTCGCGTAGAAGGACTACGTCGTTCTCAGGATAAATTTAGCTATGACAACATTACTTCCCAATATGAATCATTATATCAGCAACTACTCTCTACATAAAAAACCAACTTCTATTTGCATCAAAGCCAAATGATCGATGTAAGTAAGCAAAGCCTAACGTATGGTTAGGCTTTGCTACGAAATGAAGTGAAAAATTGAGAGAGAAGCACAGCAACTCCTATTAAAATACGCATATTTTAGCACCCCTATATGAAAAGTAGGATTTTGAAAGACAATATATAAGAAAGAAAGGACAGGAGGCGTGTAAATGAAAGAAGAGGCGAAAAAGGTACTTAAAAAATTAGAAGAGCACGGCTACGAGGCTTATTTTGTCGGTGGTTGCGTCCGTGATTGGCTTCTTCACCGTCCTGTTCATGATATAGATATATGTACAAATGCCCATCCAGGAGACATTATGAATTTGTTCCCCGACCATATTCCTACGGGCTTACAGCACGGAACAATAACTGTTAAGCAGGATGGCTATTTGTTTGAAGTAACGACATTTCGAACAGAGGGAACATATGAAGATTTTCGTCGACCAAGGGAAGTTCACTATGTTAATGAAGTAGTGGAGGACTTGGCCCGTCGTGATTTTACAATTAATGCAATGGCGATGAAATATAACAAAGAATTAATTGATCCTTTTTTTGGATTGGAGGATGTAAATGATCATGTAATCCGAGCAGTGGGTGATGCTAGTCGTAGATTTCAGGAAGATGCGCTACGACTTGTTCGGGGAGTTCGCTTCGCTTCTCAGCTGGGATTCCAGATTGAAGATGAAACAAGAAACGCTATGAGGGATAACGCCCCATTGTTGATTCATATTGCAGTAGAGAGGGTCCGCGATGAATGCAACAAACTCATTGATAGCAAGCATCCGGATAAAGGCTTTCAATATGCTCAACAAACGAAGCTATTTCAGGCCATTCCTGTTTTGCAGCAATTATTTGATCAATCAACAATTCATTTGTGGAGATTACAAACTGTAGAGAGTGTAATGCATAAATGGGTTGTGTTACTTTTTGCTGCTGATTTCAGTTGGAAGCAGTCGCGTGAGTTATGTCAATACCTGAAGATGTCACGTAAAGAAGAAGAAACAATCACTTATCTTATGCAACAAATCATGTTCCTTCAGCCAACATGGGATCAATGTCAGTCTATTGACTGGACTCGATTCATTATGAAGTTTGGTCTGGAACGCTGCTATGACTTGGAAAAAGTGTTGGATGCTTTATGGTGGAATGATCTATCCAAAAAGCAGGGGACACTTCAATCTGCTTTTGATAACATGGCAGTGAAAACCTTGAAAGAATTAGCTGTAGATGGATCAGATATTAGAAAGATAAGTGATCAAAAACAAGGTCCTTGGATTCAACAAACCCTGGAATATCTGTGGGAGCGCACAGTAACTGGAGGACTTACTAACGAATCGGAGACTTTGCTGATGGCGGCTAAAGATTTTATGCGTTGTGACAAAAGCACATCAGGGTGAATGAAATGACTCGTGGTGCTACATGATCGTTCGATGGATGTACGAAAAAAGGAATGGAATCGTTATTTTTTGCGGCTATGACGGAGGAGACCTATGAATATTAAGCAGGAAATATTACGCGCTTTTCGTAATCATCCACAAGAATTTATTTCGGGTGAATATCTAAGTCAAAATTGTAAATGCACACGAGCAGCAGTATGGAAACATATCGAAGAGCTGCGACAAGAGGGCTATGAATTTGAAGCGGTACGCAAATCAGGTTATCGGCTTGTTTCCTCACCAGATTCGCTATCGGCTGAAGAGATTCTGTCTGCAATGCAAACAGAACGAATTGGAAAAAATATTGTAGCTTACGAAACGGTTCCAACAACACAGGCATTAGCCCATGAATTAGCTTCTAAGGGAGCACCTGAAGGGACCTTAGTGGTGGCTGATCAACAAACAGGTGGTAAAGGTCGGTTAGGTCGAGTCTGGCATTCACCAAAAGGGACGGGCATATGGATGAGTTTAGTGTTACGTCCCGTCATCCCGATTGGGCGCACTCCCCAAATGACGTTGCTAACAGCAGTTGCTATGGCTAAAGCAATCCAAGAGTTTCAAATTCCGGTTAAAATTAAATGGCCTAATGATATCTTTGTAAATGGCAAAAAAGTGTGCGGAATTCTAACAGAGCTACACGCAGAGGCTGATCGTGTTAACTATTTAATTATTGGGATTGGAATTAATGTAAATAATCAAGAGTCAGATTTTGATCCGGTCCTCCAAGAGGTTGCAACCTCATTACGCCTAGCGTTGGGGGAGCCATTGAAAAGATCTCAATTTATTCAAGTATTTTGCCGTATATTTGAACAACTCTATCTGGCATATTTGAGCGATGGATTTGGTCAAATCAAGATAGAATGGGAAGCCTTGTCGATGTCTTTACATCGTCGTGTTACAGTCCGTACTCTACAAGCAGTATTAGAAGGTGAAGCAACAGGCTTAAATGAAGAGGGAGTTCTCTTATTACGCGATGATGAGGGAGTCATGCACAAGGTGTACTCTGCTGATATTGAGTATAGCGATACCTAGGAAATTTTGTTATACTGCTTCTGAAGGCTATATCCTATTGGAATAGCACTTCCTGTTAAGAAGTATGCTAGAAAAACAACTGAAACAAAAAATCTGCTCTAAGCCTAAAGGGACCGAGACAGAAGGAAGAAATTCTAATGGACTACGTGCTTTATTGCGTAAACACAACCTTCGCCTGCGGTGCGGAGGTTTTTTGGTATGTACGAAGCGCACTAGAGTACACATTGGAATAATTTCAAAACGGTATTGGGTGTAGGAGACAACGGGAGTGTCTAATGTGCAGGAAAAGAAACCGCTAACGACGTCCAAGCTACGTCAAATGAAAGAAAAAAAAGAGCCAATTACCATGCTTACCGCTTATGATTATCCCTCTGCGAAATTGGCAGAAGAAGCAGGAATAGACATCCTGCTGGTGGGAGATTCCCTAGGCATGGTTGTGTTAGGCTATGAATCTACGGTGTCTGTTACCATGGATGACATGATCCATCACACAAAAGCTGTTACGCGTGCAGCAAAAACAGCCTTTGTTGTAGCGGACATGCCCTTTTTGACATGTCATGGCTCTGTAGATGAAGCCATTCATCATGCGGGTCGGTTAATTCAGGAAGGAAATGCAAAAGCCGTGAAGATTGAAGGGGGAGAAGAGATTCTTCCTATTGTCAAGAGATGTACAAAGGCTGGAATTCCGGTTATGGGCCATTTAGGGTTAACACCACAGTCTGTCCATCAATTAGGTGGGTATAAAGTACAAGGCAAAGATCTTGAATCTGCAAAGCAATTAATCACGGATGCAAAGGCTCTAGAAGAAGCTGGCGCATTTGGTATTGTTTTGGAATGCGTACCAGCAGAAGTAGCAGCGAAAGTAACGGAAGCAGTAGAAATTCCTGTGATTGGCATTGGAGCTGGAGCAGAGTGCGATGGACAGGTTCTAGTGTTCCACGATGTACTTTCTTATGCTTCCAGTCTTACTCCTAAATTTGTAAAATCATACGCTCAGATTGGAGACATGATTCAATCAGCGATTTCTCAATACGTAGTAGAAGTAAGAAGTAGACAATTCCCTGAACAACGACATTCCTTTGCCGCTTCTGAAGAAACCATTCAGCAATTATATGGAGAAGAGGTACGAGTATGATCACGATTAGCACCATCAAAGAACTACGTGAAGCGCTTTCTGTGCATAAGAGGGCAGGGAAAACAATTGGATTTGTACCAACGATGGGTTATTTACATGATGGACACCTCAGTTTGGTAGAGCAAGCAAAAAGCGAATCAGATGTAGTAGTTATGAGCATTTTTGTTAACCCACTGCAATTTGGTCCAAATGAGGATTTTTCCGTTTATCCGCGCGATTTAGCCCGTGATCAGAAATTAGCACAGGATGCAGGAGTGCACTATCTATTCACTCCTTCTGTAGAGGAAATGTACCCACGCCCTATGCTGACAAATGTTTCTGTGCAAAACATTACGGAAGCACTGTGTGGGTTATCGCGACCGGGACATTTTGATGGGGTTGCGACAGTAGTCACGAAGCTATTTAATATTGTGGGTGCTGATAAAGCCTTCTTTGGCCAAAAAGATGCTCAACAGGTAGCTGTCGTTGAACAAATGGTTGCTGATTTACAAATACCTGTACAGATCGTTCCATGTCCCATTTATCGAGAAAAAGATGGATTGGCAATGAGTTCACGTAATGTGTTTCTTTCAAAAGAGGAGCGATTACAAGCATTAATACTCTACAAAAGCTTGTCTCGTACAGAACAGATGATTGCGAATCAGCAAAGAGACGTGGCAGTTCTTAGTAACGAAGTTCGCAATCTCATCCAAAGTCAACCTTTGGCAGAAATAGATTATGTAGAAGTGAAACGTTATCCTGAGATGAGTGACATAGAAATTCTAAAAACTGGGGATAGAATTTTAATTGCTCTAGCAGTAAAATTTGGTCGTACTCGTTTAATTGATAACGTAATACTTACGGTCGTCGATTAAAAGTGTGAACGAAAGCTATTAGATATAGAAAGATTCACATTCAAGGGAGCGAATTGGAAATGTTTCGTACAATGATGACTGCTAAAATTCACCGTGCTACTGTGACGGAAGCGAATTTAAATTATGTAGGTAGCATAACAATTGATAAAGATATTCTGGACGCACTTGATTTATTACCAAATGAGAAAGTTCAGATTGTAAATAATAATAATGGCGCACGTTTAGAAACGTACATTATTGAAGGTGAACCAGGCAGTGGTGTTATTTGCTTAAATGGAGCAGCAGCAAGACTTGTCCAACCAGGGGATGTGGTTATCATCATTGCATATGCGATGATGACAGATGAACAGGCACGCAAGCATAAGCCTAAGGTAGCCATTATGGACGAGCATAATAAAATCGCTCAATTATTAGCGGAAGAAGTTCACGCTACTATTCTATAGAGCAAGAGCAGGAAGTACTACCAGTGCCATTTTTGCATAGAGCCATCCCACTTGTGAGACAATGAGACTACTCACTCTGACAAAGGGGGTGGCTCTTGTGTTTATTGAGGATTGGTTTGAGGACTTATATCAAAAAGTGGATCGCATTGAAAAAGAATGGGCTACGGCTTCAACGGAAAAGCAAGAACATCTAATACGACAACTAAAAGAACTCCGAACATGTAGTGACCAGGTTATTGATCTGTGGCTAAAATATGAAGAAAAGCTAAACGAAGCAATTCGGATGATTAAGCAAGCAAGCGATGTAACCATTTCTACTGAAGAAAGTTTGGATGAAGAGAATCAAAAGCTGTCAAAAGTACAGCAACCACTTTTATTCTCTACTCTGCTTGAAGAAGAGCAGCCACAAAAAGAGCAACAGAGTGAGTTATTTGTAAAGGCAGAAGGATTTTACCATCTACGATTATATGAGCAATCCAAACAGCACTTCGCCTCTTTCTTGGAACAAGCGCCTGATTGGGAAAGTGGACGTCTCTATTATGCCTACAGTCTATACTACTGTTGTGATCATGAACTCGCTTTAAAAGAATTTCGATTGTTGACACGAACGGCTGTTTCCCCTAAAGTTGTTTCCATCAGTTACAATGCTTTAGGGTGCATGTATGTACAGGAACAAAAGTGGTTAGAAGCCATACAGGCGTTTGAGATGGCATTATCCGTTCGTCCTGAATATACGGAGAGTAGATACAATCTAGCCATCTGTTATTTGGAGCAGGGAGACACGGAAAAAACAATGAAAATATGCGAGCAGCTATTAGCCGAACATGATCAGGATTGGGAAGTACAAGTTCTCTATTTACGTGCTGTTCGTCAATTATTTGCTCATTATCCACAAAAAGATATAGAGAGAATGCTAAAAATGTATGATCCGAATCGAAATCTGGATACGCCAACTTTATGGGAATTGGCTATGCTAGCAGAACAAGCTGGATTCTATAAGCACGCACTCAGTTGCTACAAGTTTCTTTTGGAACGTCAACCATTAGATGCAGGGCTTTGGCATGCGATTGCTTGGAACAAGTGGTTATTAGATGGACCAAAGCAAGCGATGCCTGCATTAAAAAAAGCACTAACGCTGGCACCTGAACATCCTGATTATTTATTTTCATACGGTTGGATGCAACTCGCAACAGGTGAAATTACTTCAGCTCGGATCGCTTTTTCAAAAATATTACATGCAACTGAGAATCATCATCTTGGCTTGCTGGGATTAATTTACGCTCATGAAGGAGAAGGAGCTTATGATCAAGCCAAAGGTATAGCTACTACACTTATTCAAAAACAGGATCAGTACTCGCAGATGCTAGGGCATTATCAACTGGGAAAATTATCTCTTCAACAAGGGAATCAGCTGGAAGCAAGTCAATATTTAGAGAAAGCACGCTCCTATAGCGATGTGATTCCAGAGGTTAATCAATGGTGGGAGAAATGTAAGAATACGGAGGACCATGTGCAGGTTAATAGTCAGATAGCAGGAATTTCGACATCAACTGCCGAATGGTAAAAAGAAAAAAACAGTAGCAGCATGTGTTGTGAGTGTCAATAGAGGTGACGATAATGAAGCAGTTCATCGTCGTAGATTTTGAAACTACGGGTAATCAGCCACGTCAGGGAGATTCTATTATACAAATCGGAGCTGTCGTGGTCGAGAATGGACAAATAATTGAAAGTTACTCCACATTTGTAAAACCAGATAAAACAATCCCGCCATTTATTACACAATTAACGGGTATAACGAATGAGATGGTCAGTGATGCTCCTTCTATAGAAGATGTGCTTCCTGATTTATTGCGCCTTCTAGACGGGCGTGTTTTTGTGGCACATAATGCAGCGTTTGACTTGAATTTTTTACAAGAAGCCCTGCTAAGTCAGGGCTATTATCCATTTGATGGGCCTATTTTGGATACAGTTGAATTAGCACGGGTATTATTGCCAATGCAAAGTGGCTACCGGCTAGTAGAGCTAGCATCTGATTTTGATATTCAGCATGAAAATCCACATCAGGCTGACAGTGACGCTATTGCTACTGCACATTTATTGTTACGATTGCTAGATATTCTTCATAAGCTACCTCTTATTACAATTCAAGGGTTGCAGATGATGATCTCCTCTTTCCGTTTCGATGTTGCTACCTTATTAAGAGAAATTGAGATGGAGAAGCTAATGCAGAGCTTTCCTGTAGACGAAGCAAACACCTTTGTAACTGCAACTTCTACACCAGAGGAAGCAAGCAAGTATGATCTCTTTCGGAATCTTGGATTGAAAAGACGTAAGAAATGGACGGAGAAACAATCGGAACAACCACCGATCCATTTTTCTTTAGAACCCTTTTTCGAACGTATGGTTGCATTAGATGGCGACGGTTTTGCACTTCATCATGAACACTATGAAAGACGTGAATCACAGGAAGCGATGATGTATGCTGTATACCAGGCTTTTACTGATCAGAAGCATTTGTTGGTAGAAGCAGGAACAGGAACGGGGAAATCGCTGGGATATTTGTTACCAAGTATATTATGGGCCCGTATGCATAAGCAGCCAGTAATTGTGAGTACGCATACGATACATTTGCAGGACCAGCTTTTCGACAAAGATATTCCTTTATTACAAAAAGCGTTGCCATTTTCCTTTCGAGCTGCCCAATTGAAGGGACGAGGAAATTATCTGTGCTTGCGAAAATTTGAACAAAGCATTGAAAGCCAAGAAGGGGCAACACAAGACATACAGCTAGCCAAAGCGCAGGTTTTAACATGGCTTACTGAAACAACTACAGGTGATGTAGAAGAGCTTAGTCTAAGTCCTAGTGGACAGTCATTTTGGCAATCAGTCAAGAGTGACACAGCCTCCTGTCTAAATCGGGAGTGTCCGTGGTTTAGCCGTTGCTTTTACTTTCAGGCGAAACAACAAGCAAAAGAAGCTGATGTGATTATTGTTAACCATGCTTTATTAATTGGTGATCTTGATAAAGAGAACGGTGTACTGCCATCCTTTGAGGTTGCGATTATTGATGAAGCCCATCAACTTGATGAAGTAGCAAGTCAACATTTTGGAACGCAGTTCTCCAGTATAGAATTGTTTCAATTGGTAGAGCAGCTTGGTACTGAAGGAGAAAAGCAGATGCTACTCCTGTTAGCCAATGAATTGAAGGTGTGGCAACCGGCTGAAAAGGCAAGAATAGAACAGCATCTACAACAAGTTAAGATCGAGCAGCAAATGCTAAAAGAGGCGGTTACGAACTGGCTACAACTCTTTTATCATTGGGGAACTGAACGGAGTATGGATACAGGGGAATCACAAAGAGCCACACTTCGATATAAAACAGAAGACTTTAAGAAAAAATATAAAAAGCTTGGAAAATCCAGCAATCAAATTTTACAAAAGTTAGGAAATGTAGCTAAGGAAGTCGAACAGTTACTGAACATTTTGTTGCAGTATAAGGCAGAAATTCCATATTCTTTACAGCGTTTGCAAACGGATGTTACTGGTTTAGTAGAGGAAATCGGCCAAGTGGCTGTGAAACTTCATTTTTTGTTAGTAGAAGAACAGGATGGGCACGTAAGCTGGATGGAAATAGAGACAAGAACGTCTCGCAAACAACTCTTTTTCTTTAAAACACCGCTAGATATAGCAGATACCTTGCGCACGACTTTATTAGAACCAAAACGAAGTATCATTATGACCTCTGCTACACTAACCGTAAAGAATAGATTTACCTACTTTATGGAGAGAATGGGTTTTACAAATTTACCTGAAGAACGAGTTGAAATGCTCTCACTTCCATCCCCTTTTGACTATGGTCAACAAGGACTCATAGTAATTCCTTCCGATTTCCCTTCTGTAACAAAGGAAGGAGAACACCGTTTTGTAGAAGCTGTCATTGCTGGCTGTGTTGATGCTGTTCGAGCAAGTGAGGGTCGGACGATGATCCTATTTACCTCATATAGTATGCTTAGAGCTGTTTATGAAGGAATGAAGAGCTTATTAGAAGGGGAAGAGTTTGAACTATTAGGTCATGGCGTTGATTCAAGTAATAGAAGTAAGCTGGTACGTCGCTTTCAAACAGGGACAAAAACAGTACTTTTGGGAACGAATAGTTTCTGGGAGGGTGTAGATTTACCTGGGAATGTACTGAGTTGCCTTATCATTGTTCGTCTCCCTTTTCAACCTCCTAATCACCCACTATTGGAAGGACGTTCGGAAAGACTGAAGGCAGAGAAAAAGAATCCTTTTATGACGCTTTCCTTGCCCCATGCTGTTATTCGTTTTAAGCAGGGAGTAGGTCGATTAATACGTCAACAAACAGACCGCGGTGTTGTTATTGTATTTGATACGCGTATTATAGAATCTAAATATGGCCGGATGTTCTTGCAATCTTTGCCCCCATATCAGGTAGAGACAGGTCCATGGACTACGTTACGTGAGCGTATAGCTCCATTTTTACAATAACTAGAAAACAACGTTAAGCTCGTAATGAATTGATCTACGCTATATAGTAGGAGGGAGGTAGCTCCATGACTACAATGCGATATTACCTATTGCTAGTTACTTGTATAGGCATGATGATCCTTGCATTATCCCAAACAGTTGAAGCAAGTCGACCTATTGCGATTACACATCAGCTACAGCACATCGAGGATCCTGATGCTGTTGAACAGGAGGAAGATTTTGTTGGACTTACCACGACTTTTTTCTCCTTACCAGAAGGGGAGAGTACGCTCATTCGATTTCCAACGGGAAAAACCATGCTAGTTGACACTGGTAGCGAAAAGGATACCGAAAAACTGGTTTCCTTGCTACTTGAACGTCATGTTACAAAAGTGGATTACCTGTTATTGACAAACGATTTACCTACTCATATTGGTGGCTACGATAAGTTAGCGGAGAAAATTCAATTTGATAAGATTTACATGCCGAAATTGACAGCGTTCGCAATTCACAGTAATATCCATATATCTAGGGAAAAGCAAGTTGTGTATGTAAAGGAAAAGGATCAATTACTAGAGGGAAAAGATGTGGAGATCACATTTTTACATCCCAGCGAGAACCTGTTTTTATCACCACAGGATAATTCGCTTGTGTTTTGTCTGACCCAAGGAAAACTCCAATTTTTGTTCACCAGTGCCATTAATGAAAAAGCAGAGGAGCGGTTGCTTGCAAAATATCCTTCTCTATTGCCTGCTGAGATTATAAAGGTAGCGGCACAGGGTAGCAATCAAGCCTCTATTCAAGCCTTTTTAACGAAGGTGGATCCTCAGATTGCCGTTGTGCAAACCGGCATTCCTCGGGAGCAGTGGAAAGACTCCATGCGTGAAGTGGTGGAGCGTTTGGAGGAATCATGGGCAGATACGTATGTCACTAGCCGGGATGGATCAATTACCATTCTCTCTAATGGACAAGATTATAAGGTTTTAAAGGCAGTCAAGACCTCTATACGTGATAGACAACGAAGTTAGGAGTGCAATTTATGGGGAAAGTACCAAAAATTTCTGAAGCGGTCGTTCGCCGTCTGCCGATCTATTTGCGATATTTAACAAATCTACAGGAGTTACAAGTAAAGACGGTGTCTTCCCAACAGATGGGCAAAACAATGGATATTAACCCAGCCCAAATTCGAAAGGACCTATCTGCATTTGGTGACTTTGGAAAAAAAGGTATTGGCTATGACGTAGATTACTTGATTGAAAAGATTCGTCATATCTTAAAATTGGACCAAGTGATTCATGTAGCGTTGGTGGGAGCCGGTAATTTAGGCCAAGCGATTTCAAATTACAATGTCTATTTAAAAGATAATATGAAAATAGTTTCCATTTTTGATGCGGACCCACAGAAAATAGGCAAAGATTTAGGTGGATTGGTCATTGAACCGATTGATCAAATGGAAGAAATTATTAAAGAAAAACAAATTCGTATGGCGATTATTACGACGCCTGCTTCCGCAGCACAAGAGGTGGCAAATAAACTGATTGAAGCTGGAATAGAAGCGATCCTAAATTTTGCTCCAACAACGATTCGAACTGAAAAAGAAGTGAAAATTGATCATAACGATTTGACTTCCAGCTTACAAAGTTTAGCCTATTATTTAAATTAAGGAATCACAAACAGAAAAAGAGGAGAGTGTCTACGTTGATGAAAATCATTACCAATGCAACCGTAATTACTGTTAATGAACAAAATGAGGTTATTTATAATGGAGCGGTTGGCTTTGACGGGGGAAAAATTACATATGTAGGTAAAACACCTGAAGATTTATCAGCATATGACGAGATCATTGATGGAACAAATAAATATGTAATGCCAGGATTAATTAATACACATGGTCACGTAGGCATGTCCCTACTACGTGGATTTGCGGATGACCTACCTTTGAAACAATGGCTGGAAGATAAAATGTGGCCAATGGAAGGTCAATTTACAGCAGAGCATGTGAAATGGGGTACAGCTATTTCTATTATCGAAATGATCCGTACGGGTACAACTACCTTTGTAGACATGTATGATCATATGGATACAGTAGCTCAAGAGGTGGAAGCATCTGGGATGCGTGGCGTACTCTGCCGTGGAGTGATTGGGTTTTGCTCAGAAGAAGAACGTCAACAGAAATTACAAGAAGCAGCATCATTCGCATCACGTTGGAACGGTGCAGCTAACGGTCGTATCCATACAATGATGTCACCGCATGCTCCTTATACGTGCTCTCCTGAGTATATCCAGCAAATCCTTGAGAAGGCTATTGAATTAAACGTACCATTACATATTCATATGTCTGAATCAAAAGCAGAAGTGGAACAAAACGTTCAGGATTATGGTGTACGACCAGTTGCTCACCTAGAGAATCTAGGTGTATTTAATCACCCAACATTAGTTGCTCATGCTGTTCACTTAACAGATGAAGAGATTGATACGTTGGCTAAATATGATGTTAAAGTAGCTCATAATCCAATTAGTAACTTAAAATTGGCTAGTGGTGTAGCTAGGGTTCCTGAGATGCTTGCGAAAGGTGTATGTGTAAGTTTAGCAACTGATAGTTCAGCAAGTAACAATAACTTGAACCTATTTGAAGAGCTAAAATTAGCAGCTATCCTTCATAAAGGTGTATCCTATGATCCTGAAGTGGTACCAGCAGAAGAAGCACTTCGTATGGCAACTCGTTATGCGGCAGATGCGGTGTTCCAAAAAGATAGCTTAGGATCTTTAGAAGTGGGTAAAAAAGCAGATATGATCATGCTAAATGCGGCTCAAGCGCATTTCCAACCGGCGAATGACCCTATTTCCCATGTTGTTTATGCGGCAAATGGCTATGATGTAACAGATACAATTGTTGATGGGCATTTCTTGATGAAAGATAAAGAGTTAATCACAATGGATGAACAAAAAGCAATCATCGAAGTGAACCGTGTGTTTGCATTATTAAAGCAATAAGATAAAAAAGGACGCTCATTCATATGACAAAGGCTCCTGCCAAGAGCTTCAGGCGGCAGGAGAGAGTAGTGTAGGTGTGTAGATAGAGAAAAAAATTTAGTCCGTCCGTTGCATCTCTGTTTGCCACAAATCTGTAAGTGAGGTATGGCGAACAGAGAGAGTAGCGGTAGGTGGCAAGGTACGAAGCGGTGAGGCCAGACCTACCCAGGATTCATACAAATCATGTTGTTCCCAACCCTGTTTAGGTAAGGAAGGGCTCCTGTCGGTTTGATTCACACGCTCACCTCCTTGTGGTGTACTGATAGTATGGCTACTTATCATGACTCTATAATTAGTAAGTTTTCCACGTGGTTCTAAAACCTTCTTGTATCTCATAAATGTTAGGAGATACGTAAGGGAGGGGTACCCATGTACGTGAAGCAACGGTATCTTTGGTTGTTGTTGCCAATATTAGTATGCTTATTTGGTTTGGGAGCTTTACTGGGACAAGCAACAGACAAGTTACCTGTAGCACTGGAGAGCGCTAATGAATCTATTGGCAGAGGTAGCTGGAATACCGATCAAAATAATGCCAATCTGAAACAATTGATCGATCAACTATTTGTGGAGAAAGCAACTCCCTTTGGAGTCAAGATACAAAATCAATCTTTTGTAGGAAGTTATCGAGGCAATCATTTTCAGCTTACAGGAACATTACAGGGGAAAAAAGTGAAGATGGAACGTAACAATCGAGGTGCTTCGCTCGTCATAGATAATGAACAACAGGAATTAAACGTACTACCTTATGCCTTGTTTACACCATCTGAGCATGCTTCGCTATTGAAGGATCAATTTCCACAGCTACAATCTGTCCCTCTCGTTTCAAGAGATGAAGCGGGTTTGCAGGGGTTTAGTGTTACACTCCAGCCAGATAAGGTAAACGAGCTTTTAAGAGAATGGTTGGGACCTAGTTTTCCGGCAGAAAATGAACTTGTTCAATTACAGCAATCAACCACAATTAAATATCAATTGTGGTATGATGATGACAGAAAACAGTTGAAGCGTATGGTCGTCTTGCTTCAGTTGAAGAACCAAAAGGGCGATAGATCAGATCAACTGATTTTTAATTTTTAGGGAAGTAGGAGAATCATAGTGTGGAAACGCATCTTGATCATTTCAGCATGTGCGCTTGTTGTGTTAGGCGCATCTCTGTATCAGCTACTTTCCAGCTTATTGTCTGAGCGTCACACGTTAGAAGCAGAGGCCAGAGCATTAGTAGCAGAAAAAACAAACATTGCTGAGATTGATACGATAGAAGAATATCGAGGACGGGAAGCCTATATTGTTGTTACCGGAAAAAATAAGGTAGGAACTCCAGTGGTGGCTTGGTTTAGCAAAGAACACGTCACATTTGATTTACTGGAAAAAGCTCTCCCACGCACGAAAGTAAAACAATTAGCGGAGGCCTCCTATCCAGGAGCGCAAATCGAACGCATCGTACCTGGTTTAGAGGGAGAGAAAAGACTATGGGAAGTTACTTTAGTGGACAAGCAAAATCGTTACAACTACGTATATTATGATTTTTTGACTGGTCAAAAAATACGGGCGTATACGTTAAATATTCCGAAATCATAAGACGACCCGTTCCTTTTGGAAAGGGTTTTCTTACTTTATCATCGGATTTTTTCTATAAGAATGGAATTGGTCGCAGTTCCAACAAATACATAGCAAAATGGTACCATAAAAATGCTATACTTGGTTTCGTAACTGATAACCAAGACGCAATGAACGAACAGATAAAGGTTTTTTATGAGTAAAGAAAGGGGAGTTATTAGTGAAATTACGTAAAGTACCTATGTTACTCTCATTGCTTGCCGCACTTACACTCCTCTTCGGTGGTTGGTTTTTATACCAAAAGATGCAAATAGAAAGCCCGTTACGAGAAAAGGCAGAACAACTAACATCGGCTACATTGGTCGATTTCAAGATCAATAAAGACCACGTTGATATGAAGTTGCAAGTTACAAAGCCAGACAAGTTTGTAGAAGAGTACCCAGAGCTTTTAAAAACACTTCAAGCCTATGCACGAGGGAAGGCTTTTGATATAATGCTTACCAATCAGGCTGATTCACTCAAGCCAGTCTGGAATGAGGGGTTGTTTGGACTAACTGAAGCAATTGAAGGTAAAGCTTATAGCAAAATTCCTACCATTTTAGCTCAGATGAAAGATCGTTATAAACTTGATGCAGCTTATGGTCGTATTGATGATGCGAATGTTTATATTTTTTTGAAGCGGGGAAATGATGAGTACTACCAAATTATTCCTCGCAACCAGTCAACAAGCGAGGTGGAAAACCGTGGGTAGAGAAATATTGTATGGTGTAGTACCAGCGGTTATCGTATTCTTGTTGTTTTTGGGCATTAATATTGGGCCATTTTTGCTGTTTGGGGCCATTTTAGCAGGTACATACTTGTTGTTTTCCAAACAAGGTGGCATGCAGATTGGTTCTGGTAAAAGCAAAAGTGGCAGTCAAGTTGTGAAGAAATCCAATATTACATTTGCCGATATCGGAGGACAGCAACGTGCAAAAAAAGAAATAAAGGAAGCTTTAGATTTTTTGTTGCATAAGGATGCGATTGCCCAATACGGAATTCGTCCCTTAAAGGGTGTACTGTTAACGGGACCACCTGGAACAGGTAAAACATTAATGGCAAAAGCTGCCGCTAATTACACGAACTCTGCGTTTGTTGCTGCATCTGGCTCACAATTTGTGGAGATGTACGTAGGGGTTGGGGCGCAGCGTGTACGTGAATTATTTAAAGAAGTACGCGCATTAGCTGAGAAAAGCAATCAAGATAGTGGGATTATTTTTATTGACGAAATCGACGTTATCGGAGGAAAACGCGATGGTCAACAACAACGAGAATATGATCAAACCTTAAACCAACTGTTAACCGAAATGGACGGTATGGCAACAAGTGAAAAACCACGCATACTCATAATGGCTGCAACGAACCGGAAAGATATACTGGATGCGGCATTATTGCGTCCTGGTCGTTTTGATCGACACATTCAGGTTGATTTACCAGATAAACCAGCTCGTGAACAAATTTTAACCATACACACAGAAAATAAACCACTTGCACTTGACGTAAAATTGGAAAAAGTGGCACAAGAAACATTTGGTTTCTCCGGTGCCCAACTAGAAAGTGTTTGCAACGAAGCTGCTATTTATGCGATGCGTGACAAAACTGAAAAAGTGATGCAAAGTCACTTTTCACTTGCTATAGACAAGGTTATGATGGGGGAAATGACCGATCGTGAAGCCCCTCAGACTGAAAAAGAACGGGTAGCGATTCACGAATTGGGACATGCTATCGTGAGTGAACGAGTACGTCCTGGTTCCGTGTCTCAGGTAACCTTAACACCTCGTGGACAAGCATTAGGCTATGTTCGTCAAAACCCGATGGATGATCACTATCTTTATACGCGTGAGTATATGGAAGGGCAGATTATGGTTTGCCTTGCGGGCGCAGTTTCAGAAGAAATTTATTATGGTGGACGTAGTACAGGATCTAAAAATGATTTTGAACAAGCACTACAAATGGCCCAAGAAATTGTTCAAAGTGGTATGTCGAAACTAGGGATTATTAATATGCAATATGTAGATAAAAATGCAGTGCATCAAGAAGTACATGCTATTATTGAAGGATTGCTTGAAAAAACGCGGTCTTTGTTGAGCGAACATGATACCGTTTATCGCTATAGTCTACAGGTGCTGTTGGAGGCTGAAGTGTTAAGTGGTGATCAGTTTCGTGAAAAGCTGGCCGAAATAGATATGGTAGTAGCGTAACGACCGATGGAGTGTTCTATCGGTTTTTCTTTTGTTGACAACAAAAAAAGAATAGTCATGTTTCTCTTTCCTACATACAATATCGTATTGAAGACAAAAGGAAAGGAAAAGAATATGGCTAAACAAAACCTACAAAAGCAAAATATTAAAAATAGGCAAAAAAAGTCGAAAAAGAAAAACCAAGCTCTGCAAGAGCTAGATGCGTTGGAAACAGCATTGGTTAATAATTGGATTGATGATAGTTCCGATTTTTACATCCAGGAAGAAGAGACTTCTATACCTCAGTCAGCAAATGAGGTGGAAACGTTGTTACAGGAGTCTTCCCAACAGGAAATGGAAATCAGTAAACCTAATCGCCCCCAGCCAAAAAAGCGAAAACAACGAAGTCGTCGGAAGCCAAAACGATCTTCTTCACCCTCCTCTAAGCGAAAATCGACATATCCAGCACTTAAATTAGTAGGGTCAACAAATATTCCACAAAGTCAGCGGCATTTTATTACAAAATGGACAGAAGAAGAAAAAAGTCCTAATGAAGAGACTGGATATTCTGGAGTACCATCCTACTATGAAGAGAGCGGTAGCAGGTCTGTTGCTTTAGAAGCTAGAGAAAGTGATGAATTTTATCCCGATCTTCCCCATCATGTTGCCCAATTTATATGTACAATGCCAGGTGTTTTCGGATTGACCGATCAGCATTTGCAACCATTGTCCGAACTCACTCGACATTTGCAAGATTTTTTAATTACTGAGAAAAAAATTGATGAGCAAATGGAATCAAATAAAACAGACGTTTCCATTATAGAAGATAAACAAGCTAACAATATTCAAAGTAATCATTCTCAGGTATCGTTGGTTCCTACACCAAATCAGCTGGAAACTATAAAATTACAACAAGTTGGAAAAGAGAGCTTTACGTTACAACAAGGTCGTGTGAGAACAAAATTGACAATCGATTTAACAGAACCATTTCAAGAGATGAAGTATGTATTTATGGCAACCACTAACGTACCGTTTTGTTTTGCTGTTGTAGAGAAGAAAGAGTCAAATAGAGTGACCATTGAAATAATTCGCCAAATTGCTAATCGAGAGATATCTGGACAGGTAGAATGGATCGCGGTTGGTGAAAAGGTGGAAAATCAGGTAGTTCAAGATATTGGATAAGAAATAAATAAGGAAAACGAAGAATTTGAAGATATGAACAACAGAAACACCATGGATCCATGGTGTTTCTCATCTATTTTTACAATTGGTTTTTACTAGGAAGATAAATTTCATGATAAAACAAGCGCATTAATGTCTGAAGGTGCTTTTGTTTTCTTTTAACCAGAGTGTTTACCAGCTCTTTTTTTTCCGCATCTGTTACGGGCCACGAAGCTGGTAGCGTATGAACAACTTCTTCGATTAGCATGGATGGAATGGAATGAACTATCTCCAAAGCGTCCCAGAATTCTCGCTCATTACTGACATGCTTTGCAAGCATCATATGAATCGAACTTTTTAATAACCGAATGGGTAATCGTTGCAAAGTATTGGTATTCCAATTAGGAGACCCTAAGATTTCAGCTTGATCGATAAACCACAGCCTAGCAAAACCATCTGCTTCATCTGTAAGGAGTACGTTTTTTTTTGTCCTGTCAACATTGCATAGCCAGTAATCAAACACAATGAGCGGAGCAATGACTTCCGGATTAGATAGCTTCTCTGGTAAAGGTTGATGCATCACATTCACAGCGTTAGGAATGTAGCTAGATGCAAACTGTTCAGGTGTGTAGAGGAGCGGATCTAGAGATGCTTGTTGTTCATAAAAAGGTTGAGGAAGATGAATAATTGAAGATCTAGGAATAGGTAGTTGTAAAAAACGAGCAAAACAATAACCGATCCACTCATTAAGTAACGTTTTATCAAAGCCGGGTGTCACTGCTTTGACTACGTACTTCTGTCCGTCTTCGCCTGTGATAAGATGAGCAAGCGATTTACCTTCCAACTGACGATGGAAACGCAATTGGCTCATGAATCGCTCCCCTCCTTTTTCACCACTCGATGTAGGAAATCAACATATTGTTTTGCACAGATCGTGATATCAAAATGAGTAGCTACACGTTCGATACATGCTTGAGACATGGCTTGATACATTTCATGTGAATCGAGCAAGCGATACAATTGATTGACAGCGCCACGAACATGATTTTCTTGATAGAGCCGACCATTCTCCCCATGTTTGATAATTTCAGGTATGGAAGAAACACTAGCAGCTATAACAGGTACACCACAAGCCATGGATTCAATAAAGGTATTTCCAAAGGACTCTGCTCTTGTTGTTGCAAGCGTACAACCTCCAGATTCCAGAATGCGTGAATACACATAAGGCATGTGTTGATAAGGAACAATAGGGAACCACCTTACGATGTCAGTTAGCTCTTTTTCGTACCATTTAGTCCAAAATTTTTCCTTCTGCACACTTTTATTACCACCGATAATCCAGAATTCGATGTCGTTTCTCTCTGTTTTCACTAATTTGGCGATTTTAAGCAACATATGCCAATTTTTCCGTTTGTCTAAACGGCCGATCCAACCCACGATTTTTTTAAAATTAGGTCGAGTAAGAAAGGGGAGCTTGGTGCTAGCTTCTGAAGAAACTGGCTGAAACAAATCGGTATCAACGCCATTATGGATTACGGTAATGGGAGCTGAGTTACATAGAATGGAAACCACTCTTTTTTGGTAGGAGGAGGGCACGATAATTTGAACTGGCTGAATACCTTGGAAGTTAGAAAGATGGGGGGATAGCTTAATAATCTCGGGAGTACGTGCTTCTACAATAACTGGTCCAGTATACTGTGCCGTTTTTAACCAACGATATGCTTCCTTGGTATCAACAACAACAATCGCGTCATAATGATTGTCTCTGATAATTTTAATGCTTTCGTTACTGTCTGCTGTAAGATATACCCGAGCAACATCCTGCATCATGTGCATGCCACCGAGATCGGATGTGTATAAGAATTCAGTTTCGATACCATATTTCTTGAAAAACATAGCACGATTGCGCCATCCAGCATTTACGCCACCAACGGTCAAAAGGCGCCAAATGACTAATATTTTCATATTCTGACCCACCTTGGTGTGTACGTATTCCGTAAAAAGATTAAAGCTTTGTAAATAAGACCACAACATTGCTCTGGTTCTGGTTCTCTAAGATTGGTTTGGAATAAGATTGTTTTGATGGTCTGTTATTTTGGATGGTAAAGACATATTTATTTTGAGAACCATGCTTTTTGCCCGTAGAGGGTTGTTCTTTTTGCTCTAGGTAAGATGGTTCATGGAAGAAAGCAAAATGTTTCGATCGAATATGTTGATCCGATAGTATTTTTTCTGTTTCTTCTTTGTGAATTTTACGTACCATACTTTCGAGCTTCCATTCAAAAACGGCTGGATCATGAATGGATAGTAGAGGACGAGTTGCGTCACTTGCGATATTTTCGACATTTTGTAGTTGCTCTTGGGAAATGACTCCATGAATATAACGAGCCAAATTGTCCATTTCGCGATATTGCTTCCACTCTTTATAAAGCTCAGGTGCCATTTTTTTTACGTGGGTAAGAAAAAGAATAGAGATTTTAGTACCAAGACTGGTAAGTAATTTTCGCGGATAGGGATAGGTTCGATCTCGCCAAACGGTCCTACCTACATCTATTACCTTCAGTTGCCCAGATGGGAGTAAGTATATCTGTCTCTTATGATGATCAATTCGTTCATAACCAATTTCTTTAAAGGTGACGAGCATTTGAATTAGCTTTAGCGATAGTTCTTTGGTTAATGTCTCCGACTGTAAATATTCACGCAAATTAATCCCAGTAATCTTTTCCATCACAATGTAATTTCTTCCGCGTTCATAGACGATTGGCAGTAACTCTGTATGTTGACCAAGTGACAGTGCGTAATATTCACGCTCACAATCCTGTATTTCTCCATAAATCTTGACACAAATGTTATCAGTTAATTGGAAGACAGCTCCTTGTCTACCCTTACCTAATAATTGTAACGGAGTCGGATTTATTACTTCCACGTCTTGATTTTCTTTTGGGGTTACCCAAATTTGAGCAAGGTATTTAAGAAGATTGGTATACTCCAAAAGCTTCCCTCCTTACCTTCAAACTATAGTATATTTGATACCTTTATTAGATGCACCAACTTCAATAGTCGTTCATAAAATAGTCGCTTGTACGTTTGATAATAGTCCTTGTAGATTCTATAACGAAGAACTATACATCCAAATCTATGTGTGATAGGCTATCATTAAGTATTTGGCAGTTTTTTATATCATGACGTTACCAGGAGGTCCAGGTTTTCCATGAAACTTGCAAATCGAGTCACAGTTCTTTCTCCATCTTCTACTTTGGCTATTACAGCGAAAGCGAACGAAATGAAGCGACAAGGCATTGACGTTGTCAGCTTCGGAGCGGGGGAGCCTGACTTTAATACCCCGGAACATATCATTGAAGCAGCTGAAAAGGCGATGCGTGAAGGAAAAACCAAGTATACTGCAACAGCTGGTATTCCTGAGTTGTTACAAGCCATCAGCAACAAGTATCAACAAGAATATAATTTGACTTACAGCACCAAGCAAGTCATCGTGACCAATGGGGGAAAACATGCCTTGTTCAACTTGTTCATGGCGTTGTTAAACCCTGGTGATGAAGTGATTGTTCCTATCCCTTATTGGGTGAGCTATCCAGAGATGGTGAGGGTAGCAGAGGGTGTTCCTGTTTTTGTTGAGGGCAAGGAATCAAACAATTTCAAGGTGACAGCGGAGCAAGTAAAACAAGCTATCACTCCTCGAACACGTGCACTCATTATTAATTCTCCAAGCAATCCTACCGGTAGTATTTATACACGTAAGGAACTGGAAGAGATTGTAGATGTTTGCTTGTCACATAATGTGTTAATGGTTTCTGATGAAATTTATGAAAAGTTGATCTATGATGGGCATGAAGCGGTTACTGTAGCCTCTTTTGGCAAAGAAGCCTATGAAAACACAGTGATTATTAATGGAATGTCAAAACCATACTCCATGACAGGATGGCGGATGGGTTACGCTTTAGGTAATGAGAATTTGATTCGTGCCATGGTTGATTTGTCGAGCCATAGTACTTCTAATCCGACTTCATTTGCCCAATATGGTGCACTGGCAGCATTAACAGGATCTCAAGCCTCTTTGGAAATGATGCGGGGCGAGTTTGTTAAGCGTCGTGATCGTGTAGTCGATCTATTAAATGAAATTGAAGGCGTGACATGCTTAAAACCAGAGGGAGCCTTCTATGTTTTCCCAAATGTAGCTAAAGCAATGGAAAAACAGGGCTTTGCTAATATAGATGACTGGAGTAAAGCGTTACTGGAGCAAGAAAAGGTAGCTTTAATCCCGGGGAGTGGTTTTGGATCCCCTGAGAATATTCGTATTTCATATGCAACATCCATGGAACAATTGGAAAAGGGCATTGGTCGAATCAAGCAATTTGTGGAAGGAAAGTCCCTCTAAGGAGGGGCTTTTTCCATGGTGAAAAAGAAGCAATAACAATCGTTGAAATTAGTAGAGAGAGGATAGTATAATTGTAAGGGTTATCTGGTACAGATAAATGGAGGTCTTATTATGTCATTAATTACAATTGGTCAGGTCGGGCAACATGTCGGACAAGAAGTTAAGATAGGTTGCTGGCTATACAACAAGCGAAGCAGTGGTAAAATCCAATTTCTCCAACTGCGTGACGGCTCCGGATTTATTCAAGGGGTTGTAGTAAAAGCAGAAGTAAGCGAAGAGGCTTGGAACAATGCGAAGGAACTTACGCAAGAAAGTTCTTTGTACATAACTGGAATGGTACGCGCAGATGATCGTGCTCCAAGCGGTTACGAATTAACTGTAACAGGAGTAGAAATCATTCAAATTGCACAAGACTACCCGATTTCTCTTAAGGAGCATGGGGTAGATTTCTTGATGGATAACCGTCATCTATGGCTGCGCTCTCCACGCCAACGTGCCGCGATGGCTGTCCGTTCGGAAATTATTCGTTCAGTGTACGAGTTCTTCCAAATCAACGGATTTTATAAAGTTGATCCGCCAATTTTGACACCTACATCTGCTGAGGGAACGACTAACCTGTTCCATACGAAATACTTTGAGGAAGATGCATATCTCTCTCAAAGTGGTCAGTTGTACATGGAAGCAGCTGCGATGGCTTTAGGACGTGTGTTTTCCTTTGGTCCTACATTCCGTGCTGAGAAATCCAAAACACGTCGTCACTTAATTGAGTTCTGGATGATTGAGCCGGAGATGGCATTTGTTGACCATGAAGAGAGCTTACGCATTCAAGAAAATTTTGTATCGCATGTTGTTCAGTCAGTATTAAAGAACTGTCAACTTGAATTAAAAGCGCTAGACCGCGATACTACGAAATTAGAAAAAGTAAAAGCACCATTCCCACGTATCACTTATGATGATGCGATCAAGCTCCTACAAGAAAAAGGTAGTGAGATTAAATGGGGCGATGATTTTGGTGCACCAGATGAGACAGCGATTGCTGAACACTATGATATGCCTGTCTTCATTACGCATTATCCTACTGAAATCAAGGCATTTTATATGAAGCCACACCCAGATCGTCCAGAAG
This sequence comes from Brevibacillus laterosporus DSM 25, assembly GCF_002706795.1. Classification (NCBI taxonomy): domain Bacteria; kingdom Bacillati; phylum Bacillota; class Bacilli; order Caryophanales; family Paenibacillaceae; genus Brevibacillus; species Brevibacillus laterosporus. Next base: position 4,320,499 of record NZ_CP017705.1, read on the forward strand.
TGGTTCTTTGTGCAGACTTGATTGCTCCAGAGGGCTATGGAGAGATTATTGGTGGTAGCCAACGTATTGATGATCCAGAATTACTAGAAGCACGTTTTCAAGAGCATAACCTCTCTGAAGAAACCTATAAATGGTATATGGACCTACGTAAATATGGAACAGCGCCTCACTCTGGATTCGGTTTGGGCTTAGAGAGAACAGTGGCATGGATCTGTGGATTGGATCACGTTCGTGAAACAATACCATTCCCACGTTTATTGTACAGACTATATCCGTAATAGATTATTTATCTATAAATGAATTTGATCAATTTCTTTACATGCTAAAATAGTATAAAAACCTCTTGTTTAGAGTATGAACAAGGGGTTTTTTCCTGTTTTTTTAATGTTTAAAACTACTTTGTGTAACGAAAAAACGGCTATAAATGTAGAAAATATGAAAAAACAGTTGAATATGAGAATGAAAATCATTTATAATACTCATTGGATGATGGTTAATGAAAATCAATCTCATTTGTAATAATATGTAATATAAATAAATACATAATTGATCGATAACACGAAGCTAGAAGTATTAAATCCTAGAGAAACACACATCAGTTGCTAATGTCATACGGGGGGAACTATGAAAAAGAGATATTTATTTTTAGCATTAATCATCCTATCCATGTGCTCCTTATTTATTGGAGTCAAAAACATTACTCCACTTGACATTCTAAATTTTAATGATGAGCAAGTTGAAATTTTCTTAATCAGCCGTGTTCCACGATTAGTTAGCATTATTGTGGCTGGGATTAGCCTTAGTATCTGTGGCTTAATCATGCAGCAGATCACCCGTAATAAATTCGTATCTCCTACTACTGCTGGAACGATGGACTGCGCTCGATTAGGAGTGCTGGTATCACTCATGCTATTTACTACAGAGAGTCCGATTGTAAAGATGATTGTCGCATTTATTTTTGCCTTAGGCGGCACCTTTATTTTTATGAAAATCCTTAAAAAAATAAAGTTCAAAGACAATATCTTTATTCCATTGGTAGGTATCATGTTTGGTAATATTATCAGTTCTATAAGCACTTTCTTTGCTTATAAATATGACCTGATACAAAATATATCCTCATGGTTACAAGGAGACTTCTCCATGATCATGAAGGGAAGATATGAGCTTTTGTATATTAGTATCCCGCTTGTCATTATCGCCTTTCTTTATGCGAATAAATTCACGGTCGCAGGAATGGGAGAAGAATTCGCGGTTAATCTAGGACTCAACTATCAGCGTGTGATCAATATCGGATTAATCATCGTTGCTATGATTTCCTCTCTGGTATTGCTCACAGTCGGAATGATTCCATTCCTTGGTTTAATTATTCCTAACATCGTTTCCATTTATCGTGGGGATAATCTACGGAACAGTCTACCGCATACAGCCTTACTCGGAGCCGTATTTGTCCTAGCATGTGATATATTAGGGCGTATCGTAATTTTTCCTTATGAGCTCTCGATTGGACTTATGGTCGGAGTTATCGGCAGTGGAATCTTCCTGTACTTACTCATGAGGAGAAATGCATATGCAACAATGTAGAAGAATGTTGGGCATCCTTGCGATGATCGCAATCGTCTTGATCGGATTATTTATTTTCTACAAGATGAATGCGAATAATTGGGATTATGTTCTTCCCAAACGCAGTAAAAATGTACTTGCTATCTTATTGACTGGGGGAGCGATTGCGTTCTCATCTGTTGTATTTCAAACGATAACGAATAACCGAATCTTAACTCCTAGCGTCATCGGATTAGATTCGCTGTATATGTTTATTCAAACATTGGTCATTTTCTTATTTGGTTCTATGCACATCACAATCGTGAATAATAACGTTAACTTTATTCTTTCAGTAGGGCTCATGATTGTATTCTCAAGCATTTTATTTAAAACGCTGTTTAGAGGCGAGGGCAGGAATATATTTTTCTTGCTTTTAGTGGGGATTATCTTTGGAACCTTTTTCTCCAGTCTATCCTCGTTTATGCAAATGTTAATTGATCCAAACGAATTTCAGGTCATTCAGGATAAAATGTTTGCCAGCTTTAACAGTGTAAACACAGATATCCTGATGCTATCTGTGATTGGAATAGCCTTAGCTTGTGGTTATGTTTTTAAACAGTTAAAATTCCTCGATGTCTTGTCTTTGGGAAGAGATCAAGCGATTAATTTAGGAATTAACTACGAGCGAGTTGTGAAAAGATTACTGATCGTAATTGCGGTGCTAGTTTCTATTTCAACCGCATTAGTTGGTCCGATTACCTTTTTAGGATTATTGGTAGCCAATTTGACACGAGAATTCTTAAAGGTGTATCAGCACAAGTATTTGCTTATTGGTTCTATGCTGATTAGTACCATTGCTTTAGTTGGCGGACAGTTCATCGTGGAGCGGGTTTTTCAATTCTCGACACCGCTCAGTGTCATCATCAATTTTATTGGTGGTATGTACTTCTTATATCTGCTGTTAAAGGAGAATAAAGCATGGTAGAAGTTAAAAACGTCACAAAATTCTATGGGAATAAGCCTGTTGTTGAAAATATATCGGTGAAGATAAAAAAGGGAAGCATCACCTCCTTTATCGGTCCCAACGGTGCTGGAAAAAGTACATTGTTGTCCATGATCAGCCGCTTACTCAAGAAAGATGAAGGCGAGGTTTATATTGAAGGACAGGAAATAAGTAAATGGAACAGCAACGATTTGGCCAAGAAAATTTCGATTCTAAAACAGTCCAACCATATTAATATTCGTTTAACCGTGAAAGAATTGATAAGTTTCGGTCGTTTTCCTTATTCACAGGGTAATTTATCACCGGAAGATTGGAAATATGTCGAAGAAGCGATTGCTTATATGGAACTGGAAGAGATGCAGGATAAATATTTAGATCAATTAAGTGGTGGACAAAGACAACGAGCTTACATTGCAATGGTTATCGCGCAAAACACGGATTATATCCTGTTGGATGAGCCACTTAATAACTTGGATATGAAGCACTCGGTGCAAATCATGAAAACCCTGCGTCGTTTGGTAGCTGAATTAGGCAAGACGATCATCATTGTTATTCATGATATTAACTTTGCATCCTGTTACTCCGATTATATTGTTGCATTAAAAGACGGCAAAATCGTCAAAGAGGGCTCGACCCAAGAAATCATTAACCCTAAGGTCTTACAGGACTTGTATGAGATGGATTTCAATATCCAAAACATCGAAGGTAATGACATTTGTGTCTATTTCGCTTAACAAAAAGTATCGCTGAAAACCATTTACAAATCGTACTGAGAACGCAAACGGATGTAGTTGGATTTCATGAAACAAAGAACCGAAAAGGATGGCAAAACTGGCCTGCCGATGTGGGAAACCTTCTTTCCTCCCTTTCTTACGTACGGAAGAGACCTGCTGGTTGATTCCAACTGGGTAATACCTAATGACAAGCATCCTGTCGTCACTCAAGCAAGGGGGATCACGGACTGCTAGTAATGTAGGTACGTGAATTGACATAGGACACTTGGAGGAAGAGAAAGAAGGTACAAAGCAGGCACAGATAAGTTTTACCTTTGTTTCATTAGCTGAAGGAAGAGCAGATCTTCCTAGCAAATGATCTGTTCTACATCTTGTTTCAAAAAAATTATAGAGGTGAGAATGTTGAAGAAATTAGCAATGGTATTTGCTACATTTATGCTAGCATTGGTTACTGCGGCTTGCGGGTCAAATAATGCTACAGATAAAACATCTGGTGCTCAACCAGAAGCAGCAAAACAAGCAGCTCCTGCAGAAATTACTGTAAAACACGAATTGGGTGAGACAGTAGTAAAGAAAAATCCACAAAAAGTCGTTGTATTTGACTTTGGTTCACTTGACACTATGGATGCATTGGGCGTAGAACCAGTTGGTTTGCCACAAAAAAGCCTACCTAGCTATCTAGATAAATACAAAGATGAAAAATATATCAATGTTGGCGGTTTGAAAGAGCCTGACTTTGAAAAAATTCATGAAGCAAAACCTGATTTAATCATCATTGCTGGTCGTCAAGCCGATAAGTATGAAGAATTTAAAAAGATCGCTCCAACAATCTACATGGATGTTGATGATAAGAAATACATGGAATCCTTCACTACTAAAGTAAAAACATTGGCTCAAATTTTTGATAAAGAAGCAAAAGCTGATGAAATGTTAGCTAAAATTGAAAAAGAAATTAAAGACCTAAATGAAAAAACAAAAGCTGACGAGAAAAAAGCTTTAGTTATTCTTGCTAACGATGGTAAAGTAAGTGCTTATGGTTCTACTTCTCGCTTTGGTATTGTTCATGACGTGTTTGGCTTCAAACAAGCAGATGATAAAATCGACTCATCTACACATGGACAAAGTGTTTCTTTCGAGTACATCTTGGAGAAAAACCCTGATTACATTTTCGTAGTTGACCGTACTGCGGCTATTAAAAAAGGTGAATCCTCTGCGAAACAAGTAGTAGAAAATGAAATTGTGAAGAAAACGAATGCAGTTAAAAACAATAAAGTCATTTACCTAGATCCAGGATACTGGTACCTATCCGGTGGCGGATTAGAATCTGTATCTGAAATGGTAAAAGAAACAGCTGCTGTTTATAAATAAAAAATAAAATAGCACTGAAGGAACGATACAGCTAGTAGAAATCCCCCTTTCTACTAGCTGTTTTCTTTTTCAGCTTTTTGTATGGCAAAGAAAGATTCTCCAATGGTTTATGTGTTTTTTTACTAGGTGAATTTGCCTGTCCTTGTTATAATAGGGGAGAGGTGAAAGCACGACATGGATCGACAAATAAGACAACTGATACAAGAGGGTTCTACGTCCGTTTCTAATTTATTATTAAAGAATTATAAACGTATGTCTTTGGCGGACGAAGAAATGATGTTAATTATCCACCTCTTGTCATTTCAACAAGAAGGGAATCAATTTCCCACCTTATCGCAGCTTGAGGATCGGCTCTCCATGTCTGGATTGCGTTTAATACAATTGTTGCAGAAAATGATGAAGGATCAATGGATCGGCATTGATGAGAATGTTGATGAACAAACGGGGTTCCGTTCGGAAAGCTACAATCTTTCTGTTGTCTATGACCGCTTGTATGACTGCTTGAAACAAAGCTATCAAGTGCAACGTGAAGCATTTAGCGATTCCAGACAGGAAGTAGCAGTTACTTCCCACATGGATATATCAGGTGGACCTGCTGATACAATGTTATTTTCATTAGATGAGGAACAGCAGCCAGATAGTTTGTACACTCAGTTTGAACAAACATTTGGTCGACCACTATCTCCCATTGAGGTAGAAACGTTACAAATATGGGCGGAAGAGGATGGCTATGCAGAAGAGCTAATTATAGCTGCCTTACGAGAGGCACAGTCTGTTGGTAAGCTATTTATCCGTTATATTGACCGTATCTTATTGGAGTGGCAACGCAATCAAGTCAACTCTGTTGAGGAAGCGCGCGAGTATAGTCAGCGATTCCGTCACCCAGTAGCAGTAAAAGAGGGACGGTAGGTAAACAATAAGGATATCCATACTAAAGGATAAAAAATATTAACGAAAAACCCCTTTACGCAATCGATAAAAGGCATTTAGTAGTGCTGCCGTTTATCGATGCGCAAAGGGGTTTTTGTATTCCTTGGTCTTATTGTAGTCAACAAATAGGATTGCCTGATGAGAGAAATACATGATTTGAAGGAGAACAACCTAGTAGGTATGCACCTATCGGCCTGTTAAGTACATAGAATATAACAAGTAAAGGAGGGAGAACTAATGGATAATCGAAAACAGCTAGAACTGAATACTGAGGGAGGGCCATTTGTCTTTTCGGCCATGTTTGATTTGCAAGCCTCAGGGGGCCAAAATGACTGCCGTGTGATCCCTGATGCCGTGTTATTGGAAGGACTATATCCCAAAAAAGCTAAAGAAAAACAAGAATTACTTAATCAGTGGAAAGAAATGCAGGAACGGTTGGATCACTTGGAGAAGGAGCGAAACGCATGGCAGGAACAAATCAAAGAATATCAGCAGGTAATGGCTACAATGGAATCCAAAATGGCGGCTATGATAAATCGATGGGAGACGTTACAACTCAATAGCGAAAAATGGAAACAACAAGTGGAGAAAGTAGTTCTTCAATGGAACAAGGAACGAGAACAAATTTATCAGATCGTGCTTGCCATTAAAAAGGAATGGGAATCGGTCAGAGCATGAGGATTGCAATAGTAAGCCCCGGCCCTTTTACTGTTCCACCTATACGAGGTAGTTCCGTTGAGCTGGATATTGATGAGGTAAGTAAAAGGCTAGCAAAATCTCATGATATCGAAATCTATACAAGGACCTGTAAAGAATACCCTCGGTCAGAACAGGATGGGAGAATCAAGTACATTCGGTTATCTTATCATGGACAAAAGTCATTTATTAAGCAAGTGACAAGTCGGATAAAAAAAAACAAGCCTGATGTAATTTTGATAGAGAATCGTCCAAGTTTTGTTCCTATCGTGCGCAAGGCTCATAAAGATATACCTATCGTACTTAATATGCATTCTCATGTATTTGCTTCACGAAGGGCTATTTCGCCTCTTCGTATGAAAAAAGTGAAAAAGCAGGTTGATTGTTTCATTACCAATAGTAACTATCTGCGACAATATTTCATCAAGAAACATGGCATATCAAAACGTAAGATACATGCAGTTCATCTTGGAGTAAATGTTGCTGCTTATTCACTGTCTAAGGAAGGGCGGAAGATTATTTCCGAAAAACGAGAATCTTTGGGTTTTAAAAAGCACCATCGCGTGATGATGTATGCAGGGCGATTGATGCGCGAAAAAGGGGTACACCTGTTAATTCGCACCTTCAAACAAATCGCTAAGCGTGATCAGCATGCACGTCTTCTCATAGTTGGTGGAACAGGATATGGAAACAATAGAAAAAATAAATATGTGAGCTATTTAAAAAAACTAGCTAGACCAATAAAAGAGAAGGTACGTTTCGTTAATTTTATTCCTTCAAAAGAGATGCCAGAGTGGTATCATATCTGTGATATTGTAGCTACCCCATCAGTTTGGAACGAGCCGTTTTGCCGGGTTAATATAGAAGGAATGGCAGCAGGAAAGCCTATCTTAACTTCAACACGGGGAGGAATAGGAGAGGTGGTTGAGCATGATAAGACCGGCTATCTCATTCCTCCTAAAAAGTGGATGAAAACAATTCCGGACATTTGGGAACAAATGTGGAATTCTGTCTCTTTCTTTACACCCTTTGCTAATCGCTCCATATCACGAGCAAGTGAGTTTACATGGGAAAAAACAGCTAATGAATATGTGGAGATTTTCTTTAAGGCTTCTCAAATCCGTGAACAAAAAAGACAGCGCCCACGAAAAAAACGTAGGCGCTTTTTACATAGGCATTCGCCACTATTTGGGTTAGTAGGGCCAATCACCCAAACCGTTACTATCCCTGTGCATAAAGTATAGATATCTCTATGGAACAGGGGTGAATGTCATTTGAAAGGGTTAATTTTATGCGCTGGCCGTGGCACACGACTATATCCACTTTCCTATTCACAGCCCAAGACACTCCTACCTGTAGCTAATCTACCGGTGATCCAGCATTGTTTGCAAAAGTTACTTGATGTCGGTATAAGGGAAATAGGTATCGTGATTAGTCCAAATCAATTGCAAATTCCATCCTACGTTGGGGATGGAAGAAAATGTGGCGCAGTGATTAGGTATATTGAACAGCAAGAGCCATTGGGTATTGCCCATGCTGTTTCATTAGCCAAATCCTTTATCGATGGAGATAAGTTTGCTTTGTTTTTAGGGGATAACTTAATGATGGAATCCTTGCACAGTTTACATGACAGCTTCGTCAAAACAGATGCCTCAGCTGCCGTCTTATTGAGTGAGGTAAAGAAACCACAGGATTTTGGCATAGCTGAAATACAAGGAAAACAAATTCTGTCAATTGTTGAAAAACCACAGTATCCCAAAAGCAATTTAGCTGTAATCGGAGCCTATTTTTTTACTCCTGCTATTTTTCAAGTGATTGCTGGATTGCAACCATCTAAGCGGGGGGAATATGAAATTACTGATGCCATTGCAGTACTTTTACAACAAGGCAAAAAGGTAGTACATTCTACAACCAAGCTACCTTATTCCGATGTAGGAACGATGGAGAGATGGTTGGAGGCTAATCGCTGGATGCTAGACAAATCTGTTGGAACTGAGGTGCAAGTAGGAGAGGGAAGTCTGATCGATAATTGTAAGATTATTGGTCCCGTAATGATAGGTGAAGATTGTGTATTGTCTAACTGCACAATTGGACCTTATGTAAGTATTCAAAATGGAGCGGAGGTAAGAAATTGCCAAAGAATTGAAAACAGTATTTTATTAGAGGACACGAAATTAGTAAATTTGGATTGTTATATTCATGATAGTATTTTTGGACGTTCTTCTTATTTAGTTGGGGGAGTACCAAATGTTTCACGACAGCACATGGGGATTTTTATTATGAGTGATCATTCTACGATAACACTACCAGCGACAAGGAGAATCGAGACTTCATGACTGAGATGGAAGAGAATGTAGATGTAGCTATCCCCATGTTTACTGTCGTAATACCTACCTATAATAGATCGGATATGTTACCAAAGGCGATAAATAGTGTCTTGAAACAGACCTGCGATGATTGGGAAATACTCATTATGGATGATGCTTCAACGGATGATACGGAAGAAATTGTCTCTGTCCTTCTTACTCATTCAAACATTCGATATTATCGTATGCAGAAGAATTCAGGGATATCTAAGGTTATGAATATGGCATTGTCACTTACTCGCACCCCTTATCTTATTCAATTGGATTCCGATGATTGGTTAACCAAACGTACGTTGGAACGTTTTAAAAATACAATTAATAAGAATCAACGGAGTAAGAAAAAGGAAAAATGTGCTCTATACTACGGAAATATGAATGTTTGGCGTGTTTATAAAAGTATATACCGTAAGCGTAAGGTCATTAAACACCGGCAAATAAGAGGGAAGTATGATTTCTTAAGATATGATGGTTGGATGGTAGCCCCGCGTTGTTATCGTGTTAATGCTTTGAAAGAGGTAGGTGGCTGGGATACCTCTGACAAATATGGTGGAAGAATTATGGAAGATCGTCGTATGATTTTACGCTTGATTGAAAAGTTTCCTGTTCAACATATAGATAAAACGTTATATAACAGAACAAAGCATCGAAACCAATTGACAGAGCCAGGATCGATTCAAAAACGTAATTATCTACGAAGACAGACATATGAAAGTTGTTTAAAAAGGTGGGGGAATAAATATCGTGCAATTTTTGGAAAGAGAGGGTGTTTTCTGGTCATTAAACAGCTAGTGAAGCGGAAAAAGAAAAGAGGTCATCGCAAATGAGGAAAAAAGCTGTGGTGACTGGTTGTGCAGGATTTATTGGTTCTCATTTGACCGAGCGATTGCTGGCAGACGATTATGAAGTAATTGGTGTAGATAGTATGCTCTTGAACTACCCATTGTGTTATAAAGAGCGCAATATCAAATATAGTCTACAAGATTCCCGGTTTCAGTACATCACAAAATCTATACAGGATGTTGACTGGTCTTATGTGTTAAAGGGGGTCCATTATATTTTTCACCTGGCTGCCTTGCCTGGAGTACGTGCAAGCTGGGGGGATGCTTTTCAGGAGTATGTGAACCACAATGTGACCGCTACACAAATCTTGTTAGAAGCTAGTCTTACTCATGATTCGTTGCGAAAAATTGTGCTTGCCTCCTCCTCGTCTGTTTATGGCACAATGCAAGAGGGTTTAACAGAGGAATCAGCTCCGCTTGTACCGCTTTCCCCTTATGGTGTAACCAAGGTTTCTATGGAGTATTTGATGCAAGCTTATGTGAAAGCCTATCAACTACCAGTGGTTGCACTTCGCTATTTTACCGTATATGGACCGAGACAGCGTCCTGACATGGCCTTTCATCGATTTTTTCGAGCAATGATGCAAAAAGAGCCCATACAAATTTACGGGGATGGTAGTCAAAGCCGTAACTTTAGCTACGTACATGATGTGGTGGAAGCCAATCTGTTGGCGAGTGAGTACGGTCAGGCGGGCAAGATTTATAACATCGGTGGAGAACGAGAAATTAGCTTGTTAGAGGCCGTGTCCCTTATGGCAAAGATCATGCAAGTGAGTCCAGATATTACCTTCACAATAGCAGAAAAAGGTGATTCGAGGCGTACCTGTGCTGATATATCCCTAGCAGCTCAACAGATTGGCTATCGTCCGCATACCTCATTGGAACAGGGGCTCTACCAGCAATTTCAGGATATTAAGAAGCTGTACCAAGGAGGATGAAAGTATGCATCGGGTTCTTTTGTATCGGCGAATTTATCTTCCAAGAAGTGAAACCTTCATTTATGAACAATTGATTGGACATACACAGGTGGAACCTTTGGTCGTGACCAGAAGTAAACCGATTAATGTGGATCAATTTCCTCACCAGTCAATCTATGTGAAAAAAAAGTTAAGAAATCTTCATCATTGGGTGAAGAAAAAACAAATCAAGGTATTGCATGCTAGATTTGGAACAGGTGGTTTAGAATTATTACCTGTTGCCAAACGTTCTAAATTACCTTTACTTGTGTCATTTCACGGAACGGATGTATCACGTCGGCCCAATGTTGATCCGGAATATAGACGTCAATTAAAAAAATTATTTGGAAGAGGAAGCGCGTTCACAGTAGTAAGCAAGCACATGAAAAAAAAGGTAATCAAACTAGGATGCCCTAAACAAAAAATAACGTTGTTACGGTCAGGGATTGACCTCCAAAAGTTTACTTATCAAGCTATGCAACCTGTTTGGAATAATGCCTATGGATTTTTAAGTGTAGGTCGACTGGTAGAGAAAAAAGGCATGGATACTCTCATTCGCGCTTTTCAATATGTACACAAGATTTATCCAAAAGCTACGCTTACAATTGTCGGGGAAGGGAATCAGCAAAAGAAACTGGAAAAGTTGATTAAACGCTACAAGTTACAGAATTGCGTGATACTAAAGGGCGGTGTCAGCCATCTAAAAGTAGCCGAGGAATTGGCGCGTTGTCATGTGTTTGTACTTGCTTGCAAAACAGCGAAAGATGGCAATCAAGAAGGGATTCCCAACGTGCTAATGGAAGCCATGGCAACAGGGAGGCCAGTTATTTCTACAAGTCACGCAGGTATTCCAGAGCTGGTGGAGCATGGGGTAAGCGGACTACTTGCTCCTGAGAAATCGCCCCGTACACTTGCTGAAATGATGATTCGTATGATCAAGGAAGAACAGCGGTGGACAGAATACACCTTGAATGCACGTGTGAAAGTGGAAAAACAACATGATATTAAAAAGCAACGCAAGCTGCTGGAAAATGTATATGTACGACTTATAAAAGAAAACAGTAGACGGATAAAGACCAAGTAAGATGAGTATCACCAAATCATGGCGGAGGTGTCAGCATGAAAGTAGCCGTCATTGGAACCGGATATGTAGGAGTTACAACAGGAGTCGCATTAGCGATGGCAGGACATGAAGTGACGGGGGTGGATGTAGACGAAGAAAAGATACGCCTATTGCAAGCTGGCAGATCACCCATTTATGAACCAGGTTTAGACGAAGCTCTGACGGACGTAATAACTAGAGGAAAGCTGGAATTTACCACTGATCTTACAGTGGCACTACTTCCAGCACAGGTTATATTTATCTGTGTAGGCACCCCTTCCGATCAGGAGGGAAGGGCTGATTTACGCGTTTTTAAGGATGTAATAGATCAGGTTCACCACATGCTTCGTCACAATGTTTCGGAACGTGTGTTGGTCATTAAGAGTACAGTACCTGTAGGAAGTAACGATCAAGTAGCACAACTTTTCTCCGATTGCCCACAGATACACGTCGCCTCTAACCCAGAATTCCTACGGGAGGGAAGTGCTTTACATGATTCATTAGAACCAGCTCGCATCGTGATGGGGGCCTCGTCTACAAAAGCGTTTCATATACTAGAAGATTTATACGTAACAATTGATGCACCACGGATTAAAACGAGTCGGTTAAATGCAGAGATGATAAAATATGCTTCTAATGCTTTTTTATCCATGCGAATTTCTTTTATGAATGAACTAGCTCGACTAAGTGATAAACTGGGAACAGATATATCGATCATCGCTACCGGAATGGGGCTTGATTCTAGGATTGGTCCAGAATTTCTCCGAGCAGGTTTGGGATATGGTGGATCTTGTTTCCCAAAGGATACTTCTGCCTTACTCTCAATAGCACAAGAGAAAAATGAGCAACTGAATATTTTGTACCAAGTAATTAAGGTGAATGAACAACAACCTGCTTGGTTTTTGCATAAAGTAGAGCAACGCTTAGGCGGACTTGCGAGGAAACGAATTGCTTTATTAGGTCTATCCTTTAAGCCAGATACCGATGATATTCGAGAAGCTCCTGCACAGAAACTACTAACTATCTTACAAAAAAAAGAAGCGATCATCACTGCTTATGATCCTGTTGCTATGCCCAACATGCAATGCGTATTTTCACCCGAGCAGGTGACTTACACCAGAACAGCTTATGAGGCTGTGACCGGAGCGGATGCGGTCATCCTTTGCACAGAGTGGAGAGAGTTTCTTCAATTAGATTATGAACATATGTACCATATTATGAAGCAACCATTAATCTTTGATGGTCGCAATGCATTAGCACATTCTGATTTGAGAAAAATTGGATTTGAATATGTAGGGATTGGAAATCAAGTGGGGAGCCTGGTGTAGAAGCCAGGTTTTTTTTATTTTTTTTCTACCACGATTCGCTTTATCAATCACCAGAAGGAGAGGGTTGCAAATAATTGAATCAGAGCTTCGCTTAGTGTACGATGGAGAATAGTACCAGTTTTTCTGATGGCTCTGCCTATTTTCCATATAAAGGAGTGTATCAATGTGAACAAAACCAAAACATTACCTAAACGAAACGAAGTACCTGACCAATTCAAATGGAAGCTGGAAGACATTTATCCTTCCAATAACGATTGGGAAAAAGACGCAGAGCTAGCAAAAACCTTGATCCAGAAAGTACAAAGCTTTAAGGGAAAATTGGCTGATTCTGGGAAGCAATTGTTAGAAGTGCTAACTTTAATGGATGAGATATCTCAATTGATTGAAAAACTGTACGTGTACGCTCGCATGAGAAGAGATGAAGATAATGGAAACTCTACATACCAGGCTTTAACTGATCGGGCTACTTCTCTATCTACGCAGGTTTCTAGTGCACTTGCATATATTCAACCAGAAATTCTAGCAATAGAAGATGAGCGTCTTGAAGCCTTACTTAACGAAGAAAGTGGTTTAGATCATTACAGAAAATTTTTAGAGGTTGAGATTATTCGTTATAAGCCGCATACGTTGTCAGCTGAGGAAGAAGTCTTGCTTGCAGAAATGCGTGAGATTTCAGGTGCACCTTCTAACATCTTCACAATGTTAAATAATGCAGATATTAAATTTCCAATGGTTACGGATGAAAATGGAGAAGAGGTTGAGCTGACAAAAGGTCGATATTCCCAATATATGGAGAGCAAGGATCGACGAGTGCGCCACGATGCTTTTAAGGCTATGTATGAAACATACCGAAATCATAAAAATACGATTGCAGCTACACTGATTGCAAGCGTAAAACGTGATGTATTTTATGCACGTACCCGGAAACATTCGTCTGCATTACAGGCGTCTCTATTTAACGATAATGTAGATCAATCTGTATACGACAACCTCATTGCTACTATCCATAAGAATTTGCCTGAGCTACAACGTTATTTAGATTTACGCAAAAAAATGTTGGGTGTAGATGAGCTTCATATGTATGACTTATATGTTCCGATTGTAGCGGAAGCCAATATGGAAATTCCTTATGAAGAGGCTGTTAAAACGGTGGAGGACTCACTAGCTCCACTCGGTGAGGAATATGGAAAAGTTTTACACGAAGGGTTCACTTCCGGTTGGGTAGATGTATATGAAAATCAAGGAAAAACGAGCGGTGCTTATTCGTGGGGAACATATTCTGTTCATCCTTACGTGTTAATGAATTATCAAGATAACCTAAATAACATGTTTACGTTAGCACACGAAATGGGTCACGCGTTGCACAGCTATTACTCGCATAAAAATCAGCCGTATACGTATTCGCAATATCAGATCTTTGTTGCAGAAGTAGCTTCTACATTAAATGAAGCACTATTAATGCAGCATTTACTTGAACAAACGACTGAAAAAGAAAAACGCATGTACCTGCTTAACTACTACTTAGAGCAGTTTAGAGCGACTGTTTTCCGTCAGACCATGTTTGCAGAATTTGAGAAGATGATTCATGCTACCATTGAAGAAGGGCAAGCACTGACAGTAGACTCTCTTTCCAGTATGTATCGCGAGTTAAATGTGAAATATTTCGGAGACTCTGTTGTGATCGACGAAGATATTGATCTTGAATGGGCAAGAATTCCTCATTTCTATAACAATTTCTACGTGTACAAATATGCCACTGGATTCTCAGCTGCTACTTCCCTATCGAAACAAATCTTGGAGGAGGGTGAACCGGCAGTAGAGCGCTATTTGAACTTCTTATCGAGTGGTGGTTCCGATTACCCGATTGAATTGTTGAAAAAAGCAGGAGTCAATATGGCAAAACCAGAACCGATTGAGGAAGCAATGGATGTCTTTAAAGGCTTGTTAGATGAATTGGAGCAATTAGTGTTATCTAAATAGAGGCGCTGTAGAAGATCACAAAATGGAGGGTGTGTAACCCTCTTTTTTGTTTGCTAACTATTACAGTTCGCATATAGAAGAACTAGCTCAAAGTAAGCAAGAATGCCGGTATGTCAATGCTTCAGTTGTGTGTCTGTTTCTTGAAGAGTAAGAAGATTCTTGGGTAACAGCATCGTTTTCTGTTACAATAATAAGTGAGAAATCGCTTTCGTAGACTTTCTTACAAACGCTTTCTACATAATAATTGCAGGGGATGCGTATAAATCGGATGCCTAACAAAAGATAGACAGAGGCTTCACGTAGTTCGAAAAATAGGAGGAGTACACCATGACTGTTGGTCAAACACAAAAAATCATAAATGTGAATATTGTCACAGAAAAAGGCATTCTTGAACAGACCATTCTCCTTATGGAAAACGGAAAAATTATCTATGTAGGACCTGAAAATGGACAAGAAGCAGAGCATGTATATGATGGAAAAGGTGCAACTCTAGCACCAGGATTCATTGATTTACATGTGCACGGTGGGGCAGGTTTTGACTTTATGGATAGCACACAGGAAGCAGTTGACGGTATTTGTAGCTTCCATGCTCAGCACGGTACGACTGGTCTATTGGCTACTACTATGACAGCTCCTATCGAACGTAATCTTGAAATATTAGAATTTTATTCGAATATAAAGGAAAACAAAGGTGCCAAAGTAGTTGGCGTCCATATGGAAGGACCTTTCATAAATCCAGTTTTAAAAGGTGCCCAAAATGGAGAGTGGATTGAGCCTCCAACGCTTGCTAATATGCAAAGAGTCTTTTCTGTTGCTCGACCTGGATTAGTTAAGCTTATGACATTAGCACCTGAGTTGGTTACTGAAGAAGAGGTTTTTGATCTATTACGTGAACAAAAGGTTGTCGCTTCTGTTGGCCATTCCTTACAAGATTATGATGGCGCGTGCCAATGTTTACGTAAAGGGGTAAATCATGCAACCCATTTGGGAAATGCGATGAAAGGCTTGCACCATCGTGATGTTGGTATTATCGGATTAGCAATGCAGAATCCAGAAATGACATTTGATTTTATCTGTGATGGCATTCACCTATCCCCAAACTTCATCCGTATTCTGGCAAAAGCATGCGAATTAAATCAGATGATGTTAATTACCGATGCGATGCGTGCAGCAGGCCTAGATGATGGCCAATATGATCTGGGCGGACAAAATGTGACCGTTCGTGGAGATGAAGCTCGCCTTGCTGATGGTACATTAGCGGGTAGTGTCCTTACCTTAGATAAAGCATTGTCTAACTTTATGCGGTTTACAAAGATTCCTTTAGAAAAAGCAATTTACTTGCTTACAATGAACCAAGCAAAAAAATTAGGAATCAGTGATACAAAAGGTAGTATCGAAGTAGGTAAAGATGCGGACCTTGTACTGTTATCCAATGAATATCAGGTTATGGCTACTTGGGTAGAAGGAAAAATCGTATTTGAAAAGGCGGAGGACTAGATGATGCAGGTAAAAGTTTTTGAGGATTATGATACACTTAGCCGTTATGCAGCAGATATTTTTTTAGAACAGATTGAAAAAAAGTCGGATTCAGTTCTTGGATTAGCTACGGGCGGAACACCTGAAGGATTCTATAAACACTTGATTGCTAGTTATCAAGATAAAAAGCTGGACTTTTCGACACTACGTACATTTAACCTAGACGAATATTATCCGATCAAGCGTGAGCATCCACAAAGCTATTGGACATTTATGAATGATTGTCTATTTGCCTATGTCAATATACCAACAAAAAATATTCACCTTCCTAATGGCGAAACCACCAATGTGGATGCAGAGTGCAACCGATATGAAGAAGAAATAGGACTAATCGGGGGAGTAGATATCCAGATTCTAGGAATAGGTGAAAATGGTCATATTGGCTTTAATGAACCAGGGGCTTCGTTCGATTCTCGGACTCGTATGGTAGAGCTGACAAAGAACACGATTCAAGCTAACTCTCGCTATTTTGATAGTGTGGAGGATGTACCGCGCCATGCTATTACGATGGGGATTGCTAGCATTATGCAAAGTAAAAAAATTGTAATTCTCGCAGCCGGTGTGAAAAAGGCAGAGGCAGTGGCGAAAGCGGTTCAAGGTGAAATAACCGAAGAGCTGCCAGCTTCTATTTTACAAAAGCATCCTGATGTCACCTTCCTTCTAGATAAGGAAGCAGCTTCTCTGTTGCAATCATAACTAGCAAGGAGTAACTCAGCAAAGACTGTCTATATTAAAGTAGACAGTCTTTTTCTATTTTATGAAAGTGAAGGCTGAGCATATTCTTGTTTAAAAGGAAGATGATATATTTCCTTTTTTTATCTAAAAAGGTTTCTATGATTATTTTTGTATAAAATTATATTTTACTATATTTACCTTATGCTTTCAATCTCCGTCTTAAGTTGGATACAAGTTCCACCTGCTGACCGTTCTGTTATTTCAGAAAATTAGAGACAATAGAATAAAAAAGGAAAGAGCTGGGAGGAACAGATGTGAGACGTGTTGTCGTGTCGGTTTTGAGTGCCTCTATCTTGTTAGTTAGCGGCTGTGCGGGTAATGTGGAGCCAGTAGCTAGTGTGCAAGAGGAGAAAAATAACAAATGGGTGGAGACCTATAAAATTGAACAAGCACCAGCTTCAACTTTACTAGGATATTCAGGAGTAGTTGAAGCAAATAAACAGGTAATGCTAGGCTTCGGGAGTTCAGGAAAAATTGCACAATTGAATACAGAGAAAGGGGCCCAGGTACAGCAAGGTCAGGTCTTGGCCTCTTTAGACGCAAAAGTATATCAGGTAGCTGCTCAGGCTGCCGCAGGGCAAGTACAATCCGCAGCTGTTGCCGCTCAGGAAACACGGAAAGGAGCTTCTCAAGAAGCACTGGCCCAGCAAAAAATCAAACTGGATCGAGAGCAACAAAATGCCACAGAGGCAAAAAAGGCTGCGAAGCAAGGAGAAGTTTTGTTTCAAGGTGGTGCGCTTTCAAAAAATGATTATGAGGCTCTTCTTCTCAAAGCAAAGCAAGCAGAGATGAGTGTAAAAAATGAACAGATTGCACTTCAGGAGCTTCAAAGAGGGGCAAACCCAGATCAATTAGCTCGAGCAAGTGCCGCCATTACACAGGCAAACAGCGAGGCTGTACGAGCGCAGGAGAGTTTACAGCAAACCAAAATTATTGCCCCATTCTCTGGAACGATCATAGCGTTGCATGAACAGCAAGGGAAGGTTGTAGCTGGGGGACAAAGCATAATTGAGTTGGTTGATTTGAAAACGGTTAAGGTAGTCTTGTTCGTTGAGAGCGACGAAGTGGGATTTTTTACTGAGGGTAAGCAGGTAGAGGTACAGGGTGCTTCTGGTGTAGGAAGCAAGGGTACAATTCAATTTGTTTCGCCTGTAATTGACCCTGCGAACGGTAAATATCGAGTGGAGATTAACATGGCTAATTCAGAGAAAAAATGGCGGAGCGGTATGGTTGCGAATGTTAAGGTTCCTCGCCCATTGCAAGGATTTTTATTACCTCTAGAATGTGTAGGACTTACAAACGAGACCCATTTCGTCATGAAAGTCGAGAATGGAGTTGTCAAAAAACAACCTGTGGAAGTCGGACAGATTATTAATGGCAATATTGAAATTGTAAAGGGTGTTTCTGTAGGGGAACAAGTGGTGAAAAGTGGAATTACCTATATCGTTGACGGTGAAAACGTAGCGGTGAAGGGAGTAAAACAATGAGTAAACTCCTATCATTCTTTCTTCAACGAAAGCTTATTGTGTATCTTTTGACTCTGATGATTTTATTCACAGGCTTTGCTTCACTTGCTTCCTTTAAAGTATTTCTTGTGCCAAAAACAAATTTACCTTGGATTATTGCTAATATTTCTGGCGGATCACTTCCTCCCGAAGAGATGGAGAAAAAAGTGGCTGAGCGTGTAGAAAAAGAAGTGAAGGGAATGGAGGAAGTAAAGGATTATTTTTCATCCTCTTCTAGTGGTAACGTTCAAATCACTTTGGTAGCCAAGGAGGGAAAAGGTGAAGTAGCGAAACAGAAGCTGGAGAGCATTATCAACCGTGAACGAACCAATTTTCCGAAAGAAGTTGAACATAGTAATATTTATCAGGCCAATTATGGCGACGAAACTCTGATGGTGTTAGCTTTAACAGGTAACGATCCGCAATCATTATATAATTATGCTCAAGATACGCTTAAAGAAAGAATTGAGGCGGTAGCTGGAGTAAAAGGCGTAGAGATTAGTAAAGGAAGCTTTGAAAATAAAATTGCAATTACCTTATTGCCAGAGCGACTCTCCGCTTATCAGGTGACACCAGCACAGATTTATCAGGAACTACAAAAACAAAATTGGAAACAAGCACTAGGGACACTTGATAACGCTGGCTATCAGACGGTAATTGAATTGGATAAGACGCTACATCATGTAGAGGAATTAAAGTCTGTAATGATCCCAACACCAAGGGGAATGACACTACTCAGCCAATTGGCAACCGTAAAAGATTTACGCGGAAGCGAGAGTGATCAATCACTTGCTATCTATAAAGGAAAACCCTATATTGGTATATCAATAAAACGTACAGAGGGTAGTGAAATCATACCAACCCAAACAAGGGTTGAACAGCTTATCGCCCAAATTAATCAAGATGCAAATGGAATTTATCATCTTACATCTATTTTTGAAGCAGCCTCTTTTATTGAACATTCGATTAGTAATTTGAGTAGAGATGTTATGATCGGTGGAGCTCTCGCTATTTTGATATTATTCGTCTTTTTACGTAACTGGCGGGTCACGATGGTCATTGCTACAACGTTACCACTTTCTATTTTAATGACATTTATTGCTTTGAAAGTATTTGGCTATAATTTCGATATGGTAACCCTTATTTCTCTTAGTTTGTCAGTTGGTTTAATTGTTGACGCAGCGATCGTGGTATTGGAGAGTATCTATCACTATCGCGAGCAAGGAAAAGCATTGCGAGAATCAATTTTGCTAGGAACAAAAGAGGTACTTACACCAGTATTATCGTCACAGATCACTATGGTAGTCGTATTCTTACCTTTAGTACTAGCAGGCTTTGATGAAGCGCTGACGCCTATTTTCACTACGATTGCTTTTACAGTGACGGCGGCTATTGTATCAGCTACGATTGTTTCGATTTTCTTTGTACCCATTTTCTCAGATAGTTTTTTAAAAAATGATAAGCAAAAAGTGAATGGAGAAAATCACAAGGATAATCTCATGGTACGCTGGTTTGACCGTGTCTTGCATCTTTGTCTACGTCGACGATTTGTAACACTTGGTCTTGCCTTTCTCATGTTTTGCAGTATCTTTGTGCTGGCTCCCCATGTTAAAACCAATTTGGGGATTGATGTGAATGAAAACTTTATCTTTGCTGATATTACGTTGCCACATGGAACCTCTTTGGAAGGTGCAAAACAAGTCATTTCTCAAACGGAAGAGAAATTGGCTACGATAAAAGAAGTAAAAGATGCTTATATTGGTGGTAATCTTGAACGTCTACAGTTACAAATCGCGTTATTACCGAGAGCAGAACGCTCATTGGGCAAAGAAGAAATTGGCAAGCAAGTGATGGAAAAAACAAAAGAAGTAACAGGTGTAGAACGATTTTCTTTCAGCACGGATAGTCCAGATGGTGGTGCAGTAACTGTCGAAGTAGAGATTTCAGGTAAAGATTTAGAGAAAGCGAAAGAACTGAGTGAGCAAGTATCAACAATGCTAGTTGGTATAGAGGGTATTTCGAGTGTTCGCAATGATTTTAGTGAAGGAAAAGAAAAGATTACACTAGTGCCTATAAAGGAAGCCATGAATCGATTACAGGTTGACGAACGGGTACTAGCTCAACATTTATCCAGTATGATGGGTGAGCAGAAAGTGGCTGAACTTACAACAGACAGTACAAATGTGGATGTAATGGCTCGATTCCCTGAGCAAGAAATGAAACATCCTGAGCAACTCAAGAAAATGTTGATTCCCACTCAAAATCAAACCATGATACCGTTAGTAGATGTCGTCGAATGGAAGTATGGTAAGACTCCACAAAAAATTAATCACCGAAATGGAGAACGAGTAATTAAAGTGTCAGCTGATCTTGTTGGAATCGATCCAGGTAATGCGACCCGTTTGTTACAAACGAAGTTGGATCAACTGGTTGTTCCTGCTGGCTTGCAAGTGGAGTTAGCAGGTAGTCTTAAAGACCAAGAAAACAATATGTCCAGTGCATTGTTTGTCTTTTTAGGTGCCATTGCTTGCATCTATCTAATTATGGTTGCCCAATTCGGACGTTTGTCGCATCCATTTATTATTATGCTTACGCTACCTATGGCAGGTGTAGGTGTTGTTATGGGGCTAGTTTTGACACAGCGCATGATGACAGCCATGTCCATCATTGGCGTAATTATGCTAATCGGAATTGTCGTTTCCAATGCGATTCTGTTAATTGACCGTATAAATTTACTTAGAAAGCGAGGAATACCGTTACAAGAAGCTATTATTAAAGGAACTCATGACCGAGTACGCCCCGTTCTGATGACCAAAATTACAGCAATCCTGGGTATGGTACCAATGGCTTTGGCATTTGGGGATGGTGCTAGTTTAGAAGCTCCACTGGCAACCGTAGTGATAGCTGGACTTATTTTTCACACGTTAGTTACACTGGTTTTGGTGCCCGTGCTGTATTCCGTATTTGAAGGAATTGATAATTGGTGGAACAATAAGAGGGAAAAACGTATGCAAAAGCGATTGAAGAGATCAATAGTGGCCACGTCGGAAGGTAACGTAGTAGAAGAAAAATAGATAGTTGTAATAGAAATAAAATAATCTAACAGAGGGAAGGGCTTTCGCAACGGCATTAGTAGCGATGAGAGCCTTTCTTTTATTTAGAACAAAATACTAATTCGAAAATTCCATGTGACATAGTAGATTTGTTTACTAATATCCTCTAAAATATGGAAAAGAGAGAGGGGAATTACATGACAAACGTATTTGCTCTACATATACCAGCAGAACTAGAAGAGGATACATTTAATCATTTACTAGATCATGTATCCCCAGAAAAACGTGATAAAATCCTTCGATTCCGAAGACGGGAAGATGCCTATAGGGGACTACTGGCTGATTTACTTGTTCGCTATATTTTATGCACACATCACTTCATTCCTCTAGATGAGATTCAATTTCAATACAATGAGTATGGTAAACCCTACTTGCCCAACTATACAAATTGCAACGTTAATTTGTCCCACTCTGGTGAATGGGTAGTGTGTGGAACAAGTGTTGAACCTGTAGGAGTAGACGTAGAACAGCAAAAGCCCATAGACATGGAAATTGCTAAGCATTACTTTTCAACACAAGAATACACGGATTTAGAAATGAAATCAGAAGGAGAAGAACAGCTGTCGTATTTTTATGACCTTTGGACGTTGAAGGAGAGCTACATGAAGGCAGTTGGGAAGGGACTATCCATTCCCCTTGCCTCTTTTTCCATAAGAAAGAATCTGAATGGAACGATCGATTTTAGCGAAGAGACACCGTCAAAGACGAATTGGGTTTTTAAGCAGTATCACCTAGCTCCAGGATATCCATTGTCTGTGTGTAGTGCTAGTAATCAGTTTGCAGAAGAGGTAAAAATGATCCGATTGGACGAACTGATCCAATATTTTATATTGTGAATATAAATGAGAAGGTAAGTAGTAACGAAAAGGAGGAACGGACATGTACCAAGCATTATTGCATCATGGTCCAACTGGTTTAAAAGGGGTAAAAATAGCAGGGCGAGCGAAACGAAATTTGGCTGCTGATGAAGTGCTAGTTCGGTTGAAAGCATCTGGTTTAAATCGTCGGGATTTACTCAATATGATGTGGCGAAATGAACAAGATGCTCCACTCGTTCTTGGTGCTGATGGTGCTGGAAAAATTGAAGAAGTAGGCAGTGATGTGGAGGAATGGCATGTAGGTGACGAAGTAATCTTGCATGCAGGTGTGAACTGGTTAACAAAAAGCGACGCTCCTCCTGCTTCTTTTGAAATTTTAGGTTCTTCCTTCGATGGAACTCATGCTCAGTATATCGTTGTTCCTGCTTCCCTTCTCGTAAAAAAACCTACCTATCTAACGTGGGAAGAAGCTGGGGTCCTATCTGTTGCCGCACTGACAGCCTATCGAGCAATACGTACAAAAGGACAGGTCAAAGAGGGAAATACGGTGTTGATTCCTGGAATTGGCAGTGGAGTAGCTACTTTTTTACTTCAAATGAGTAAGGCCATGGAATGTCGTGTCATTGTTACTTCCCGAAGCAAAGCTAAACAAGAAAGGGCTTTGCAGCTAGGTGCTGATGTTGCAATTGATACAACAATGGATTGGAATGAAGCGTTACAGGGTGAGAAGGTCGACATCGTGTTTGATAGTGTGGGTCCTGCCACTTTTCAGCAATCATTACATCAACTACGCCCCGGGGGGACATGCGTTACATTTGGTGCCACTACCGGTGATATCATAGAGTTTAATCTCAGAAGCTTTTTTTACAGCCAGTGTAATATTCTAGGAACCACTCTAGGTAGTAAGGAAGAATTTATTGAAATGCTAGGCTTTATGGAACAACATCAAATCCGCCCGATTATAGATCACGTCTATGATTTAGAACAAGGAGTAGCTGCCCTTCAACGACTTCAGGATTCAGAACAGTTTGGCAAAATCGTATTACGTAGAAGTAAAACTGAAGCGGATCATAAGGAATGAGACTTTTGGATAATCGGGAAAAATAAGTAAGGAATCTTTCATGTATGACTTGGAAAAAAATGCAAGTTCCATTTGCTTGTAGCAGTTTTCTACAAGAATTACTTCTAACTCTCTCCATTCTCGCGTATGCATGTACAAATAGGGCGGAAAGGGAGAGTTACGAATGAGAGTATTTGTAATTAGTTTGCGCAAGTTGCTTTATGGCTCTGCTGTAGGGGTTGGCCTAGTACTTGCCATCGTACTGGTAATATGGAAAGATCCATTACATGTTGCAACCCTGTTCCAATTTGATCGGGAAAGCATGGAGACAACAGCAAAAGTAGCAGACAACCCGTTTGCCTCCGAAAAGCCTCAGGTGGCTATGGATGTACAGGTGGAGGATAATGAGATATCTGTCAACCTCATCACAACTGGCTTTACCTTTACGGAAGAACAGTCCAACGCAGATCAAAAACTGGAGTCCATGCATGGAAAGGGACATGCACATCTGTATGTGGATGGAAAAATGATTCAGAAGATTTATAATCCCCAATTTACTATTAAGAATATGCCAAAAGGGGAACACGAATTAAAGATAGAATTAGCTTACCCAAATCATCTATCTTACAAGGTAGAAACAGTAAAAATACTTCAAATTAAATAGATTGAGAAAGAAGTACCTCGATGGTTGATACCTTATCGGGGTCTTTTTGCTATATATAACCACCATTGTATATAAATGTGTATGAATATGTAGCAGGAAAACCGATGTCTTAATGGAATATTCTGATTAATACAACTAGGAGGTCGATAAAGTGGCTGATCTACGTTCCATTACGATGGGGGATTTATTAGATGAGACAGTAGGCATGTTTCCTGACAAGGAAGCCATTATTTATCATGAGCTTGGACTTACCTATACATATCGGGAGTTTCAGCTGGTATGCAATCAAGTAGCCAGGGGATTTATGGCCTTGGGTATAAAGCCGGGTGAACATATAGCAATTTGGGCTAATAATGTTCCAGAGTGGGTATTAACTCAGTTTGCCACTGCTAAAATGGGTGGTGTGCTCGTGACCGTAAATACAAGCTACCGTACACATGAGCTGGAATATTTGTTGCATCAATCAGATGCTACAACTTTACTATTAATCGATCAGTTTAAGGATGTTTCCTATGTTGACATGTTGCACGAAATTTGTCCGGAATTACAAGATGCTACACCTGGAGAACTACAAGCGGAGCGTCTTCCTCAATTACGCCGGGTCATTTATCTGGGAGAAAAGCGTCAACCAGGCATGTATTTATTTACAGACTTCTATGACTTAGCAAAACGGGTGACGGAAGAAGAACAGATAGCACGTCAGAAGACTATTCATCCCGACCATGTAGTTAATATGCAGTACACCTCAGGTACGACAGGCTTTCCAAAAGGTGTCATGCTTAGCCATAACAATATTATTAACAATGCAATTCAAGTAGCTAGTTGTCAAAATTTGCAACAACAAGATCGAGTTTGCATTCCAGTGCCATTTTTCCATTGCTTCGGCTGTGTAATGGGAACATTAGCCTGCGTAGCTACGGGAGCTACAATGGTGCCAGTTATTACCTTTCAGCCCAAGGTAGTCTTGGAAGTGGTTTCTAAGGTGAGGTGTACCGCTCTATATGGAGTACCAACTATGTTTATTGCTGAGCTGAATGACCCCACTTTTTCGCAATATGATGTAAGCTCATTACGCACGGGGATCATGGCCGGCTCTCCATGTCCAGAAGAAGTAATGAAAAATGTAGTAGATAACATGGGTATTCGTGATATTACGATTGCATATGGGCAAACTGAATCATCGCCAGTCGTAACTCAGACTAGAGTAGATGATAGCATCGAGCTTCGTGTTTCAACAGTAGGTCGTAAGCATGATCCAGTAGAAATTAAGCTAATGAAGCCGGGAACAGGAGAAGAAGTGGCTAGAGGCGAACAGGGTGAATTATGTACGCGAGGCTATCAAGTTATGAAAGGGTATTATAAGATGCCCGAACAGACAGCTCAGGCGATAGATTCTGAAGGCTGGCTCCATACAGGAGACTTAGCCACCGTTGATGAATTCGGATACTATCGGATCACTGGGCGTTTGAAGGATATGATCATTCGCGGAGGAGAGAATATTTATCCTCGTGAGATTGAAGAGTTTTTGTATACTCATCCTAAAGTGCTGGATGTACAAGTTATTGGTGTTCCCGATCCCCGCTATGGCGAACAAGTATTGGCATGCGTTAAAGTAAAGGAGGGAGAACACTTAACATCAAATGAGCTAAAAGACTTCTGCCAGGGGAAAATTGCTCGCTTTAAGGTTCCGTATTATGTACAAATTGTCAATGAGTATCCAATGACAGCCTCAGGTAAAATTCAAAAATATAAGCTGAGAGAGCAAGCCATTGAGATTTTTGGCTTGAATCAATCTGCCGCAACTAATGAGTAACTCGAAGGGAATCAATGCACTTGCATTACAAGTAATGTCGTTTAGCAAAAAAAGCTGCCCCGGTTCTAGGGCAGCTTTACATTAGTTGTTTAATTTGCTTACTCAACAAATATTTGTTTCAAATGATAGTTCATATGATCAATATAGTCAGTAACTAACCATTTCAATGTTACCGTACTTTGACCTTCTAGTCATAGGGGACTAGCAATCACCCATTTGCCAAACTTTTATGATATTTTCATTATATCATAATTTGGTAATATATGCTGCCTGCTTACCTATCTCTCGTAACATTCGTAAGTCATTTTTAGAAATTCGAAACTACCTCCATTTGTATCCTGTATAAAAGTATGAACCTCTTTAAATCCGATTTTTCTATTTACCTTTTTCGCTCTTTGGTTGAAGGTTGCTACTGATAACGTAAGCAGGTTTAGAGTTTGCAAAATCAAAATACACACCCCAAAACATATACAGTACTACCCATTGGAGAAAGCGTTAACATCCCACAACATTTCCTTACGGTGGACATTCCTCTGACATACTCCCAAAGTAGATTAATGCATGTTAGAAGTTATTCTAGCAAAATAAACTTATGAAGGAGCCTTGATTCGAGTGAATAAAAAAGCAGTAAAAGGAATTATTGGGGCATTGGTACTAGCAATCTTAATACCAACCGTGGTTTTTGTACTAACTCAGGAAGATGCCTTTGAGAAGCTTGGTATTAACGGCATTGAACAACAGGAAATGAAGGAAACACAAGGATGAAGCAACGAAGAAAGAGCTAGATGAGTTAAGTGAACAAATGAAGAATGGTACATTAACTCAGGAAGAAGTTAATGAAAAGTTTGGTGTGAATGGCTTTGACTTGGATCAAGGAGCGAAAAAATAGCATTGGGTAACAAGTGTCCTTTCATGCCTACATAGGAAAGTAATTTTATTGCACCTTATGAAGAAGGATACAGAAAAGGTGGATATTGCTTTGCTCGCTTGGTTTTTGAACAAACAAACAGTATCTAACTAATTACTGATTTACAACCTTTGTAAAATAATGTATAGTTACTTCAATATTACTACGGAAAGAGGTTTTGATGTTATATGATGAAACTTATTAATTGCTAATTTAAATTCAAACAGAATTTAATATTGTAAAAAGTGAATTAAGGATCCTATCTTAATTTTATTTCGTATGCTTTTTACAAATAGCGATTAGAAGACATTATATCTCATCAAAACAAATTATAAGTTAGTTTCTATTTCCCCCTGTGGGAATAGGTTTATTCATAAATGACTTACATTTGACTATGAGAAGTTTATTCTTCTTATAGTCTTTTTTGTGTCTACTTTGAGAGGTGAGTCAAATGGTAATAAAGCTTTAGCTTTAAATTATATATCAAAAACATAAGGAAGAGAGGTTTTATTATGAATGAGTATCAATTAGTTAGTGACTATAAGCATATCGAAAAATATAAAGAGAGCTTCAATGAATTAGCTAAAACTATCTTTGAGATTGATTTTAAGAAATGGTACAAAAAAGGGTGTTGGAATGATAACTATATTTGTTATTCATTCATTGATGGAGATAAAGTGATTGCAAATACCTCCATAAACAAAATGACAGTTGTTTCTAACGGGAAAGAATATAAAGCGATCCAAGTTGGTACTGTTATGACGCATCCTGATTATCGTAACCAAGGTTTGTCTGGGAAACTAATGCACTACATTATTGATAAATATGAAAAAGAATACGACTTCATCTACTTGTTCGCAAATGAAACAGTTTTAGAGTTTTATCCCAAGTTTGGATTTGAAAAATTACAAGAAAGTCGGTTTTATTTGAAAGTAACCGATCTAAAAAAGCTACCAATACATTCAGGTACTGTGCGTGCTTTAGATACTGAGAATCCGACTGATTTCGAAATGATAGAAAAATTTGCTCGTGAAAGGCTTCCTGTATCATCAATATTAGGAGTGAAAAATAATGAGCACCTATTAATGTTTTACTCTATCGTAGCCTTTAATGATGCGATTTATTATATCGAAGAGGAGGATGTGATTGTTATATGTAAACAAGAAAATGCTCAGCTTCATATTTTTGATATAATTAGCAATAAAAGAGTTGAAATAGATTCGATTCTAGATCGTATGATTTCTGCTGAAACAAAGACAATTAGATTTTATTTTACCCCCGATTTCAAAAGAAATAATATTCATACTGAGTTAATAACAGAGAGCGACGATACGCTGTTCGTTCGACCGTTACTAAAAGATCTACCTAAACATTTTTTATTTCCATTAACATCACATTCATAAAATATTAAAAGGAAACATTGATGAAATTTCACTAAATAGTAGGTGAAAACGGGGTAATCGCTCTGGAATATATGTAGCGTTGTAAATTGGCATTTTCATGAGGTTACCCCTAAAATTACCTAACAGGAGTCCTACAATAGCAAGGGGAGGATTTTATGAAAAAAAGAATTTTATTAAGCTTATTGGCTTTAACTATAAGTGTAACACCAACAGCATTTGCCTCGGAGGCAAGTAACCCAACACAATCTAGTAAAACAAAAACAGAAGAAACGAAATTTTCGTTGCAATTCCCTCTGGCAACCGATCAATATCGAGTTTCTGCCGAATTTAGTGAGAAAATCGATCCTGAAACCAAGGCAATAACTGTCCATAATGGTATTGATTATGCTACTCCAAAAGGAACTTCTATTGTTGCCGCAAATGATGGTATTGTTATTGTGGCAAGTAATTTAAAAGGGTTTGGACAAACGATATTATCAAACATAATTCAGAGCTCACCACCCTTTATGGGCACATTAATCCAGGAACTTTTCTTGTCAAAGTAGGAGATACTGTAAAAAAGGTCAAAAAATTGCTGAAGTGGGATCGTCTGAACAGCCGAAAATCAATTGCATTTTACTGTGTTTAAACAAGATGAAGCTATAAACCCAAATCTTTATATCAAGCAGTCAAGTAAGTAAAAACAGTCAGTCACCTATTGTTTAGATTAGGTGGCTGTTTGCTTTTCATCAAAACCGTATGATTGACCATGTTTATCAATCACATAATCTTTACCCATCGCGAATTCTCCCCCCATTGAGGACACGTCTCTTTTTCAATGCAAAAACTGCAAGATCTTTCCCTAAACCGAAATGCTTGTCGTAATCCTAAACGTAGCCCCATCTTTTATATTCTTTGCAATGCTTCGAATGTTGGCGGTCAAAATCAGCTTGTTCTTCAAGCTCTACAACCTCAAGAAAACAAAGTATTTTCTAAGTGGTAGTTCATTTATTTAAAGAACTATATGCTAGACATAGAGAAGTAAAAGAAGAAACTGGAGATGATGTCAAATTGACGAGGACAACGGGCATATAGATTGGTAATTGCAGAGAGTTCCATTAAAAAGTCATTTAAAATGCCATATCTGTATTTCAATATGCCATTCAATTATTTTTCATAAGGAATGTTAAGCACTCAGTGATTGGATTTCCTTATCTTTCCTACAACTTTTCTTTGAGGTGGACATTCCTCTGACATACGTCCCTAGTAGATTAGTACTTGTAAGAAGCATTCTTGCAGAACAAGCTACGAAGGAGATTGATTCGAATGAATAAAAAAGTATCAAAATGGATGATTGGAGCTTTAGCACTAGCAGTCTTTTCACCAACAGCAGCCTTTGCGGCAACGAATACAAACGTAGAAGCAACAAATGTAGAGCAAGCCATTCATCAAAAACTCGTATACGATTCACCTGAGGATAGACAAACCAATCAGCAAGAATTAATGCAAATTATCAACAAATACAATCCTGATTTAGCTGATGATTTCCAGCAGCTTTTTGAGCAGCAGGAAAAAATGAAAGTAAAAGTGGATGAAGCAACGAAGAAAAAGCTAGATGAAATTCGTGAACAAGTGAAGAATGGTACGTTAACTCAAGAACAAGCCAATGAGAAGCTTGGTGTGAAAGGCTTTGACAAGTTTACGTTCAAAGGTAAGGAATTTGAAGATAAAGAAAATATCATGGAACAGATTAAAATAGCCGCTGATGCGGATGATGCTGATACAGTGAACAAACTGCTACAGGAGTTGTTAGAGAAAATGAAAAGTAAAAAAACCTTTGAAGCAAAGGCTGATTGATTGAAACGTGTAAGTAGTTGAAAAGTGATGGCAACTGCCAAAATGCACTTTCATGTTCCCTTCGATTTGGTTTTTGATAGATCCCTAACGTTATATAGTTGGAAGTGAACATATGATGCAAACAATCTTCAAATGTATGTCACCTTTTCTGATCTTGTTGGACGATATGCTATCAGGGAAGAGTGAGTGGAAGGTACTGAAGTATATATGTACCATAAGTAGTCGTTGCGTCATCATATTAACAGTGTGTAGACGACTGAACCAGAAAATAACTGGATTCCATCAGGGGACTGATGATTATTATGAGGGTAGTGATCGTGCTGTTGATCAAGAGATGAAACGGATCAGAAGAACCTGGCAAAATTGGCCAATCGGTGCAAGCGAGATTCGGACACTACGGGAATTGGGGTATCGATTCTGTGTCAATGAAAAATAAAGAGCGTAAGACGCTATTAACCTATTGGACAACTCGTTATGTACTCACTATATGTGTTGGCCTTATCGTCATTGGCCTCTTATCTAGTATGTGGATACGCTACAATGAAACGCAAAAACGGCTTGACGTCATGAAATACCTGGCAATAGACATTTCTGAGCAAATTGTTACAGCGGACGGGAAAGTATCGATACCCTCTTTTTTGCCACGAATATTAGATAATCGTCAACGCTTCATGAAAGGATTTAAGCCCATGGTGCTCATCTTAGATGAACAGAAGCGTGTCATCCTTCACACATCCACAACCGCACCAAGTCCTTTTATTGACGATATACTCCCACGACTCTCACCTGATTGGGAGAAAAGTCAATCTGTGCAAGAAATGCAGATGCGTTCGGGAGAAAAAGTATTCTTTCTTACCCAGAAGATAGAGAGCGGGGACAAAACGCTGGGCTGGATACTTCTCTTTTCCCCGAAAAAAGAAATGGATCATAGTGAAGAAGCGATGCAACAATTATTTATTATGTTAACAGGTCTTGGAGTGCTAGGGTGGATTGTTATTTATTATTTGACTAAAAAATTATCGGAACCTGTGAAGGATGTTGCAGATGCAGCAAAAGAGATTGTGACGGGACACTATGATATTAATCTGAAAAAGGATATCAAAGAAAAGGAAATCTACGAACTTATTCAGTCATTCAAAGATATGGCGGATCGGCTTCGGCAGTTAGAAATGATGCGAACGGAACTGCTTGCGGGAGTTACTCATGAGCTAAAAACGCCAGTCACATCCATTAGTGGATTACTACAAGCAGTCAAGGATGAAGTAGTCACAGGTGAAGTAGCCAAAGAATTTCTGGAGGTTTGTTCAAAAGAGATTTTTCGTTTGCAAAAAATGGTGGAGGATTTATTAGATTTCAATTCTTTTTCGGTTGGAGGTATCAATGTTACGAAACAACCACAGAATTTGAATCATCTCGTGCAAGAGATCACGCATCAGTGGTTGATAGGACAAGAAGGAAATTCACTTTCGCTTCAAACGTATACTCCTGAACAAGAGATTTGGATTGACACGGACCCACTACGAATTCAGCAAATTTTATACAACCTATTAAATAACGCAAAACAAGCGACGGGACCAAGTGGAATCATTCAAGTCACTCTATTACACCAAGAAGAAGATTTTCATATTAATGTACAAGATAACGGCATTGGTATACCAGAAACAGAGAAGGCAGATATTTTCGAACGATTTTATCGCGGGGAAGAGAAAAAACATAAGGTAAGGGGACTCGGACTAGGATTACCTTTTAGCAAAATGCTGGCAAGGGCACTTGGTGGCGATCTCCGGTTGACTGAGAGTGTTAGAAAGAAGACTGTTTTTACACTATCACTAAAAAAATGAGTGGAAATAAAAACGTATCCACGGCTATATGATTGCATTCAGCAGAAATGTCCACTAAATCCTGATAAACAGGTAGTAGTGGACATTTCTTTTTTAGAAGAACGGTTCTTTTCATAGAAGCAGAGGTTTTCTTAGGATGTTACCACTCCTAAGATGACCCAATAAAATAGTAAAAGAATAAACCCGTTTGAACTGATTACATAGAAAACAAAGTGGAAATTAGCCCAAGGTAAAGAGATTATCTACTTGACTACTAACGTTTCGTTAGCTCTCATTTAATAGCCTCGTCATCTTGTCCATAAAATCATCATAATCCTTGGCTTTAATTAGCTCATTGACGTTTTTCCATTCCGATAGAATGTTGATAACGCCTTCGAAAAAGGGACTGAATAATTCGCGCTGCTGTTTATTAATTGAAATCATCACAATGGCTTGCACTTTCTCTTTTCCCCAACTTACCGGGCGGTCTAGAATGATAATGCATATGCCTGTCTTTGCAGCATCCATATGCATGGAATGAGGAACAGCTACGTTGTTATTAAAGGCAGTGGAGGACATTCGTTCTCTCTCAAGCACAGACTTTCCATAGTCTTGGGACACATAGCCTTTCTCATAAAGCAGTTTTGACATGAATGCGATATAGGCTTCATCGCTGTCGAGATACACATTCTTCATAAATAATTCTTCGTCAAAATATAAATCCAGATATTGTTTTACTTTGCGTATTTTTTTTTGCTTATTTAGTTTGTTTATTTGACTTTGAATGTATTCATAATCCTCTTCTGTCAGGTAAGGATGAACAAATACAGACGGAATTTGTTCCTTCTGTAAAGGCAGTGTGCTAATGATTAAGTCTATTTCCTCGAGTAAAGAAAGCTCACTTGAATCAGATGAAACTTTAATTATCTCTAAAGAATCATGAAATTTCTTTTCTAGCTTTTGGATGAGCTGTACTTGCATATCATAGTAACTCGGGCAAATAACTGCACATAAAATCTTCTTTTCTAAGTTTACCTTTCGTTCAAAGTAAGAACCGATATGAAAGGCAATGTAAGAAATTTCATCCTCATTAATATGAATGCTCTCCATCAATTGAATTTGATTCGATATAAAGACAGCCAGTTCATAAATGAGTGGATAGGAATGCTTTAATTTATGCGTTAGAGGATTTTTAGCCATTTGCTCATTCTTTGCCCGAAAAATTAAATTACGTATATGAAGCGTAAAATTGACAAAAAATTCATCATCAAAGATTTCAATAAAGTAGCGTTCATGCACTTTCTCTAACAATTTCTTAGAGAGGTTCACATAATGCTCATCGACGTAATGATTTAAAGAGCTAGGCGTTAATGATTGATAATTAAGCAATGTCGTTTTACTTGATAAAAGCAAAATAAAATTATAGCGTTCCGATTCATTAAAGCGGATACTATATTTTGTCTCCAGAAAGTCAGCGATTTTATTGGCTGCTTTTGTTTCAAGATTGCTTTTTAATTTGTGGAGATCAGTTGTTTGAAGAACTGAGTTGTTATTTTTTATTCGGTCCACGGTAATAACAAGGTGGAGGAGAATATTATTCATAATGTAATCGTTTACATACAAATTATGTTCTCCAAGGGTGGAAACGATTTCATTTTTTAGTAAAGAAACATCATAATCTGGAAAAGAATCTTGAACAGCTTTTAAGCTTAAAAATTCATTGGAAGTTTCTTGTGAGATAATAAAACTCATTAATCTTCGCTTATTTCTCTCTTCGCCTGTTAAAATGAGAATGTCTTTCTTATGGCGGATTTTTAATTGATAAGGCTTAATAATTTTATTTGCATGAACGATGTCATTTTCAATTGAAGAAACACTTAAAAAAAGTCTTTCACCAAGATCAAAGATATTTAGTCCTTCCGAGTGTAGAATTAATTCTTTCAATATGACTTTCATACGGTCCATAGGGGAAGTGTGATTATCC
This sequence comes from Brevibacillus laterosporus DSM 25, assembly GCF_002706795.1. Taxonomy (NCBI): domain Bacteria; kingdom Bacillati; phylum Bacillota; class Bacilli; order Caryophanales; family Paenibacillaceae; genus Brevibacillus; species Brevibacillus laterosporus. Next base: position 4,354,534 of record NZ_CP017705.1, read on the forward strand.
TCTGTTTTTACTGTATTTCTGCTTACTAGCTGATACCCTTGCGGAGAGGAAGCGATAATGATTTGATCTTGGTTAATTTCGTTAGCATATTTTCTAATGGTTCTTGTGGACACTTTAAAATAATTTGCCAAGCTTGTGGCTGTGCACCAATCATTTTTAGATGCTAGGTATTGAATGAAGGCTTCTTTACGATCATTTTTCATAACAGAGCTCCTTATATGAAAGATATAGGGTTCCTCATTTTTATTATAAAAAAAGAATAATATGCATTCGACTAAAAAAAGTTCCTACAGATAGGAACTTTTTTTAGTTGGTTCCTTCATAGGAAAGATGAAATACTTTCATACAAATGAACGTTCAAATGAGGGAACTATGAAAATGAGTAAAAAAGTAATGAATTATACACTTGTTGTCATTAGCACAGTTGTGACAGCTTTCGGGATTTCACTGGTTTTGCTGGCGGAATTAGGAGTAGATCCCATTAGTACGTTCTTATTGGGTGGACTACATTTTATTCCGATTCGGTTTGGAACAGCAAGTCAGATCTTTAGTCTGACCTTTTTAGTCATCAATTATTTTCTAAATCGCAAGTTTTTTGGTGTGGGTAGTCTTATTTTCAGTATTGGATGTGGTTATTGCATTAACTTGTTTCTCGCAATGGACGCGAAGGCTACATTATCTCTGCAATCGATACCCAGTATATGTATTGCACTGATTGGCATCTTGATTTATGGGTGTGGAACAGGTCTTTTTTTATTTACAAAAACAGGAATGGGACCGTTAGAAGGCCTTATGTTCTTTTTCTCCACGCGATTAAACGTGACCATAAAGGTAACAAGAATGACCATCGATGGGATTTTAGTCGTTACGGGAATTTTATTAGGTGGTTTATACGGTATCGGAACCATTCTTTGTATCTTTTTAGTTGGGCCTGTTATTGAACTTTCATTAAAGGTTTTCACATCGTTATCAAAAAAAGTTAGAAATTGATTTTTGTAGAAAGGATAGTATATTTGCTTTTTTAAACGATAGAGAATAGGAACATGAGGTCAATTATCGTTCCTATGGATAGGAACTTTTATTGTTGGTTTTAAAATTCGACCAATGCAATACTAAGCATGTAAGCGAAACCAAAAAAATGATTCAGGGGGAATTTCAAATGACCAGAGTATTGTTAATCTGTGGAGCAGGTGCTTCTAGTGGCTTTATGGCAAACGCTATTCGTAAAGCAGGCAAAAAAAGAGGAATGGAAATGTCTGTACAAGCTCGAAGCGAGTCACAATTATCAGAGTATCTAAACGAAATCGATGTTTTGTTAATTGGCCCTCATTTGAAATATATGGAAGATGAAGTGAAACAAAAAGTAAGAGACTATCAGATTAAAGTATCTGTAATTCCGCAAATCATTTATGGCACATTAGATGGCAATAAAGCGTGCGACCTTATTACTAACCTACTTGAATCGGGTGAATAACATGATGGAGAAAATAATGACTTTTATGAACGAATCGTTTAGTCCAAGGGTTAATAAAATCACGAAAAACCCGTGGGTATCATCGATCCAGGATGCGGTTATGACCATTCTGCCGCTAATCCTTGTCGGTTCGCTAATTACGATTGTCAGTCTATTAAATAGTGTATTTTCGTGGCTCCCTGATTTTTCTTTAATTAATACATTTACATTCGGTCTGCTAGGCTTATTCGTCTCCTTCTTAATCCCATATTTCATTATGGAGAAAAAGAAACTCGATAATAAAAAGCTAATAGCAGGCGCAACAGGACTGGCTCTTTATCTGTTCTTATTGTCGCCAGTCATCTTAGAGAACGGACAAATTCAGTTCATGCTAGATCGATTTGGAGCAACTGGTATGTTCCTGTCATTGATTGTCGGCTTGTTTGTTGGATTTGTACTTGTTCAATTCTCCAAATTCTCGTTTTTCTCGGAGGATTCATCCATTCCGGATTTTATCATTGTTTGGTTTGACACACTCATACCGATCACGCTGATTATGCTGACGGGATGGCTGATTGGTGTTCAAGCAAAAATTGATTTCTTTGGAGTAATCCTAGCTATCTTTAAACCATTATCAAGTATTGTTCAAAGCTATCCTGGTTTTGTTTTATCTGTCTTCATTCCAGCGTTCCTGTACACTTTTGGTATTAGCGGCTGGGTAATGATGCCGGTTATTTATCCCGTCTATTTATCAGGTCTTGCAGAAAATGCACAAGTAGTAGCATCTGGAGGAACTCCATCCAATATTGCAGTTATGGAAACGCTTTATGCCTTTACAAGCATGGGTGGAATCGGAACGACTTTGCCTCTCGTTATCATGATGTTCTTCCTAGGAAAGTCGATGCGAATGAAAGCTATTGGACAGGCAACGATCGTTCCATCTATCTTTAACATCAATGAACCATTAATGTTTGGGGCGCCAATTGTCTTTAACCCATTTTTGATGATACCGATGTGGATCACTGCAATTGTTATTCCGAGTATTACGTACTGGGTGCTGCATGTTGGCTGGGTAAGTATCCCGGCGAAGACATTCATGCTTTGGTATGTGCCAATGCCGATTTCATCATATTTGGCAACTCAAGATTGGAGAGCTATTGTTTTAGCAATGATATTATTCGTCGTAGCATTTATCATCTTCTTCCCTTTCTTTAAAGCCTACGATATTCAAGAGAGGAAGAAAGAATTAGAAGTAAGTGAACCTGAAATGTAATTCGGTATAGCATTCCAAAACAACAGTAAAGGAGATTGTACCATGATTGACAGAGAACAAGAACTAGAAGCGCTGTATTTAATATCAATGCAAATGATTTTACATGCAGGTGATGCACGCAATGATGTTATGGAAGCGTTAAAATGCTGCGAAGACGAGGAATACGACCGTGCTGAGAAAATATTAGAAAATGCAAATAAAGATATCGTTGCATCTCATAAGCTACAAACAGAAACCGTACAAAAAGAAGCACAGGGAGAGGAAGCCATTTTCTCACTACTGTTTGCTCATGCCCAAGATACACTAATGACAGTAAAGAGCGAATATGAAATAGCTAAACGGTTAGTTCGCGTTTTTAGAAGAATAGATGAAAAAATTGATGGAAAGAAGGCATAACCATGAGAACGTATGAAGGTACTTTTCCAAAAGATTTTCTATGGGGCGGAGCGGTTGCAGCTAATCAATGCGAAGGTGCTTTTGGGGTTGGCGGAAAAGGAATTAGCCTTGCAGACGTTCACCGTTATCGTTGTGATCAAGATATTACAAGTCATGATTCTGATATGACTCTTGCGCAAGTGAAAGAAGCAATTGAAGACAAAGTCGGTTATTATCCGAAAAGACATGGGATCGACTTTTATCACACATATAAAGAAGATTTACAGCTTCTTGCTGAAATGGGCTTTAAAACATTTCGAACATCTATTGATTGGTCTCGCATTTTTCCTAATGGTGATGACCAAGAGCCAAACGAAGAAGGACTTGCTTTCTACGATAAGTTAATTGATGAGATCAGAGGCCTTGGCATGGAGCCAATTATTACGATGCTTCACTATGAAACTCCGTTAAACATTACCCTTCAATATGGGGGATGGAATAATCGTAAAGTAATTGATTTTTTCGTTCGGTATGGAGAAGTATTGCTTGAACGTTACAAAGACAAAGTGAAATATTGGATTGTGATCAATCAAATCAATTTAATGTATCATGAATCCTTTAACTCGGTTGCGATCTGCAAAGACCAGGTGGAAAATGTAGACGAAGCTAAGTATCAAGCTATTCACAATCAAATGGTTGCATCGGCTCGAATTGTTAAAAAGGCGCGAGAATTGAGTTCTGCACTTCATATGGGCACAATGCTGGCTGATTGCACAGCCTATCCAGAGAGCTGCCATCCAGATGATATTGTACTGGCGCTGAAGAGAAATCGTCTACAGTATTACTTTACCGATGTTCAATTTAGAGGCGAATACCCTGGCTATATGAGACGTTTCTTTCATGAAAATGATATTTCAATAAATGAACTGCCAGAGGACGCCACTATTTTAAAAGCAAACACAATGGACTTTCTGGCAATCTCATACTACTATTCTTCCATGGTTTCAGCAAAAAGGAATGGGATGAGCCCTGTTGATTTAAGTAAAAACCCGCATCTTAAAGCTAATCCATGGGGCTGGGCTGTCGATCCTAAAGGCTTATATAACGCATTATGCCAATACTATGATCGCTATCAAGTGCCGATCATGATCGCTGAAAACGGTTTTGGTATGTATGACAAGCCAGAAGATGGGATGGTTCATGATGATTATCGTATATCGTATCTATCTGAGCATATCGCCCAAGTAAAGGAAGCTGTTAAAGACGGTGTGGAAATTTTCGCATATTGTGCTTGGGGACCGATTGATATCGTCAGCTGTTCTTCGGCTGAAATGGAAAAACGCTATGGTTTCATCTATGTTGATATTGACAATGACGGGAATGGCTCGCGAAAACGTATTAAAAAAGACAGCTTTTACTGGTATAAAAAAGTAATTGAAACAAATGGAGAAACTATTTAACGGAATATTCAAGCTAAAAAACCTGGTACATCAGCAAAATGAATGAACAGAGCCAATAAAGGAGGCAAGCAACTTGAGAAAAAATCCGGATTTATTTCCTACAAACTTTTTATGGGGAGGCGCGATTGCGGCAAACCAAGCAGAGGGTGCTTATTTGGAAGGCGGAAAAGGACTCTGTGTAGCAGATATCAATAAGTTTAATGATGAAGTGAGTATTAAGGAAAAAGGCAATTATGAATTGACAACAAAAGACATTCAGTTTGCTCTCGAAGATAAGGAAGGTCACTATCCAAAACGTACATCGATTGATTTCTATCACCGTTATAAAGAAGATTTAAACATGCTTGCAGAAACGAAAATGAATTCGTTCCGTACTTCTATCAACTGGTCGCGTATTTTTCCGAAAGGCGATGAGACAGAGCCGAATGAAGAAGGGCTGAGATACTACGATAAGCTGATTGATGAGATTATTAAAAATGGAATGGAGCCACTTATTACGGTTTCCCATTATGAAATGCCGTTGCATTTGGCAATCGAATATAATGGATGGTATAACCGGAAAACGATTGATTTCTTTGTTCACTACTGTGAAGTATTATTTAAACGATATAAAGACAAAGTGAAATACTGGATTCTCGTAAACCAGATTAACTTAATTACGTTTGAATCTTTTAATCATCTAGGCATTCCAGCAGATCGTGTGGAAAACTTACTGGAAGCCAAATACCAAGGTGCACACAATGAGCTCGTTGCATGTGCGAGAGCAACAAAAATAGCGAAAGAAATCAATCCTAAGATGCAAATCGGAATGATGCTGTTTGATGCAATTTCACATCCTGCAACATGTAAGCCAGAAGATGTACTGGCAACAGTAAAACGCAACCAAATGGAGTACTATTTCTCTGATATTCTCATGCGTGGTAAATATCCAAATTATGCGTTCCGCTTTTTTGAGGAGAACAATATTATGATTCATTTCGGAGAAAATGATGAGGAAGATTTCAAAAATACAGCCGATTTCTTTAGCTTCTCTTATTACTACACACGAATTTCTGATGCAGAAAGTGTAAAGAAGCCTAACTCTGCATATGTAAATCCGGAGCTGAAAGCAAGCGATTGGGGCTGGTCCATTGATCCGATCGGTTTAAGAACTGCTTTAAATTTGTACTATGATCGTTACCAAAAACCAATCATGATTACTGAAAACGGTATTGGAGCGTATGACAAGGTCGATGAAAATGGCGAAATTCATGACCCGTACCGCATTGAATTCCTTAAACGCCACATTGAACAAATAAAAGAAGCAATTAAAGATGGTGTGGAAGTAATCGGCTACTATCCGTGGGGACCAATTGATATTGTCAGCTGCTCATCATCCGAGATGTCTAAACGCTACGGCTTCATCTACGTTGAAAAAGACGATTATGGAAAAGGAACGCTTGAAAGAAAGAGAAAAGACAGCTTTTATTGGTATCAGAAGGTTGTCCAGTCGAACGGAGAAGAGTTGTAAAAAAGAATCTTACCAAACAGTAGGGGAACCCCTCAACACCATGTAGGAAATATAGTTTTCCTACATGGTGTTTCAAATTTTCCTCATTTATCCAGCAGGAAGATCCAGTAACTCGGGGATCGTAACTAGCTTAACGCCGTCGTTTCTAAGTTTCTTAATGATTTCGGGTAGTGCATGAACAGTGCCCGATAAATCTTCTCCGATTCCTCCCCCCGCGTGCTGTAGGACAATAGAACCCGGATGTACATGTGCTAAAATATTAGTTTTGACCTGCTCTGTGCTTAATCCCTTCCAATCTAATGAATCGACATCCCAATTTATGATTTTTTTATGTTGGCTTGCCAACCATAGAATTTGGTCCTCGTTTATATTTCCATAAGGAGCTCTGATGAACGATGGCTTATATCCTGTAAAAGAAGAAATCAATTCATCTGTTCTGATGACTTGATCCCGGAAATCTGCGTCGCTTAATGTAGGGAAATTCGGATGGTTGTATGAATGGTTTCCTAAGATATGACCTTCCTTGACCATTCTTTTTACGATTTCGGGATGGGCTTCGATTCGATTCCCCACCACGAAAAATGTCGCTCTCACTCCTTCTTGTTTCAATATATCGAGGATCTGAGGGGTAAAACAGTCATCTGGTGCGTCGTCGAAGGTTAAAGCGACCTCGCGTTTCGAGGCTGATCCTCTCAGCAAAAAGGTGCTTTTGTACTTTTCACGTAAATCCGCTAATGTTAATGGATGGGGATTACGTGTTTCCCCTTCACTACCATCCGTTAAATTTGGTGTACGGGAGGATTGTATAGCGCTATTGTTAATTCCTTCCGACTTCGGAGGTAATGTGTTGTTTTTAGATTGAGTACAGCCAGAGAAAATCATTAATACCAATAAAGGAATGATCCAAATTACTTTCATCACGTAATGACTCCTTGTTGAGCTTATTTACCATCTACATGTAGTCTTCCCGTTTTGGAAGCCTATTTAACTATACCTATATTCTTTATTTCTACATGTGAAGTGAAACGAATGGAGGATTTTGCAAAGATATCTGTCCAAGATTTATTTTTCATTTGTTATAGTGATAAGCTCTGACGTAAAGACCAAGACCTATCGGATCTACTTGATGTCGCTGTAGCTTTTTAATTAGTGTTGCCATCTTTTTATTACTTTCGTTCTCAATCATTGTGTCAATCTTCCTTTTGTTTTCTTCTTTCTCTAGTTCCATATGGAATGTACGTTCAGTTATATTCCCAACTACTTTTATCTCAATATCAAACTGCGGCACCCCAAATTGATAATTTGTAGTTATATTACGTTTTTTAGGTTTAATTAATACGGAGATGTTTTTTTATTTCTATTGTTGTCTTCTAACATTCTCACTGGAATAGTAAAAGCATATGATGCTTTTTGATACTTTTTGCCTCTCGACTGAAGATAGGACTTATCTCAAACACCATTAAATGATTATCTTCATCTAAATCAAGCTCAAGGTAGCATTTTCTAGATCAATCCTGTCAGTACAACCTGTTAAAACAACAATAAGAATTACAATGAAAAAATTATAGAGTATTTGTCTCATGAAGTTGGTTTTCTTCTCGTAAAAAAATGGTGGAGTATGATATAAAATCCAAGCAGTACTGGAAACACATAACTAATGATAAGTCCAGCGTCACCCCATACTTTGGCTAACAGGGATACTTGCATATAGGAGGGTTGGAAAAAAATAGCTGCAAACAACAATAGGAAAAGAACGATGAGAAGGTGTTTTTTGTGATTCCCTCTTTTTAATATGGCTTGGCTACCTAAGATCGTGACATAGATGTACGGCAACCAGGTGGTTGAGAGAACATACATATAAAAGGATAAGTAAATAATCTCAAACCTTTCTAGAAAGGGGAATTCTACCTCCTTTAATAAAGTTAAAGTAGGCCACTGATACTGGTTAATTTCGTTAGGACTGAAAAAAAGATAACTAATCAGGGTTATTAGTAAAAACATAACTACCGACATCAGGTTTGCAAGTATAATGCCTTTTGTTGCTTGTTTTTTACATTTTAAATAAGGATAAAAAAAGAATGCCATCTCAAATCCTAAAAAAGATATGATTGTATTTTTTACGGCAGAAAACACAGGCCACCATCCCTCTTTTAATACTGGTAAAAGATGCAACACATTTGCTTCTTTCAAAGGAACTAAAAGTAGGATCGGCATCCAGATGGCAAGATAGAAAGTAATTTCCGAATATCTCCCTAATGCCTTTATGCTGTTACTACCAATAATATAAGCAGGAATGAGGTACCCAGCCAAAATTAAGTAATTAGGAGTTTCAACTAGAATCCAGACATTAATAACAAAAAGGGTTGTAAAAATAACCGTAAAAGTAGCTAATGCACCATATAAACACACAAGGACGTTTCCAAGAGTACCAAGATAAGGTCCCAAATAGATAGGAAGTAATTCATATAAGGTTTTATCAGGATGTTTTTTCATGATACTCGTAATCAGTATGCTTGCAAGAACTGAGCATACCCCACCAAACAAAATGGAGATCCACCCATCTGTTCCCGCAATCTCTGTCAATTCACGTGGGAGAGTAAGAATACCAATACCTACTTGTGTCCCATGAATGATAAATATGTATTGCATAAGGGAAATGTTTGTTATTGGGTACGCTCTCATAACTACTCCTTATGGGATATATGCCATCATTTTTTGTTTCGTTGAATGGGACGAGGGCCGCTCTGCCTCTTGTTTAAATAACGAAGAGGGCTCCGTATCACAGAATCTTTCCAATCAGAAAATTTCAGAGGAGCCAAGGGGGTTCCATAAGAAGTTCCCATCGATTCCATTGTAATTAAATGTGCTAGAATAATCATGAAGCCCATAGCGATGCCAACCATCCCAAACATCCAGGCAATCATCATCATGGGAAATCGAATTAAACGAATAGAGTAAGCCATATCAAAGACTGGAATGATAAAGGATGCAATCGCTGTTAATGACACGACGATAACCATGACGTTACTTACTAACCCCGCTTGAACTGCTGCTTGACCAATGACGATTCCCCCTACGATACTTACTGTTTGTCCAATGGTGGAAGGGAGTCTGATCCCGGCTTCTCTTAACATTTCAAGTGTTAATTCCATAAGTATAGCTTCCAAAAAGGGAGATACAGGAACCCTTTCTCTTGTTTCACCTATCGACAAAATCAAATTCATTGGGAGAACCTCGTAATGAAAAGCAATAACTACGATATATAAGGCTGGTAGAAAAACCGCGATGAAAAAGCTTAACAATCGTAGTAACCGTACAAAAAGGGCAAGGGACCAACGTAAGCTGTAATCATCAATTGTTTGAAAAAAAGAGAGAAAGTTGACTGGTGTAATTAATACCCGAGGAGAACGATCAACTATAACGGCTACTCTTCCTTCAAGAACATGCATAGCTGTAACATCCGGTCTTTCAGTAAGTATTGATTGCGGAAACGGGGTAAAAGTTGCATCTTCAATATATTGTTCTAGTTCACCTGTAGTAAGTAAAGTATCTACTGTGAAACTATTAATGCGTTTTTCTAGTTCTTCTATAATTGTAGGATTGGTAACATCACCTAGATATACGAGATGAATTTTAATATTTGCCCTTTCTCCTATTTTATATTGTTTGATTTTTAGTTCTCGGTTGGGCAAAAAGCGACGAATTAGAGCAATATTTTGAGATGCCGTTTCAAGAAATCCTTCATGGCTAGCTTTTAGCATCGTTTCAGAGTGGGGTTCTTCCACAGAACGTTGTGGCCAACCTTGAGAGTCTATAACAATTGCTTTCTCTTCACCGTCAACAAATAAAATACTATTACCCTCAAGGATAGCAGCTTCAATTTCTGACCATGAGAAAGTATAAGTTAAGTGGCTATAAATCACATTAGAAGACCAAAGCTGATCAATAGATTTCATTTCAGTCACAAGAGGTCTAATAATATTTAATTGAATGGTTCTTTTGTCAGCTAATCCTTCTAAGTAGGTAAGTACTGTATTGGTTTCTCCACTTAGTTTAATGTGGTGTACTTTAAGATCAGGTGCTTCATCAAAAAGCGAATAGAGGTGACTTTCATTTATTTTTAGGTCTTTTGTTATTGGGCTATCTGTCTTCTCATAAATCGTCTCCTTGATAGCTTTATTTTTACTTTTTATAAACCATTTACGACCATTCATTGTAACACCTGCATTCGTTTCTTTGTTAATATTTACTATAATTTGCACCTGAATTCTCATTTCTATGCAGGAGTAGTGAAGATGATCTACAACTTGTGTTATCATTAATATTTCATTAAGACTTGTGCAAAAAAAGTGATCCAGAATATTCTATAGAGAGACAGTAATAGGAGAGAGTTGAATGAGATTAAACTTTAATGGTAAAGGATTATCTGAAACACCAGAAGTAGTTTTTGAAACTGATAATCTTATTGAGTTAAGTATGTATGACAACAAAATTAATGAAATACCGGAAAGGCTCTTTAGTCAACAAAAATTAGAAGTATTAAATTATGCAGGGAACAATATTAAAGTATTGCCTGAGGGGATTAAAGCCTTATTAAATTTAAAAATGCTTGACTTAGGTCATAATCAATTAAAAGAATTACCAAAAGAAATAGGAATGTTGAGAAATTTGGATTCTTTTCTCTATCTGAGTAATAATGAAATTGAAATTCTTCCAGAGCAAATCTGTGATCTTCAACAACTAAAATATTTAAACGTGACAGATAATCAATTAAAAAAGTTACCCTCTAATATAGGTAGATTAAAAAGTCTTATTGAATTGCGGTTATATAATAATCAACTTGAACATATCCCAGAATCAATAACTACTATAGGATGTTTACGAGAAATTCATTTATATGGGAATAATATAAGGAGCTTACCAGAAAGCTTAGGAGATTTAAAAGAAATTCGTATATTAGAATTAGCTGACAATAAACTAAAAAGGATACCGAAATCAATCGGCAAGCTCAAAAAATTAAGAAGATTAAATCTGAGAAAAAACAAGATACAAGAAATTCCAGACGAAATAGGTGGATTAACCAATCTCATCGAACTAGATTTAAGAGACAATGATATACAAGAAATTCCAAGCTCAGTGATGAATCTTGAATGTCTGGAGAAACTGGATCTAAGATGGAATAAGAACTTAAAATTAACGAAATGCTTGGATGATTTAGAGAAAAAAGGGTGCGTTGTTTATAAATAGAAAACACAAGTAAGGAAGTGCCCTCAGTCTCTGGATACTGGGGGCACTTCCTTTATTATTTAGCACAGTCGATACGTTTTAATTGATGAAGTAATGTCATTAAAATCCTTGTGAATGTTGAAGAGATGGGATCTGTTACTTAAATTTTCAAGTATTTTTTTCCTACCTCTGAAGTTTATGTGCTCGTATAAAACGACAAGAGTATTAGGTGCGACACGTACAGAAGAAATCCTGTCGTTCCAGGGATCTCCCACGTACGATAATCTATCTCCCGAATTCATAGTGAAAGAGCTACCAGTTCCGTCTATATGTTCAAAGAACCGGTTGACACGATGCTGAACGTCTAAATAATTATATGGGTTATCATAATACGAATTTTCATAATGCGGACTATAATGATACGGATTATAAATCATGAACACCTCTCCAATACTTTTTTTACTTCATACAATGTATGCCTATCTGTAATTTATGTGCAAAGTCGCAAGTCATTTTTTACAGGGTATATGGGTGTCCAATAAGGAGAACTAATCATTCTATCTTTGCTAAAGGGTTCTACAACTCAGCTAGCTCCTGAAGATAACGAAAACCACGTGGAGTTTTTAGATAATATGTAGGCGGTAATATCACTGATGATGGGCTCTTTATATTGTGTAATCCTTAACAATATTCAATGTTGTTCGATGAAACACTACTTACTCTACTGAAAATAGATTGTAAATGGCGTCCCTAGTAGCAAGTTTTAGTTTGATTAAAGCAAGGTTGCTTCCACGTTACATATCACAATCCAACACCTTATGCCATGTCTCCATATGATACGGAATAGAAATATTAATATTTGGTAGCGATGATCTAGACATCACGAAACAAACAACTTCAGAAGTACTTCCAAGTGTTTATGGTTATGACATTGATGGTAATTGACTAGCTATATTCTTGAAAAATTGAATCCACATGTTATTAAGTCCAAATTCTACTGTACAGTAAAGATATCAAAATCATGAGAGTTTTAATAATTCAAGGGAAATATTGCGACTTTACAACAAGAAATCAAGGCTGCGTAAGATCATAATGAAAGTCTGACTCGTTGAAAAAATGGAGGATTTTCTTTGGAATACTAGAAAGGATGTTACTTTTTTGAAAAAGAAAGCTATTAAACTTACTATTTTATGCACTATATTATCGAGTATAAGCATACCTTCACTGACCTCAAGTCCAACAGCACATTAAGGGACATAGCGAGTACCCGAATCAAACACATACTGATCCAGGGAAATATTGGGATTGGGATTACTACATGAAAAAGGTAAAGATATATCACGATAAATTTGTAAATGATGGTAGATAATGAAATGTAACTGCCATCAAATAAGGAGGATCACAAATTGAAGAATCTGAATCAGAAGATGAAAAGGGGGAGACAAAATTATTAGCATATCGAAGTAAAAAAGGACTGTCAAATACGCTTATTTTGCAAAACGATAAAGTAATTAAAAGCACCTCTTATATGGAGTATCTTGAGGGAGAAAAATTGCCAAGAACAAAGGAAGAGGTTCTCAAAACGTATGGTACAGAGTATAAAATGGAAGTAAAAGATTGCTATGAATCAGCTACGTGTGAAAATTATGTTTATACATTTGGAAATGAGGTTCTAGAGTTTTTAACCTATTGGGATAATCAAAAAATTGATGTAGTAACGTTAAAAACAAAAGAAGCTGATAAAGAAGAACTAAGTATTTTTTATGATACTCCTTGGTGCCGTAGTACTGTGGCGAATTGGGACAAAAAAAGAAACGGATATGTTACCCGTTTCTAATCTTTTGGAGTGCGATCAAGAAAAAGCTTAGTGACTGAAGTATATTCTCCTTTTTCTACTTCATCAGTGCTCGCTTTTTCTTCAAGTGGATCATGACCGTTCATACTTGGAGCTATCGTTGGTTCTTCCTTTGCGGAACGTTGTTTTGAGTCCATTATAATCACCACCCTAATGGATTTGATTCTTTCTAACGTTTAGCTATTTTATGTTCTAGGTTTCACCAATTTTTTAAAATTTATCCAATGTGATTTAAAAACACACATTATTGGTCAAAAGGGGATCTGATAGACTTAGAGCTATTTTTAAAGGCTGTCCTCCCTAATTTTTATTCAATTCGGGGTCTGGTTGGATAACAGTCAGGTGATTTGACCTCAGACACTTCGGATAGCTTCATCAAATAATAACACTCTTCTCTTGACATATGATCGGCCATAAGTGGAGACAACGTTCCTAATATCTCATCCTTCAATCGTAGCTCCTCCAATTCATGCAAAAAGGCCTGAAATAGTTGAATTTCCATTTCAGACTGATGATTAAAACGATGTAGCGCTGGGAAGTCTGATAAATTTGTCCGCAGGTAACCGGCTAATTCGATTGCTTTGAGATGAAAATGTTCAAATTGTTTTGCAAAGTGCTTGCTTTTTTGCTTGTAGTCATGTTCCACCATATCTAGGTGTGAAGTGATGGTATCAGCATGCCCCACAGCATCCAAGAGCCAAACCAGATGATAGTAAAGGGGATGAGATGTAGGAGGCCAATTATCGGATAGACAAGCCTCAAGGATTCGTTGATATTCTTCCAGTTCATTAACCATATGGTTTATAAAAGTTGGAGGAAGACTGATGGAAATTTTACCAATAAGATGTCGTTCTAGAAGATGAAGCTTAAACTGGCGTAAGTTTTGCGTTTCACTGTTTGCCTGTTGGTTGAGCGTATTGATTTCTTCAGCAGACAGATTATTGCGTGCATATTCCAATAATCTGTCAAATGTGTGGATAAAGTAGTTGGCTCGCTCGATCTCTGCTTGCTCTTTCGGAGCTAATGATTCAAAAATAAACCGGGAATGATCCCCCAGAATTTGTAGCCAGAATCGGTGCTCAAACAAAATATTCTCTCGAGTATCGTTATTCACGTCGTCCCCTCCCTTATATAGTCCAGAATATGTATGTAAAGCTAGAGGTATGTTATGGGGGTCTCTAGATAATCTAAAGGTGGGGATATTACGCCGTATGTGGAGGGAGATCATGTCTATTAAAAATCCATTGTCTAAAAAAGGTAACCAAGTGGTCATGCACACATGCATAGAAGCTAAAAGTCCAAATAATTACAAAAAGTAAACCTGAATTTCTCAGGGAGGAAGCACTCTGATTGAACAGCAGATCATGGGAACTTTGGTAACCAAGGTGATGAGGTGGATTGAACAGAAATTCAAATAAGGTTTATCACAATAAAAGACTGCAAAGCAAAACTAATTATACTCATGAGTGTTTCCTTTTTTATCAATAATTACAACCATCTTCTTGGAGTTCAGCAAAAACCACATCCTTTAATGAGGTAATCCCTTGCTTGTCTAATTCTTGAAGTAGCCATTTTTTATTGAGGTTAAATTCTTTCAGATTCTTCTCCACAATCTGACCATCTACGATTAATTCTGAAGGGAAAATGGTTACCTCTGCCTTCTTTATCTTCAAATCTTCTCTCGTTACACTAGTAGCGCCCTTTGTTTTCATTACACTTAGACGACCGTTAGGTTCTAAAATGGCATATGCAACATCCTTAATTGAAAATACATGTTCTTCACGCAACAACATGCTCAGGTCATCCATGTTCATCCGAACCCGGGCTAAAGCGTCTGCCATAATTTTTCCTTTTTTAATAAGGATTGTGGGTTGACCATCAAGTATAACTCTTGCTTTGTTCGATTTTAGACTAATGTACTCAACAAGAATAGTTAGTAAGGACCACATGATAAGTGAAAAAATAGCTTCAATAAAGTTGATGTGTTTGTCGAATGCAGAAGATGCTGCCATTGATCCAATTGTAATTCCAGTAACGTAATTAAAGAAAGTAAGATGACTAAGTTGTTTTTTACCTAAAATTCTCGTTAACAGTAACAGAGTCAAAAAGCTAAAGAATGTTCTACCAGCTATGTCAAGTAAAGCAACAACATTGTTAACCATAAAAAAACCTCCGATTGGCTGTTGACCTTCGTTATTTAATAATCTATGTAGTGATCCTGATAGTTAAGAGAAGGAAGCCAATGAACAGAAAGATTGACGAGAAAGTTGTAGAGTGCTTGGGGTGAAAGGATAAGGGATTGTATTGGTACGATCCAAAAGATGATTCACATTATGAAAAGGTTTCTTTTCCTCTTCTGGTGAGGGAATGTAGTTTTACAAAAAGTAAACTTTGAGTTTCTCAGGGGGGAAACACAATTACCGATCATTTGGAACAAAAAAAGATGCCATATTTAACGTTTTCATCCCCAAAATACTAAAAGCTAATTGGATATAAATATACAGACTACTCTTTTAGGGATTGAATTAATGACAGCAAAGATAAAGTTGAAAACAGTCCCTTGAGTTGCGGTGATTGACGAAGAAAATGACGAACTAGTCATTTTTGTTTAGTAGGAAGCGCAATACCGAACAACAGATCATTGCAACACTGGTAACGGAGGTAATGGGGAGGGATATCGACACACCATATTAAAAGGGTTTAGGTAAAAGTTAAAGACAAGCTGGAGTAATGACCTCTCCTTGTTCATTACTCCAGCAATCCTAGTTCTTCGTAAACTTTAATTGAGACGACACCGTTCTGTGTCAAATGACGGTCGCGTTGAAACTTTTTTAGTGCAGCAGTGGTATTTGAGCGAAACTTGCCATCACATTTCCCATTAAAGTATCCGGCGCTTTTCAAACGGGATTGAATCAGTTGTACATCGCCACCAACATCACCTTCGGCTAAATCTCTTGGATTTTGATTCGGGTCCCCTAATATATGCCCGTAAATCGTAACTTTTGTTCCGAGTGGAATTATATCGAATAATTCTAGAATGTCTCTGTTGCGCATTCGGATACAACCGTGGCTCAGATGCTGTCCGATGGAATATGGCTTGTTCGTGCCATGTATGCCATAAATTCCCCAGGGAACATTTAAACCTAGCCACCGCGGTCCAAAAGAGGGTCCCCAGTTTTTTCCTTTGTATATAACCTTGTACTCACCAACAGGTGTAGGGGTGGACGGATTACCAACAGCGATAGGATATATTTTTATTTTTTGACCATGTTTCCGAACAATTAATTGGTGTTGCAGAGGGTGAATGTCAATGCAATAGATTCCTTGATCAACTACAATCGGTAGCGATAGACCGGCATAAACAGGCTGGAAACCATTTAGTTCAAACATGATCAAAATGAGAAAAATAGTTGCAATGCCTCGAAAAAGAAGGGAAATTCGATTCATCATTAATCACTACTTTATCCAATAGTTATCTGATCCACTCGATATCATTTAACATGTGTCATCTTTTAAAATTTTATTTAAGCATTATGTGGAGAAATAAAATAAGTCCCTTCATCATGAGGAACATGTGTTTGTGAAGCTGTTATACCATGAGCAGATGGTGAGGGGGAATGATTGATGAACACAATGCACGAGCAATTAGCTATGTTTCCACCTGTAGATGAGAAAGCAGTTAGAAAAGTGTTGCTAG
Source organism: Brevibacillus laterosporus DSM 25 (assembly GCF_002706795.1). Taxonomy (NCBI): domain Bacteria; kingdom Bacillati; phylum Bacillota; class Bacilli; order Caryophanales; family Paenibacillaceae; genus Brevibacillus; species Brevibacillus laterosporus. The sequence continues at coordinate 4,371,383 of NZ_CP017705.1, forward strand.
AGAGTAAAAAATACAAAGCATTACGGGTTGTTGTAAAGAATCAGAAAGAGAAAGCCGAAAACGGGATTGTGCAACTGTTACCGCGTCTTAATCCAACAGAGATGGCAAAGAACTTGAAGGCACAACAAATCGAACGAGCCTTACAGTATTAGCTAGATGAAGTAGAACGGAAAATCATTGAGGAAAAATACCTCAGTCCAATAAGAGTAAATGACATAAATGTTTACTTAGATTTAGGGCTAACAAAGGATCAATACTACATCAAAAAAGGAGAGGCAATCTCTCAAATTGCTACGGCACTCGGTATCATTTTAGTGCCGATTTTTATTTCATTATACCAGACGCTGTTGCCCTTATTATTTCAGAGTGTTATGTTGAGTTCCTAAAGCCATCGAAAAAATTTAAGTTGTTACGTTTTGCTTCAATAACTATGAAGACATGCGGGGAAAAAAGTGGACATCAATTGTTTGACATTTTGTATTGTCATCGTTTTATTAGGCCACAGGCTCCTGCCCATTATTGCCCATTTTGCATTCCTATAAATAGGCAACTGCATAGGATAAAAGGTAAATCATGAAATCATGGGAGGAGAATGAAAATGTACCCTAGATCATCCCATCACTATCAATGGCATAATCCAATGCATAACAACTGGAATAACAACAATTGGAGTTATAATTGGAATCCTCATTATTACAATTGGAATAACAACTGGAATCCTTATTTTAGAAACATCATTTTAAAAGATTATGGACCAACACCATTTGTAGTGAATATTGACAAAGCTACTAAGCAAAACAATACTTACCGCACCGCTTTATGGACAGGGAAACACTTTCAAGTGACTCTGATGAGTATAAATGTTGGAGATGACATCGGTTTAGAAGTTCATCCAACAACTGATCAATTCATACGTATTGAAGAAGGTCAGGGACTTGTTCAAATGGGGGATAGCAAAGATAAATTAGATTTTCAAGAAATGGCCTATGATGACTATGCAATTATGATACCTGCTGGAAAATGGCACAATGTAACCAATACGGGTAATAAGCAACTTAAAATTTACGTTATCTATGCTCCGCCTGAACATCCATATGGTACTGTTCATGAAACAAAAGCAAATGCTATGGCTGCTGAACGGGTTCGATAGCTGAATACTGTAGTAACAAAAACCGCCTTGAAGGTGGTTTTTGTTTTTGGTTCGAAGGTCAAAAAAATAAAAACCCGACAAAAAGTAGGAAAAAAACATGGATAAAAATAGGGATAAAATGCTGGACGTTTTTAAAAGGCGAAATCGGTACTCTTGTATTAAGAACACGAACACGTGTCCTTGGGAGAAGCGCCTATCCCTTATCAACGACGTACTCGAAGTAATCTATGGATGATGATGAATGCTTGCCAAACGAGAGGGGGCATTCGGAGTCTGAACGCGCTGGTCTGCGACGGTTGTAGCGGGGAATTGATAGATTATAGATTTGTTTAGCTGAAGCGGTTGAACAAGCTTGGCGCCCCTCTCGAAGTTTGTAGACCGCTCTTATAAATGAGATGCACCGGACAGAGGAGTATCTTTTGCAAGAATGGCTATTAGTCACTTGCCCTCTGTCCCGTGACACTCATCACGAATACTCCACTCCTGGTTGTTTAGAAATAAGGCCTTTATTAGCCCAAAAATAAAAGAGATATCATGGATGTTCAATTAAACAATTTGAATATTCATCAATGCAGTTATCTAGGCAGATATCAATAGCATATATACTAGCCTCTGTATGAGTCATACCCTCTATTTGTCGACAGTATCTTATGCAGGCTTCGTAGCGTCTTTTACATTCATGTCTCTTCCAGGTTCGATAATCTTCGTAATAGGGTACATAAGGTGGAATTGGGTACTGTACTTGCTTAATTATTCTTTTTAAGTTTTTCTTTTTCATATCTTCACCTCGTATTTTGATTAATTAAATCCTCTATTTAGTAAATGGTTAAATACATTAATATGCTTGGATTATTTAATCAGATTACCAGCCTAAATCTCAACAAGTTCGGTAGCGGGCTAAAGGAGTGGATCGCGGCGGAGTCCCCTGCCGAATTAAGTGGGATATAATTATTATGGACATCCCTCCTATTCCGTTAGAAAATGTAATAGGAGGGATGAGATTGATGGAATTGTTAATGAAATATTCTGTAGTTATTATTCCAATATTCACTGTAGTATTGTCTATTCTTGTAGGATACTTAAAGGACAAGTTTGTTGATAACGTTAAAGCAAAAAAACAGCTTCAAGAAAAGCAATTATTCGAATTATACAATCAGTTATTTATTATTTTTTGAAGTATAATAATCAATTAAGGGTTGAATGGCGTTTTGAGGATCTAGAATTTGACGATGGAGAACTAATTACTTTTAAGACGCTTGAATGTGATACGAAAGTCTGGAATAATGTTTTTTCTCAGACATCTAAGTTGATCTATGATAAAGTTTATCTAGTCGAATATAACGATTTAAAATTATGGTATAACGTCGAAATGAAATATCAAACCATACAATCCGAAGAGGAGTTGTACGATGCTTACAATTCGTTGAAAAAGTTTATAGAATCGGCAGTTAATACATATGGTAAATTATTTCAAGACTACCACCAAACCACTCAAAAAAGGAGAAAAGAAAAAAGGAAGGAACTCAAGAAACAAATCCAAAAAGTGCGATCAAACGGATTTATGGAAAAATCCGAAAAGAAAAAAAGGATAAAAAAACTTCGATTGGATTATAAAAAATACAAAAAAATATTTAAAAGATAATAAGGCACCCACGCGGTGCTTTTTTATTTTACATCAAGGTGGGATACATACATGAAAATCAAACTACTAAATAAATAGGTTGCTCGATAAATCGGATAACCTTTTTATGCCCAGCACACAGGGAACTAATTTAGGTGAGTTCATAACTAACTCACTCCCTCCCTGTATGGTGGGATTTTATGCTGCCAAAATATGATAAAGGGCGTGAAGTAATGGCAATTGCAAGCTATTTAGTACGTGACTTACTACAACATTCAGGGTTTTTTGAGGGTCATTATGGCTACTCAAACTTGGCTGGTAACTTTGATGGTCAGGGTATCTCTTTTGTATTATTCAATTTAACTTTGGACAGAGAACTCTTCAACCAGTTTTAAAACAATATATTTCATATCATGAAAAAGAATTCTACTCTATTTTCGGAAAAGAAAAAGGAGATATCCTTAAAAAAGTAGTTTTTGAGTACGGTTTTAGACAACAGGTTCAATGGGGAGCAAGTATTTCCAATCGTGGAGTAGTAATAAAGGAATGGGAGAAGTCATTCATGGAGATGGGAAGAAGTAGAAATAATCAAAAGTGTCAGGAAGATGTGGCGATGGATTTTGTTAATCGAGTTGAAGGTTTTTGTGATTCATTTGGTATTATTTCAACACAAGGTCTTACTTTTGTTTTTGATCACGTGATTCAAAGTTGGAGTTTTAATAATATGCAACGAATTTTGCGTGAAATTCGAGAAAAAGAAGACGAGTATCGTAAAGCGCATGATAATAGGTCTATGCCAGATGAAGATCGCTTGAGTATTATTTTAGATTTTATTCCAGATGATGCAGCTCACCAATTTAAAAGACGATCCCTAATCAAACAAGGCTACGGATATTATGGAGATAAGCGTTATGATATCAGTGATTTTGGGTATGGGTCATTAAATTACAGTAGTTCATTTTAAAAGTGAGAATGGGGGAATAATCCCCCATTCTTTAGTTTAAAAGCTTACTAAAATTTGGTTCCTGCTTCATCTCTAAGGTTTTCTTAATTTTGAAAGTGGGCAGATCAACTATATAGACAGTGTATGTTTTATATACCTTGTCACTATTATGGAAGTCTACATAATGAATAGTAATATAGGAAAGAGCTAAAGATTTTTCATTTGATGAAAATTGATAATCTGCAAAAAGGAATTTTTCATTTATGGGTAGTGTTGTGATTTTTTCATTCTCTTTTTTTAGTAAAAGAGAGTCACAAAGCTTAACTCCACATTGATATTTTAGGAGTAAATAGGTTGCATCCTTATTTTCTGAGAGGATCATTCCACGTGTAGCAACACCCAGTTCAGCTTTTTTTTGTTTATCATCTTCTAATTCTGAGTAAATCTCATTAAATTCTGGTATAGATTTGATTGGTATTTTTATGGTCTTTGTTTTGCTGCTATAGTCTTCAAACGTAATATTATCTAAATCTTGTATGGATAAATATTCAGGAGGTGTACCTGTTCCAAAGGTAGGTTCTTCTATAGATGAAGAAGCTGCAAAGTAATTAAGAACACCTAAAAGAATAAGCGTAAATAACCCAACTGATCTTACTTTCATATAGGATTCTCCTCCGTATATACCAATTTTTACAAGTATAACATGATAAAGGGTAAATATCCTTAGGTATGTGAAGAACTTTGAAGCTTATTCGTTTTCGGATAGGCTTTTTGTCATGCAAAAGCCACTTATAAGTAGAAGGATAAAACGGCTACCTTATAAATCGGGTGGATTTTTCTATTCATGCTTGACAAATATTTTAGCCTTTTGTACTTTAACTGGGACGAAAGGTTGTGGAAGATTTGGATTTTAGTGTAAACATGTGGCCAGTGTTCGGGATGCTTGTTAAAGTGATATTATGCTTGGCTATACCAGGTTTTATAGCAGCTATCCTAACCTCACGGTTTCCTGATAACATTGGCAGGATCGCTATAAGAATAAGCATCTTGGGCGGTATGTACGTTTGTTTTAAGTATGTCATATAAGGAAGAAGTCACTCTTGATGAGTGGCTCTTTTTTGTCATGCAAAAGCCACCTATATGTAGAAGGGTAAAACGATGGGAGGTGCTGAATTGAAAAGTGTTTCTTTAAGTGATAAAGAAATTGAATTAATCATTAGCGCTCTTGATTATCAAAACTATGAATTTGCTACCTATGAGGATGATTCAGGGCATTACGATCTTAAATTAAAGCTAGAGCAACGACTTAATTAAACAAAGTGGCCTACCTATTATCCATCAAATGTTGTAGATTGTCGCATGAAAGATATAAAAATTAAAATATATTAAAAAATATCAATGTATTGAAAAATATTGTAAAAAAGTATATATTTGGTATGTTTGCGTATAAAATACTTGGAGGTGCTTTACATGAAAAAAGTAATTTTTAGTTTTTTAACATTAGCTCTAGTTACAAGTATTTCCTCATCCGCATTGGCTACAGAGAAAATTGAAGCAACAGAAATAGCAGAAGCGACAGAAGTAAATACGTTGTCAGCGATATTCTATGAACGCGAACCAAATGATGAACCGGAACAAGCTAATCCATATATGATAGGTGGGCAAATAAACGGGGAATTGCCTATGGATAAGGTTAGAGATAGAGATGACTGGTATACATTTACCCCTACGCGCTCGGGTAAAGTTAGTTTAGTCTTTGCTTATAGTAAAGGGGATATGAATATTTTTCGAGTACGAGTGTATGATGAAGGGAAACGCGGCCCAAGTAGGTTATCTGGAGCAACGACAGAAGATCCAGGAGAGGTTTTACAATTTGATGTTAAAGCAGGGAAAAAATACTATATATGTGTCAGCGCTGGGGCAAGAGACTCGGATTTTAGACATGATTACAATGTATACACAGAGTATATAAATTAAACTCAATAGACGAACAAAGCTACTCGATAATCGGGTGGCTTTTTGTTTTAAATAGGCGACACTTTCAGCAAATAGACAAACTCCTACTCTTTTCATTTCGCATATTTTGGAATGGATAAATTTATTCACGCCTGTTATGAAGGAGAGTAGATATGTATCGATTTGCATCCAATCCAAATCAATTGAACATTGATGGATTCTACAAAACAGGAGGGGGAGACATTCTAAAATTCGAAACTCATATATACACAAATGTACAGCCGCATCAGTATAGAATTAATGGTTTTGCGTGGTTCAGGCATCAAAATCCTAAAAAAGAACCCCCGATAATTTACATTACCGGAGAGTGGTTACAAGCCGGGCCTTTATTAGCGTATTTACGGCGCGGCATTTGGTATTTTAGAAGTAGTCATGTGAATCCGAAAGCTGAAGCAGATTTTTATTTTGATAAGCATGAGAAAAAGGTTAAGGTTGAGGTAAAATTGTATCGTTTTCCGAACTCAGAACAACACTATACTTGGAAAGGAGTAAAGATCGGCGAAAGGCTTTAAAATATATGCGCTTTTGTTGTATAGGGCATTACGTACAGCAAGTATTTGACAGCAGGAGCGTTTATGCCATGGTCATTTGGCATTTATGCAGTGGCTTTATTTGTAGGAGGTACTATTATAATTGCGATTTTAAGAAAATTACTTGGTAGATGAGTCCGAAAGCACCTTATTGGGTGCTTTCGGACTGTGGACAAACTCTTCTTTTGCTACTGATATAAGGAGAGTTTGTTTAAGCTTAACATTTTCTGACTATAAATAAATGTACATTTGTAATCAAATAAGAGGTGAGTTTATTAGAATACTTGTACTAATCTATGAGCATTATTTGTAATATCATAAACACTCACTTGTAATTTACTTCCATAAATACCCTCTATTTTTGCTTTACCATTAAGTGTTAAATTCTTATTATTATCAAAGGAGATTCCGGTAATTTGATTTCGTTGATCATTCGTTAAATCTTTCCACATGTCTGCTGTAGCATATGTGAAGGACTGCTCTTTATCAAGTCGAGGGAATCCAGGACCAACATATGCTGCATTTACTGTTAATTTTGAATTTACATTGGTTGCTTTTCCAGTGAAGTCTATATCTCCTGCGAAGTTCTTCTTTTGTAGGTTTACTTCCACCTTGTAGGTTTTACCGGCTGGTACCTTGATGTTTTGAGAAGGAGCTGTAAGAGTCTTCGTATCTGTAGTTGTATTTGTTGTACTTGTAGCTGAATTGAATTCTGCACTCAGTTTTATTCCATCTTTTAATAAAATAGGAATTTTGAAAATAGTATCTCCACTACCTCCGATTTTAAATCCATTCGTAACAGTAGAACTTACAGTGTCTGTAACTGTATGAGAATAGGGTGCTGTAGTAAATGTTTGTTCCTGATCCGTTTTATTTTCAAATTCGTTTTCACCTATATATTCTGGTTGTAAGTCATTATATGTTAAGTTATTTATATCAGAGGCGTTAAGATCTAAGGACATAGTAGTCTTTTTTTCTTTTAATTGGTCTACCAAATAGTAAGTAGAGATTTCTTTCCATGCAAGGTTATTCTGATAATAAAAATCAGAAATTTTGTTCATCTGTTCGTCAACATTAGTAACATTAGAAGAATAGGCTGCTTTTACAGAGGATTCATGAACATTTAATAGTGAACCATTTTCTAACATATCGCTTTTTTCTTCCGTTATTTTCTTATTGTCAGAATTCTGTTCAATGTTGCTTACTGCATAAGATGTTACTGGATATACAGCAATCTGGGATAATACTGCGGTAATTGTGACACATTTAAATATACTTTTTAGTTTCATACAATTCACTCCTCTTAAATTATTTCGAAGAAATAATCGGAAATTATCCCAATTCTTTCTTCTTTCGCACTGCAAATTAATTATACAAAAAAATAAAGAGTATGTTGTGAAATAATTCACATATGATACCAAATTTCGTTTTAATAAATATATTTAAATATCTATAACCCCCCTTCAGACTGTGGACAAAATACTGAAAGGTATCGAGGTCTGCACGCTTTTTTGTTGAATGTATGAATAGAACAGAAAGGAGTGAGTTTCTTGTTAAAAAGACAAGATGCAGAAGGCCGTTACCAACTGTCCGTTGTTTTGTCCGATGAACTTGTCCCTGCCAAAAAATAAAGAAATCTATTCAAGAAAAAAAGAAACGATTGAACGAGTATTTGCAGATTTAAAGGAAAAGTATGGCTTGAGATGGACCACTTTACGAGGGATTAAAAAAGTGACCATACAGGTGATGCTTGTTTTTGCTTCTATGAATTAAAAAAACTAGCTACTTGGCTTTGGAATCCTGCAAAGGAGAAGCGCAAGCTTCTTCAGAGTGTTGAGAAAGTCCCCTTTCGCTAAAAAGGGAGCTTTTCATCTGTTTTTAGGGGGTACAAATATGTCTACCCACCATCGAAAAACGCCTTAGAAACGATTCTGGAAGACCAAATTCTTTCTACCCAATCCGTGAAATTCGGAGAGGAGGTTTCTCGACAGCCTGAATATTCAGTATAAATATGGAACTAAATATTTCGAAGTGATAGTAAAACAGACAGCCGATCAGAAACAGGGTTCAATGGGTTCAATCAATACGAATGGCTATAGGGAGGGATACATAGCTCAGCATTACATGGCCGTACGAGGAAGACGCTTGTCTTGTTAGGCTATTGGGCAGTATCTTTATGATGAACAACGATAGCTAAGATGAATAAACAAAGGGGATAGTCAACTGAAAAAGGAGATAATAATTAATCTGCCAATAGAGTCGCACGAAGTTCCAGCTTTAAGAGAACTGGTGGGGTGGGACGGAAGGCATTCTGATTACCCAACTTTATTTGAGCGTTGCAACTTTTGGGCTGGACTCAGAGATACAAAAAATGAGCTTATAGCATTTGGCTATATTGCTGGAATGGGGTTGCAGCATGGCTATATGGAAGACATTATTGTGCATCCGCATTTTCAGAAGAAAGGACTCGGTCAAGCTTTAGTAAAGAAATTACTTGAAGAGGCGGAGCGAATCGGATTAGAGATTGTTACTTTGACCTATGATTCGAAACACACTGCATTCTATACAGAGAGTGGGTTCATACACTGTTCAGGGGGAGTTTGGAGGAGAAAAGACTAAATGAAACGAGTACGTTGATTGAACTTGCACTACCTTTGATTACGAAAACCGGATTCTCTTATAGAGTAAAGGAGGTCCGGTTTTTTCTACAATAAATTGTTTGAGGTACGATTTTTTGCGTTTCGTGAGGTGCCTCCATATTGCCACGCTCAATTAATAAGTCTTGCAGAATGAGATTGAAAATTCCTGAAAAAGGTCGATCACATTACCCCTCCTTACAATTTTACCGACATGGGGACCATAACTTTTCTTACGTAATGACAAGTCTTTTCCTCTATTATCATGACCTCAAAAAAGTTGTGTGATTACAAAGAGCTTTATCTATAACTTTATTTTCTCTGAACAAAAGGAGATTGTTCGAAGGGTACCTCGGGATTAATCGCAGAAAGGAGCAGTTATATGAATTTTAATATGGAAGAAGCTATTGAGGTTCTGGAGCGTACACCACAAACGTTGGAGTATTTTTTATCTGGTCTATCTGATAGGTGGTTACTATGCAACGAAGGCGAAGGAACCTGGAATGTCTCTGAAGTGATTGAGCACCTTATTGAAGGAGAGAAAAATAATTGGATTCCAAGGTTAGAAATTATTCTTCAGGAAGGGGAAAGTAAAGTCTTTCCTCCATTTGATCGTTATTCTCACTTAAATGAAAGGTCTGAAAGATCGCTTGAACAAAAGTTACTTGAATTTAAAACGATTAGAACACAAAATATAATCAAACTTAAGGCTTTATTTGAATCTGAATTCCATCTTGAATTGACTGGATCACACCCCGCTTTTGGTGTAGTAAAGGTAAGAGAAATGCTTTCTACTTGGGTTGTTCATGATTTAACACACATTGCTCAAATTGTACGGGTAATGGCCGAGAGATACAGGGCGGACGGTGGGCCTTGGAAAGAATATTTAGGTATATTGAAAAATTAATGATGGCATAAAAAAAGATTAGATTCCTCATACGATAATAAAACTTATAGTAATGAAAAAAGGGGTCACCTGATAGTGAACCCCTTTCCTCTTTATTCCAATTATATTCCTCTTACCATACTGTCATTTTCTGTTCATAAGCCACAATCTTATCTTCTTGTTGTAGGGTAATTCCAATGTCGTCTAAACCATGTAACAGGCAATACCTGCGATAAGTATCTACTTCGAAAGGATAGGAGAGACCGTTGCCATCCTCCACTACCTGACGTTCTAGATCAATTGTTAATGTATAACCCTCCGTAGACTCCGTACGTGTAAATAATTCCTCTACTTGTTCCTCTGTCAGTTTAATTGGCAAAATTCCATTCTTAAAGCAGTTATTATAAAAGATATCTGCAAAGGAAGGGGCAATGATTACTCGAAATCCAAAATCTAATAAAGCCCAAGGTGCATGCTCGCGTGAGGAACCACACCCAAAGTTATTACGTGCAAGGAGGATAGTTGCTCCTTCATAACGCGGCTGATGGAGGACAAATGAATCAATTCGCTCGCCTTCAATAGTAAAGCGCCATTCATAAAACAAGAATTGTCCAAAGCCTGTACGTTCAATTCGTTTTAAAAATTGTTTGGGGATAATAGCATCTGTATCGATATTGGCCCGATCGACAGGAGCGGCCAAGCCAGTCACTTTTACAAAGGGTTCCATAGATAGTGCCTCCTTTTAAATGTAGGGGTAGTGCCCATGCTTTTTTGACAAGAGATTACATGTGCTGAGTACATGTAATCATCCTTATCCAAATACAATCTGATAGATTGCAAAAGCCCCTAAGTCTTGCTATGCATACTTACACCACAGCAGCAGTGTTCAGCCACTCTCGGACATCAACGAACCTACCTGCGACAGCAGCGGCAACAGCCATTTCAGGACTAACTAAATGGGTTCGTCCATCACGTCCTTGACGTCCTTCAAAGTTACGGTTAGAAGTGGAGGCGCAACGCTCACCTGGTGACAAAATATCTGGGTTCATCGCAAGACACATGGAACAACCTGATTCTCGCCACTCAAAGCCAGCCTCGGTGAAAATATGGTGTAACCCTTCCTGTTCAGCACGTTCTTTAACTGCTTGTGACCCCGGTACAACCATGGCATTGACTTGAGAAGATACCTTGCGACCTTTAGCTACAGCAGCGGCACGGCGCAAATCTTCAATCCGTCCGTTTGTACAGGAGCCAATAAACACACGATCGATAGTGATGTCGGTCATGGGAGTACCTGCAGATAACCCCATATAAGTAAGGGCGTCTCGTGCTGCCTTTTGATCGGTTTGGCTAACAAATTCTTCGGGATGAGGGACGTTTCTAGTAATACCAGTACCCATTCCTGGACTAGTTCCCCAGGTAACCTGTGGCTCAATATCGCTCGCTTGGAGGTCAACGTAAGCATCATATACGGCACCTTCATCCGTTACTAACTCTTTCCATGCAGCAACAGCTTGTTCGAAAGCCTCTCCCTGAGGGACATGACGTCGACCTTTCAGGTAAGCAAAAGTAGTGTCATCTGGAGCGATTAAGCCTGCACGTGCACCTGCTTCAATGGACATATTACAAACTGTCATCCGTTCTTCCATAGTTAAATGACGGATAGCTTCCCCCGTATATTCAACAACATAACCTGTGGCAAAGTCAGTACCGAATTTTGCGATAATAGCTAAAATTAAATCTTTTGCAGAGACACCTAGCGGCATTGGACCTTTTACATGTACTTCCATTGTTTTTGGTTTTGCTTGCTGTAAGCATTGTGTTGCTAACACATGTTCTACCTCACTGGTTCCGATTCCAAAAGCAAGAGCACCAAAAGCTCCATGTGTAGAGGTATGACTATCTCCACAAACGATTGTTTTCCCAGGATGAGTTAATCCAAGTTCTGGTCCAATAACGTGCACAATTCCTTGATCAGGGCTGTCTAAATCTGCAAGTGGTACGCCAAAATCTCGACAGTTATTTGTTAAGGTCTCCATCTGTGTAAGTGAGATTGGATCTTCTACAAGGTAGCGGTTCTTCGTAGGTACGTTGTGATCCATTGTTGCAAAAGTAAGATCGGGGCGGCGCACTTTTCGATTAGCCAGACGTAATCCTTCAAAAGCCTGTGGGGATGTTACTTCATGAACTAGATGTAGATCGATATATAATAAGCTAGGTTTTCCTGTTTCTTCGTAAATGACGTGCTGATCCCAGATTTTTTCAAATAGTGTGCGTGCTTTCATCGGACTTCCGCTCCTTCACATTTTATCGCGTTCCTGCTTTTGTTAGTTGTACCATGGATAAAGAAATAGCACAAAGATATAATGATTATAGAATCGATAGGAATTACCTATAAGCATAGAAACAAAGAACAGGCGGAGATATAGATGGAATTGCGACAAATACGTTACGTGATGATGGTAGCTCAAGAAAAAAGTTTCTCCCGTGCAGCGGAGAAACTCCATTTAGCACAACCATCGCTTAGTCAACAAATTGCAAAATTAGAGCGTGAGTGGGGAATTCTTTTGTTTCACCGATTGCCACAACGAGTTGAGTTAACGGATGCAGGTAATCGATTTATACAGTTAGCCACTGAACTTATTGTGAAAGCAGATGCCTTAGAACGTGAAATGTATCAATTTGCAGAAGGGAACGCTGGGCGAATCGTCGTGGGTAGCCTACCGATCACAGGGGCATTTGTGTTACCCGAAGCTTTTTCAGCCTTTACCAAGCGCTATCCTCGCATCGAGGTTACTTTAATAGAAGAAACATCGAGTAATCTAGAACAGATGCTGGTTCATGGTAAGTTAGATATGAGCCTGCTAACAATGCCTATACAACATCCTGCATTATTAACAACTACGGTATTACAAGAGGAAATTTATTTGTCTGTACCACCTCAACATCCATTTGCGAAGGAGCAGGTTGTCGATTTAAAGGCATTGGCAGATGAACCATTTATTTTATTAAAAGAAGGGCAAGGATTTCGCACGATCTCATTGTCATTGTGCGAGCAGGCTGGATTTATGCCTAAGGTCGTGTTTGAAAGCTCAAATATCCAGACGGTGCAAGCATTGGTAGCATCGGGTATGGGGGTTTCTTTCGCTCCTCATATGATTACAGGAGCGATGAACGGTAACGTCTGTCCAACCTATGTGCATCTATCAACGCACCCTAATCGAACCTTGGTAGTTGCATCCCATAAAGATAAGCACTTATCTACCCCAATGCTAGCATTACGTGAAGAGATAGCTTTAGCAGGGAAGCAGTACTCACTAAACCTCATGTAGAGACAAAAAAGTGGCAGGTGTGTTACACTAACAACAAAACATGCATGGAAAGGAAGGATACACACATGAGAGAGATTAAAACAGAAGAAGCATTCCAAGAAGCCATCCGTTCTTCCAAACCGGTTGTTGTTAAATTTTATACAACTTGGTGCCCTGACTGCTTTCGGATTGATCCGTTTATGCCCGAATTAGAGGAAGCGTATAAAGAGAAAGTGGATATGATAGCAGTTAACCGTGATGACCTTCCTGAACTGTCCCAACAACTAGAGATCATGGGTATCCCTAGCTTTGTTACGTTCAAGAACGGCAAGGAAGTCATACGTTTTGTAAGCAAACTAGCTAAAAGTCGTGAAGAGATCGAGCAATTTTTAGATCGTTCTGTGCAAATTAGTGCGGAACTTTAATGAAAGAATCGCTCTTCAAAACGTACAGGCACATAACTTCTGAAAACATTCTGAGCAGATTTTGTTGGAAACGCTCATATCTATAAACAAATAAAGAACAACAGGGAGTTCTTTCAAGGAGGGTTCAGCTTGCGAAGCAATGTATGCATCGCGCATCGAGGTTGGTCAGGAATTGCTCCAGAAAATACATTGGCGTCTATCCGAATGGCACTGGAACACCCGGAGATAGATGGGATCGAATTTGACGTTCAGCTAACGAGGGACCTAATTCCTGTGGTTATTCACGATTATTCGTTGGAACGTACCACAAATGGAACTGGATGGGTTAAAGATCATACGTTTGCTGAGTTGCGTTCTCTGGATGCGGGCAGTTGGTTCAACGATCAATTTGTCGGCGAGACGATCCCCTCCTTGGAAGAAGTGCTCATTGCCAATCGCGAGAAAAAATGGCTTAATATTGAGCTAAAGCAGATGATGGCAAGCAAGGAACAGGTGCTGGAAGAAAAAGTGATCCGTTTAATTGAACAGTATGATATGGAAGAACATGTGATCATTACTTCATTTCAACATCAGAGCGTCTATCATGTAAAAAGATTGGCACCACGTTTGCAGGTGGGACCGTTGATTTATGGTATGCCACTTTTATTACACGAACAAGCCCAGCATATAGGAGCCGATGTATTATCGCTCGCGTATCCTTATTTGACCCAAGAGATTGTGCAACAAGCAAAGGATTGGGGTTATCATATCATAGCTTGGACAGTAGATGATCCAGAGCATATGCGAGAGTTAGCTCAATTAGGATCGCATGTGCATATATGCACGAATCATCCCGATAGATGGTTTTCATGGAAAGGAAGTACGACATGATTTCAATGAATAGAGAGGGAGAGTGGCTTCTTGGCACGCTAGGTGAACAAGAGGCTGCTCTTTCTTTTGGAGACTTACTTCGAAAAAGATGGGGATTTCCGAAAAAAACGGCGCATCTTTTATTTCAAAACAAAGAGATTGTAGTCAACGGCCAGCCAGCAACTCAAGTCCAAAAAACAATAAGCGGGCAACTGATTGCTATGCGCGTATGTCAAGAAGAGGAGTTGGGGCTTGAGCCAGTCAAGGGACGGTTACAAATTGCGTATGAAGACGATCATGTACTGATCGTAGATAAACCAGCCGGGTTGCTTTTACATCCTACTGAACCTACTCACCATGAGACATTGGACCATTGGGTAGCTGGTTATTTTAAAGAACAGAACATCAAGAACAAGGTTCGGCATATTCATCGATTGGATCAAGATACTTCGGGATTGGTGATGTATGCTAAACATCCACTCGCTGGAGCTATGCTTGCTGAGAGACTGGAAAGACGGGATATTTCTCGCCAGTACATCGCTTTTGTAGAAGGGATTATGCAAGAAGAGCAAGGAAAAATAGAGGCGCCTATAGGAAAAGATCGCCATCATGCAACGAGAAGGCGAGTTTCTCCACAGGGTGACCGGGCTGTTACTCATTTTAATGTGATTGAACGCTATCGTGATGCTACACAAGTATCCTGTCGTCTTGAAACAGGACGGACGCATCAGATTCGTGTTCATTTAGCTTATATGGGATATCCATTGCTCGGAGATATTTTGTATGGAGCTAGAAAAAAACAGGCCCTTCAAAACAGACAAGCATTACATGCAGCCAAACTTCAATTTATCCATCCATTCGGGGAGCAGCATGTGGAGGTCACAGCAAAACTACCACAGGATTTACAGGAACTAAAGAAACGATTGTAAACCAAATAAAGCCGTCCTTTTTACCACAAAGATTAGGAAAAGCTGTAAGTCAGGAAACGAATGTCCGTATAGTGAATACAATGCCTAGAAATCACATGAAAGGGCGATGGTATGACAAAACCCATCATCGGTGTGTTAACCTGGCGATCTGGACGGACGTTTGCAGAACCTGGCTATTTTAAAAGGCTACACCGTGCTTCAAAGCGACTCGGAGTGGTTCTTTATCTGTTTTCCCCACAAGATGTAGATGATAAAGCCAAACTAGTGCAAGGATTTTTTTGGTCCCGTGAAAAAGGCTGGCTCTCCAAACGCTTTCCTTGGCCGGATGTAGTGATTGATCGTTATCGTTATCGATCTGATCAAGCTTTTAAGAAGTATGTAGATTTTCGTAAACGAAATCATATGTATTATGCAAATCACCGACTGGCTAACAAATGGAAGGTACACCAGATCTTGTCCACAGAGCCTACTATGGAGCAGTGGCTACCAGAAACCTATTTGTATACAGAAAAGAGATTAAAGCAACTACTAGAAAGGTACTCCCATGTCTATATTAAGCCAAGCAATGGTACAGGTGGCAGGGGGATCGTAAAGGTAGAACGTGCAGAGAATCATTATCACCTGGTAGGAAGAGATGATCAGCGAAAGAAAATCAGAACGACGTGTAAAACACTTCTTGAGACAAACAAATGGCTTACTAAATGGAGAAAAAAGGATAAATGGATTGTACAGCAAGGCTTGCAATTAGACCTGATACCAAAGAGATCAGTAGATGTCCGTTTGCTCATTCAGAAGGAACAAACAGGAGTTTGGGACGTGACCGGTATGGGAGTTCGAATCGGTCCACTTCACTCAGCTACCTCTAATCTACATGGTGGGGGACAGGCAAAAGAGCTGGCTCCGTTTTTAGAATCGTTATTTGGAGCAGAAGGAACACATATAATTATAGAAGAGTGTCATCAATTAGCAAGACGAACAGCTCTCACAGTCGAACGACATTTTGGTCGGATGTTGGAGCTTGCACTTGATATTGGTATTGATGTAAATGGATATATTTGGCTTATTGAGGTAAATCCCAAGCCTGGCCGGGAAATTTTCCGGGAATTAGGACAAATACAAACTTATCAGCAATCGATTGAACGTCCGATTCAATATGCAAAGTATTTGGCTTCAGTCCAGTAATACCAATTAGGTATAGTGAATAAACAACTTCATTTTGTATTGGAAAGAAATCGATCACGAAAGTAAATATAGGAATGAAATATTCAGGCGCCCGTGTCCTAATGAAATGAACGGCTACCGCCTGCTTTTTTTCGTTTCGAGGATGGACAAGAAAAACTATACGTTATAAAAGCCGATAGGAGTAGAAGGAGAAACGAGTTTATGAAAGCTGAGAAATTTTTTACACATCCTGTTGGTATAGCTGTTGCAGCCACAGTAACTACTTTTTTATGGGGGAGTTCTTTTCCCTTTATTAAAAAAAGCTATGAACATTTACAAATCGGCAAGTCAGACATCTTTGAACAAATGCTGTTTGCTGGATATCGTTTTGTGCTGGCTGCTCTGGGGATCTTATTGGTGATGCTATTGCTGCGTAAACAGTTAGGGTACCAAACAGGCTCCTTGAAGCGATTAGTGAAGGTGGGAGCTTTTCAAACATTTTTGCAATATATCTTTTTTTATATTGGTCTTAGCTACAGTTCAGGGATCCAAGGCTCTATTATTGCGGGGACTACCTCCTTTTTTCAAATTATCCTGGCCCATTTTATGTACAAGAATGATTCATTAAGTATACGAAAATGTGTGGGATTAGCAATTGGATTCCTAGGTGTTATTATTGTTAATTTACCAAGTGGTGGTTCGATGGGAATCACATTTGGAATAGGAGAGATTTGTTTATTGGCCGCTATGTTTTGCGGTGGATTAGGAAATATCTTATCAAAGCAAGAAGCAGCACATCTCGATATTCTATATCTGACTTCTTATCAAATGCTACTGGGGGGATTAGGTTTACTTGCGGTTGGAGCTAGTCAGGTAGGGATAATGCCTTTTCAATTTGATTGGAACACTACCTTGATGCTGTTCTATTTGGCATTTATTTCAGGCGCTGGTTTTGTACTATGGAACAACATCATGAAATACAACAAAGTAGGGAATGTTTCCATGTATTTATTCTTGATTCCTGTGTTTGGAGTACTACTCTCTTCTGTTATGCTACAAGAAGCAATCCATCTCGTGGTATTAATTGCTCTGGTTTGTGTAGCAGGGGGCATTATCATTGTGAATAAACAAAAGTCAACAACATCTGTTAAAAACGCTGTACAAAAAGCTGGAAAACCAATCAAATAAATAAATATGTGCATTCACCCACCCTCTCTCTAAGGCATATGGTACAAAAGGGGAGGGGTGTTGCAACAGATGCAGGTTGAATTTGGCTGGCTTCATGGGATATACGTTCTTTTTATCCTTTTCATTATTTTGCTTATGGTATTAAGGAGAGATACGAGTCTTGTCAGTATAGTAGGTATTGCTGTGCTGGGTTTTGTGGCAAGTGGCTCTATGTATACAGCAGTAGAAGGAATCTTTAACAGTTTTATTTATGCAATCAACGAGCTGTTACCTACCATTCTGATTATTTGCGTAATTGTTGGCATGAGTCTGGTATTATCGGCTTCTGGAGTAAATGAAACAATGATTACACCTATGACATTTTTTATCAAAGCTCCAGGCCCAGCTTACTGGATCATTGGGATTTCCATGATGGTTATTTCATGGTTTTTCTGGCCATCACCAGCAGTGGCTTTAATTGGTGCTGTTGTGCTTCCTGTTGCTGTCCGTATAGGCTTACCTGCGATAGGTGTTGCCATAGCGATGAACTTATTTGGTCATGGGATTGCACTATCGAGTGATTTCATCATTCAAGGTGCCCCATCTCTTACAGCGGGGGCTGCCGGGATAGCGGTGGAGGATGTCATACGTGCGAGCGTTCCTTTAATTATGGTCATGGGACTTGTTTCAACAAGTGTTGCGTTTTATTTGTTACGTCGAGATATGAAAAATGGAAAGTTACAAGTCGATCCAGATTTGTTACCAAATAAAACTTTTGTAGAGGAGAATGGAGATATAGGAACGGTAATAAAAAAGGATGGTACAACAAATACTTCCTCGCTTTCAAAGCCATTTCGTATTTTCTTTTCCATTCTTGTCCCTTTATTGTTTGCCTTAGATGTTCTAGCTATGTGGCTTTTTAATCTAAGAGGAGGGGATGCTACAGCTTTAATTGGTGGAACGGCAATGTCTATTACGTTACTAGTTACTATATTTACACACAAAAATAGAGGGTTAGAGAAGACTACAGAGTATCTGATTCAGGGTTTCCAATTCGGTTTCAGAGTTTTCGGACCCGTCATTCCGATAGCAGCCTTTTTTTATATGGGAGATAGTGGTTTTACCAAGGTATTTGGTGAAATATTACCTGCTGGTTCCCAAGGAATAGTTAATGACCTTGGGGTTGCTTTGGCTCAGATGATTCCGTTAACCAAAGAACTAGCAGCAGCGACTGTTATGGGAGTAGGAATTATAACTGGTTTGGATGGCTCTGGATTCTCTGGTATTACTTTGGCTGGGTCGGTGTCCCATCTTTTTGCTTCTTCAATGTACGATGGGGTTGCCACTCTTACAGCTTTAGGTCAAGTGGCAGCAATTTGGGTTGGTGGTGGTACGCTAGTTCCTTGGGCCTTAATCCCAGCAGCAGCAATTTGTGGTGTAAGCCCGTTTGAACTAGCAAGACGCAACTTGATTCCCGTTTTAATTGGACTAGTTGTGACGACAATCGTTGCTGTTTTTCTCCTATGAAAGAAAAGACCAGAGAAAAGTGGACAGATACTCTGGTCTTCTTGATTTACGTATAGTTTTCGTTAGCTAAAATTTGATCTCTTTCCACACTGCGCTTCATTAGGAAAGTGAATCTCCAAACTTTCCTTCAAAAATGGTTTCTTCTAATTCTCGTCTATTATTAGGGATCTCACGTTCTTGGAATGCTTCTGATAAAGCCTCTTTTTCTCCTTGATAACCAATAGCAATAACAACTTCAGCCTCGTACTCTTCTGGAATATTCAATAGCTCACGGGCTTTGTCAGGATAGAAGCCACCCATAGCGTGAGTGACGAGCCCTTGGCGAACACATTCTAAAGCTAAATACCCCCATGAGGTGCCAGCATCAAAGGAATGAGAACGAAGCGGTTCACCACGTGAGGAAAGCTTGCGAGATAAGAGAAGGGCAAGAACAGGAGCCTTGTCACACCAAGCGGTATTACCCGGCATAATGAATTTTAGGAAGGTAGCTCGATCTTCTGGTGTGCGTGCCAAAATATAACGCCATGGCTGTTCATTACTGCCTGATGGAGCCCAACGTGCTGCTTCAAATATGCGATATAATACTTCAGCTTCTACAGTTTTTTCTGCAAATGAGCGAGGAGACCAGCGATTTAAGTAAATAGGATCGATAGCATGTTTACTTTCCCGATGAAATTGTCCCCATGCAGATTTTTCACTACGTTCCATTGGATAATCCCTCCTTTTTTTGTTGAAACAAGAATTGTTGACTGAATTTTCTGGAACAAATACATACTTTAAGTATAGCAACGCTCTTACTTTTTGGCACTTCTAAAAATTTATTTGTGATCATTTCATGTGCTTTTAGGGTATAAATAGCTTACAAATGTATATTCAGAGGGGTACTGAATTTGTTTACATAATAAAATTATGAGCAACTTTTTCCTACATCATTTCCACATTTCCTCCATACTCTTGCTTTATCTACTCGCTAAGATAAGCATAGAAAGGCGGGAAGAGTATGCAAGAATTAAAAGCAGCACGCTTAGAAATATGTGCCATGTTAAATCAGTGTCAGTCTTGCAATTTGCCTCTGCTTCATCGCCGTCCTGGTCAAAAAAAACGGAACAATCAGTTCTGTACGACCCAGTGTAGTTTTTACAGGGAAATTCAGATGAAGCGACGTAGTATGGAGCGTTTGCAAATACAACGCAGGACACTGCTTGGAGTGCCACGTACAGGGATGATGGAACCAGATGAGCAACGAGTTCTCGTTCTTAGTTAAAATAGCATAGATAGATTTGCGTGCTTTCAGTTAAAAAGAATGAAAAAAAGTCGACAAAAGCCCACAAAAAGTACATCATCTGTATCTAAATCTGTTTCAAGTAATTGTAGGTTGATTAAACAAATAGTGGATACGATAAGATAGTAAAGGCTTCATGTAAATAAGAGAACCGAACACTAGGGAGGGTTGCTATTTGTTGCTTCACAATGTTTTGTGAGAGTAAACATAGCAACCCTTCTTTCATACATAAAAATAAACCCATGTCTATTCTTGTAGAAAATGTGCAAATAAATTAACTTGTACATGCCACTGTTTCACTCTATCCTATAGATAAGAATTCAAATCGGAACTGGAAGCAAGAGGAGGTAACCTATATGTCAAAAGATTTACTTGAAATGCTAGAGGAGCTACATGAAGACAAACAACGATATGTACATTACTTAGAACAAAGTAAAAAATCTCTCTCGCAACTTACCATGACAGAGGGAGACACTGATTGCGCAGAAACTATTAAACTTCTGCAAGCCACCGAATCGGAAGTAGAGACCTTACAAAAATTAATTTCTTATATTGACTTTAAGATAAAGCTTTTACGAGTAAAAGAATACGCTTCCTAAGAACCTCATCTCCCCAGATGGGGTTCCTTTTTCGTAGTTAGTACCCAGGTTACTACATAACAAGTTGTCACCTGTTCGTATCCTATCCACATCTGCTACAATAGGAGCATCAGCGATAAAAAGATAACGGAGGGAGAATCACATGTCACAAAACCAGGATCAACAACCACAAAATCAACTTACAGAGCCTAAAGTCAATAAGGAAGCTAAGGTGGTAATTTTTACTTTTATTGGTTTAATGGTCGTTTGTGTGTTTATTATTGGCTGGTTTATGTTTCTCCGCTAGGATACAAATCAAGAAAGCAGGTGTAGCATTATGACAGAACGATCTCTACAATTAGGTGACATCGTTACAGTAAGGCATCGAACGGGGGAGTATATCAGTGAGATCATTGAACTGACGCCGAGCAAAGCGTTGGTCAAAACGTTAGCAGTAATCACACACCCTACACAAGGTGATTTACATAATTTGTACGAAACCAATGTGCCTTTGTTTCACCAGCGCAAAGCAATGGCGTTTCTTGAAAAAGTATATGTTCCAACAGCCGTTTTGCGTCCCTATCTTGGGGAAAGCGTGCCAACCTACCTCGAGTCTTTACACCAAGCTTTGCATAAGATAGAAGAACAATTGCGAGAGCGAGACGATGAGTATGCTAATCTTGCACTACATCAATTGACTCAACTGCGCGACGAATATTTTTTATAAAAGAAAACCCCCTTTGGTCATAAAATTAGAAAAAACAGGGAACCCTAGTAGGGGTATGACTCTGATTTTTATTAAACCAAGGGGGGTTTTTATGTATGGCAGCAGGATTAGGTGCACATGAGGTGCTAGATTTACATGAGGTCTTAGATGGAATGATTAACACTAGCAACAATATGCAGATGTATCGTGCTTATGTTAGAGACCCGCAATTAATGAGTATACTGGATAATCAATTGCAATTTCATTTGCAATCTTACAATATGCTCATATCTATTTTGCAGAAGACGAATTATCAAAGCTCCATTCAAGAGCGTCATATGAAAAGGCTGGGATATGGACAACCTACATATGGATTGCGTCAACCTACTCCGGTGGCGCCTTCTACTTCTACACAGGAAATAGATGATCGAGACATCGCTAGTTGTATGCTGGGTCTACATAAATCTGCTGCTACTATTAAGATGATGGCGACATTGGAATGTGCAGATCCAACCTTGCGTCGCGCTCTATCACAAGCTGCCGTTAACTGTGCAGATATGGCGTATGAAGTGTGGCAATACATGAACCAGAGAGGCTATTATCAGGTGGCTACTTTGAAGGAAGTAACTACGCAGACCATGATCAATACGTATCAGCCAACGATGAACCAATCATTTGGTCTACATTCTCCCGTCATGAATCAATCAATTGCGAAGCCATCTCCACAACTGGTTTCACAAGTCCAACACATGAATCAAACAAACGCATCGATTTTACCTCATCATACGTATGCTAACTACTCTGGAACTACAGCCAGTATTGATTTGCAGCACAGTAATCAAAACGTAACAACGGGAGTAGGGAATCAACCTTTGCAACCTCAGACACCGGATCATAACATTTCTCACGGGGAGCAACAACCATCTGCTGCTAGTATCTTTAGTAATCATGTAGGACATGCTCCACATCCAACTGAATAAGCAAGCACAATACATCCCGACAAAAGCCACCATCCATATTTATATGAGGCTTTTACTCGGGATGTTTTTGTGAAATCAGGTATCATCAAAAGTTTGGCAATGTTCATGTTACTTGTTTTGTACTATAATAGGGAAGTGTTTATATAAAAGGAGAGTTTTTAATGTCTCAGGTTGTCATAGATGCAATACTTTTTGGAATAGTTGCTCTGGTTCTCTTTGGGGCTATGGTTTACTATATTAAAAAATGGAAATGAGAAGAACGCTAATCTTACCAAGTAACAGGGAGAGATTAGCGTTTTTACATTTTATGAGAGTGAATATGTGCGTCCTATTTTACCTGTAGTAATGCCTTACTATCTCCATTTACAATGATGTCAATGTGATTTGAAATCTTTTCAATGTCCCATTCCCACCATGCCACATTGAGCAGGGTTGCAATGATGTCGTCTGTAAATCGCTTCCTCAATTCTTTGGAAGGATTTCCCCCTACAATCGTGTATGGTTGAACGTCTTTTGTTACAACTGATTTAGCCGCAATAATGGCACCGTCTCCAATTTTTACCCCTGGCATGATGCAAGCATCCATACCTAACCAAACATCGTTTCCAATCACGGTGTCTCCTTTAAATGGAAGTTCTTCTAAAGATGGTGTAAACCTTTCCCATCCATGACCAAAAATGTTAAAGGGATAGGTGGAGAAGCCATCCATCTTATGATTAGCTCCATTCATGATAAAGGTTACGCCAGAAGCGATCGAACAAAATTTACCTATAACCAGTTGGTCGCCATACATTTCATAGTGGTGTAGAACTTGATCTTCAAAATCTCCATTTCGACAGTCATAGTACGAATAGTCCCCCACAATAATATTTGGCTTTGTGATGGTATTTTTAATATATTGTAAGCCCTGATATCCCTCGATCGGATATTTTACATCTGGGTTTGGTCCTGTCATTGTGATCTACCTCCTTTTTGATTCGAAATAAAAGGCTAAAAATTTTAATAACAACAAAAAACCTCCTAATCCACTTTCTGGATAGGAGGAGGTTGACTAATCATGGACAGAAATAATACACCTAATAAAGGGTGTAATTATTTCTGCTAATATAAAAAAGCCCGGACTAATCCTATCTAGAAAGTGTTTCGTATTGTACGAAATTTTCTTTTTCAAATAGGATTAGTTGATCATTGGACTTTTGTTCACCCTTTCGAATTACATTCTCTTTAATATAGTTTAGCAGATGTGTCTTGTCAAGAAATGTTAAATTGATTCATGAGCCAATCTGAAAGGAAAGGGAAAGAGAGGTGAAATCAGGTGGTGGGTTTTCCTCTTTGAAGGATAAATGATAACATCAATTAATTTCCAGTTTATAACAAAAAGGAAAGGCGACATAATCGCCTTTCCAATTCAAATGATTAGTTTAATTTAATGATTTTAATTGTAACTCCACTTACGCTACTACTATTGATAGTGAAAGCATTATTCTGTAAATTTCTAAGTTGAAGTGTTGTGTTAGCTGGGATTGAAACAATAGCTTCACTTGAAATTTGTATAGCAGAATTTGCAGAATCACTATTTGTAGCTACGGTAGATGTTTTAAAGTCAGGGATTTCCTTGTTATTTATCATTAAGCCAACTTCAATATACTCTGGTTGCAATGTGCTGATTGGCATCACTGCTACGAGGAAGTAAATGGAATAGTCTCCTCCTTGAGCAATGTGGATAGAATCTGAATTAACTAGTGAAACTCCTCCAATAGCAGGACCAATAGTGTCAAAAGGTATAGCTTCATTTGAAGGTATTAACATAGTCTTGCTTAGCTGGAAGAAACCGTACGCAGGAGAGAATACTCCAGCTGGGCCAGTAGGACCGGTAGGGCCGGTAGGGCCAGTGTCACCAGTAGCACCGGTAGCGCCAGTGTCTCCAGTAGCACCAGTAGCGCCGGTGTCTCCAGTAGCACCAGTGTCACCGGTAGCGCCGGTGTCACCAGTAGGACCGGTAGCACCAGTAGCGCCGGTATCACCAGTAGGGCCAGTGTCTCCAGTAGCACCAGTGTCTCCAGTAGCCCCAGTAGCGCCGGTGTCACCAGTAGCCCCAGTAGCGCCGGTGTCACCAGTAGGGCCAGTGTCCCCAGTAGGACCGGTAGCGCCAGTATCTCCAGTAGCGCCGGTATCACCAGTAGGGCCAGTGTCACCAGTAGCACCAGTGTCTCCAGTCGCCCCAGTAGCGCCGGTGTCTCCAGTAGCACCAGTAGCACCAGTGTCTCCGGTAGCGCCGGTGTCACCAGTAGCCCCAGTAGCGCCGGTGTCACCAGTAGCACCAGTGTCTCCGGTAGCCCCAGTAGCGCCGGTGTCCCCAGTAGCGCCAGTGTCTCCGGTAGCACCAGTAGCGCCGGTGTCCCCAGTAGCGCCGGTGTCTCCAGTAGCGCCGGTGTCACCAGTAGCACCAGTGTCTCCGGTAGCGCCGGTGTCACCAGTAGGGCCAGTGTCTCCGGTAGCGCCGGTGTCTCCAGTAGCGCCGGTGTCCCCAGTAGCGCCGGTGTTCCCAGTAGGGCCAGTGTCACCGGTAGCGCCAGTAGCACCAGTAGGGCCGGTGTCTCCAGTAGCGCCGGTGTCTCCAGTAGCCCCAGTGTCACCAGTAGCACCGGTGTCCCCAGTAGCACCAGTAGCACCAGTGTCTCCGGTAGCGCCAGTAGCGCCGGTGTCCCCAGTAGGGCCAGTGTCACCAGTAGCACCAGTGTCTCCAGTCGCCCCAGTAGCGCCGGTGTCTCCAGTAGCACCAGTAGCACCAGTGTCTCCGGTAGCGCCGGTGTCACCAGTAGCCCCAGTAGCGCCGGTGTCACCAGTAGCCCCAGTAGCGCCGGTGTCACCAGTAGCACCAGTGTCTCCGGTAGCCCCAGTAGCGCCGGTGTCCCCAGTAGCGCCAGTGTCTCCGGTAGCACCAGTAGCGCCGGTGTCCCCAGTAGCGCCGGTGTCTCCAGTAGCGCCGGTGTCACCAGTAGCACCAGTGTCTCCGGTAGCGCCGGTGTCACCAGTAGGGCCAGTGTCTCCGGTAGCGCCGGTGTCTCCAGTAGCGCCGGTGTCCCCAGTAGCGCCGGTGTTCCCAGTAGGGCCAGTGTCACCGGTAGCGCCAGTAGCACCAGTAGCACCAGTAGGGCCGGTGTCTCCAGTAGCGCCGGTGTCACCAGTAGCCCCAGTGTCACCAGTAGCACCGGTGTCACCAGTAGCACCAGTAGCACCAGTGTCTCCGGTAGCGCCAGTAGCGCCGGTGTCCCCAGTAGGGCCAGTGTCTCCGGTAGCGCCGGTGTTCCCAGTAGGGCCAGTGTCTCCGGTAGCGCCGGTGTCTCCAGTAGCGCCAGTGTCTCCAGTCGCTCCAGTAGCGCCGGTATCACCAGTAGGGCCAGTGTCTCCGGTAGCGCCGGTGTCACCAGTAGCACCAGTGTCTCCGGTAGCGCCAGTAGCGCCGGTGTCACCAGTAGGGCCAGTGTCCCCAGTAGGACCGGTAGCGCCAGTATCTCCAGTAGCGCCGGTATCACCAGTAGGGCCAGTGTCTCCAGTAGCACCAGTGTCACCAGTAGGGCCAGTGTCCCCAGTAGGACCGGTAGCGCCAGTATCTCCAGTAGCGCCGGTATCACCAGTAGGGCCAGTGTCTCCAGTAGCACCAGTGTCACCAGTAGGGCCAGTGTCCCCAGTAGGACCGGTAGCGCCAGTATCTCCAGTAGCGCCGGTATCACCAGTAGGGCCAGTGTCTCCAGTAGCACCAGTGTCACCAGTAGCACCAGTAGCGCCGGTGTCTCCAGTAGCACCAGTGTCTCCAGTCGCCCCAGTCGCCCCAGTAGCGCCGGTGTTTCCAGTAGCGCCGGTGTCACCAGTAGCACCAGTGTCTCCGGTAGCGCCGGTGTCTCCAGTAGCACCAGTAGCGCCAGTGTCACCAGTAGCACCAGTGTCTCCAGTCGCCCCAGTAGCGCCGGTGTCTCCAGTAGCACCAGTAGCACCAGTGTCTCCGGTAGCGCCGGTGTCACCAGTAGGGCCAGTGTCTCCGGTAGCGCCGGTGTCTCCAGTAGCGCCGGTGTCCCCAGTAGCGCCGGTGTTCCCAGTAGGGCCAGTGTCACCGGTAGCGCCAGTAGCACCAGTAGCACCAGTAGGGCCGGTGTCTCCAGTAGCGCCGGTGTCACCAGTAGCCCCAGTGTCTCCAGTAGCACCGGTGTCCCCAGTAGCACCAGTAGCACCAGTGTCTCCGGTAGCGCCAGTAGCGCCGGTGTCCCCAGTAGGGCCAGTGTCACCGGTAGCACCAGTAGCGCCGGTGTCCCCAGTAGCGCCGGTGTCTCCAGTAGCGCCGGTGTCACCAGTAGCACCAGTGTCTCCGGTAGCGCCGGTGTCCCCAGTAGGGCCAGTGTCTCCGGTAGCGCCGGTGTCTCCAGTAGCGCCGGTGTCACCAGTAGCACCAGTGTCACCAGTAGCACCGGTGTCTCCAGTAGCGCCGGTGTCTCCAGTAGCGCCAGTAGCGCCGGTATCACCAGTAGGGCCAGTGTCTCCGGTAGCGCCGGTGTCACCAGTAGCACCAGTGTCTCCGGTAGCGCCAGTGTCCCCAGTAGCGCCAGTGTCTCCGGTAGCGCCAGTGTCTCCGGTAGCGCCGGTATCACCAGTAGGGCCAGTGTCTCCGGTAGCGCCGGTGTCACCAGTAGCACCAGTGTCTCCGGTAGCGCCAGTGTCCCCAGTAGCGCCAGTGTCTCCGGTAGCGCCAGTGTCTCCGGTAGCGCCAGTAGCGCCGGTGTCTCCAGTAGGGCCAGTGTCCCCAGTAGGACCGGTAGCGCCAGTATCTCCAGTAGCGCCGGTATCACCAGTAGGGCCAGTGTCCCCAGTAGGACCGGTAGCGCCAGTATCTCCAGTAGCGCCGGTATCACCAGTAGGGCCAGTAGCACCAGTGTCTCCGGTAGCGCCGGTGTCACCAGTAGGGCCAGTGTCACCAGTAGGACCGGTAGCGCCAGTATCTCCAGTAGCGCCGGTATCACCAGTAGGGCCAGTGTCACCAGTAGCACCAGTGTCACCAGTAGCACCAGTAGGGCCGGTGTCACCAGTAGGGCCGGTGTTCCCAGTAGGGCCAGTGTCACCGGTAGCGCCAGTAGCACCAGTAGCACCAGTAGCGCCGGTGTCCCCAGTAGCGCCGGTGTCCCCAGTAGCGCCAGTGTCTCCGGTAGCACCAGTAGCGCCGGTGTCCCCAGTAGCGCCGGTGTCCCCAGTAGCGCCGGTGTCTCCAGTAGCACCGGTGTCCCCAGTAGGGCCAGTGTCCCCAGTAGGACCGGTAGCGCCAGTGTCACCAGTAGCACCAGTAGGGCCAGTGTCACCAGTAGCACCAGTAGGGCCAGTGTCACCAGTAGCACCAGTAGCGCCGGTGTCACCAGTAGGGCCAGTGTCTCCGGTAGCGCCGGTGTCTCCAGTAGCGCCAGTGTCTCCAGTCGCTCCAGTAGCGCCGGTATCACCAGTAGGGCCAGTGTCTCCGGTAGCGCCGGTGTCACCAGTAGCACCAGTGTCTCCGGTAGCGCCAGTAGCGCCGGTGTCACCAGTAGGGCCAGTGTCTCCGGTAGCGCCAGTGTCTCCGGTAGCGCCAGTAGCGCCGGTGTCCCCAGTAGGGCCAGTGTCCCCAGTAGGACCGGTAGCGCCAGTATCTCCAGTAGCGCCGGTATCTCCAGTAGCGCCGGTGTCTCCAGTAGCGCCGGTGTCTCCAGTAGCACCAGTGTCTCCAGTCGCCCCAGTAGCGCCGGTGTCTCCAGTAGCGCCGGTGTCACCAGTAGCACCAGTGTCTCCGGTAGCGCCGGTGTCACCAGTCGCCCCAGTGTCACCGGTAGCGCCGGTGTCTCCAGTAGCACCAGTAGCACCAGTAGCACCAGTAGCACCAGTAGCACCAGTAGCACCAGTAGCACCAGTGTCTCCAGTAGCACCAGTGTCTCCGGTAGCGCCGGTGTCCCCAGTAGGGCCAGTGTCTCCGGTAGCGCCGGTGTCTCCAGTAGCGCCGGTGTCTCCAGTAGCGCCGGTGTCTCCAGTAGCGCCGGTGTCTCCAGTAGCACCGGTGTCTCCAGTAGGGCCAGTGTCCCCAGTAGGACCGGTAGCGCCAGTGTCTCCAGTAGCACCAGTAGCGCCGGTGTCACCAGTAGCGCCGGTAGCGCCGGTATCACCAGTAGGGCCAGTGTCTCCGGTAGGGCCAGTGTCTCCAGTAGGGCCAGTGTCTCCAGTCGCTCCAGTAGCGCCGGTATCACCAGTAGGGCCAGTGTCTCCGGTAGGGCCAGTATCTCCAGTAGCGCCGGTATCACCAGTAGGGCCAGTGTCTCCAGTAGGGCCAGTGTCTCCAGTAGCACCAGTGTCTCCAGTAGGGCCGGTGTCTCCAGTAGGGCCAGTGTCTCCGGTAGGGCCAGTGTCTCCAGTAGCACCAGTAGCACCAGTGTCTCCGGTAGCGCCGGTGTCCCCAGTAGGGCCGGTGTCTCCAGTAGCGCCGGTGTCTCCAGTAGCGCCGGTGTTCCCAGTAGCGCCAGTGTCACCGGTAGCGCCAGTAGCCCCAGTAGCGCCGGTGTCTCCAGTAGCGCCGGTGTCCCCAGTAGCGCCAGTGTCACCGGTAGCGCCAGTAGCGCCAGTGTCACCGGTAGCGCCAGTAGCGCCGGTGTCCCCAGTAGGGCCGGTGTCCCCAGTAGCGCCGGTGTCCCCAGTAGCGCCGGTGTCTCCAGTAGCACCAGTGTCACCGGTAGCGCCAGTAGCGCCGGTAGCGCCGGTGTCCCCAGTAGCACCGGTGTCTCCAGTAGCCCCAGTAGGGCCGGTGTCTCCGGTAGCCCCAGTAGGGCCGGTGTCCCCAGTAGCACCAGTAGCGCCAGTAGCGCCAGTAGCACCAGTAGCGCCAGTAGCGCCAGTAGCACCAGTAGCGCCAGTAGCGCCAGTAGCACCAGTAGGGCCAGTAGCGCCAGTAGCACCAGTAGCACCAGTAGCGCCAGTAGCACCAGTAGCGCCAGTAGCGCCAGTAGCGCCAGTAGCGCCAGTAGGACCAGTAGGACCAGTAGGACCAGTAGGACCAGTAGGACCAGTAGGACCAGTAGGACCAGTAGGACCACCACTAGTCTGTAATAATTCGATGTCATCAACAACTACATCAGCAGTAGTTAGGCCAGGAACTTTTTCAATAATGAGCAAAGCTTGAATCGCCGTTGCTGGTACAACAGAAGTTGTTTCATAGATTGTAGTCCAAATATCCGCTGTGTTATCTGGAAGGTGACCTACGGGAATTGTAAGATTAAGTCCAATCCCAACAGGGGTAGCTGTTACATCTAAATAGAGAAGTGCAATATTTACTTGAGGGCTTACTAAATTCCCTAATTTTGCGATGGATAGTAAAAATTCAAAACTATCTCCAGGTGTTACAGGCACTGCTTGAAACAATAAACTATTAGCTGTATTTCCGAATAATCGTGCACTAAAAAAACCGGTGTGACTCTGTAGATTTGTAATGGCTACGTTTATAGAGCTCCACGGGATCAGGGTTCCCGTTTCAAAATCACCATTTACAATTTTGTTACTAAAAGGCAACTAAACCACCACTTTCATGAAAAAGGTCTTGGTGCTAGTACATCTTATGTTGCCCTTTCTATTAAGGGAACGGTAAGTATCATTCGATTGACCCCCAATTTTGAAAGAAAAGGATTACCTAAAATAATAGAATATATGAAAATAAAAACCGCAAAAAAAGATGAAAAAGCTCAATTTCATCAAAGCTTATAGAATATAAAAAAGCAGAGATTACAAAAGAATTTATATTAGCAAAAATAATTTTACAACTAGGTCTTACGAAAAATGATCGTTTCACCAGAATGTTGAGTTTCTTGGAAGGACAGAGGAGACAAAGTAAAATCTTCAAGCTATATAATTAAGGAAGCAAAAAAATAATGGGTGAATGAAAGGGTTTAAAGCTGATAGGGGCTTGAGGGGAGAGGGCAATTTTTTTAAAAGCTTCACTTTTTAAACCTACATAACGTGAAAAGCAACAGAAGAGGTTTACTGGTAATCAATAGAATATTCGGTTAATGATAAGCGCTTCTAATTTTTATCTTACCATTTGAGATAGCACCAACGTAGCTGATACTACGCTGGTACTATCTAGACTAATGTACTTCTGCTTTCAAACTATACAGTTGAGTGTGTAAGGTTTTAAGCAATCTGAGCAAGGTTTCCACATCTTCAGGGTTCATGCTTTCTAAAGCAGTTTCCATAACATGATGAGCTGAAGAATGGTTATTGATAGTTTGAGATAACTCGTGCCCTTGGGGTGTTAACGACAAAATGATTTCACGTCTATCTTCCGTAGAAGGTTCTCTAGTAAGATAACCAAGCGCTACTAGCCCATCTATAGAGATACTCAACGTACTTTTGGCTGTTAACAAACGATCTGTTAATTGTTTTAGTGTTTTTAACTCTGGATGAAAGCGAATGACATTTAATATCGCTAATTGTTGTAAAGTAAGGCCAGCGTTGGCAGCATCTAGTTGGGTCAATTTGGATGTGATTCGATTGATAGCCCAAAATGATTGCAGAAATTCAATGGATTGTTTCATACCTAACCTCCCATTTTATGTATTCATTCTCCATTTCTATCGTATCTGACAAATAGTTTATGTTTGAATTGTTCAATATTGAACGAATGCATGCATAAGTTTAGTCGATCATTTATAAATTGTAAAGGATGTTTTCAACACACATAGGCATGAGCCTGCATATAGTATAGTAACCGATACGACTAAGAAAAGTGATCGGGAGGTTGATGGGATGGATTTATCTGACATCTAACCGTGTGTTACGTATGGGTGTTGTTCGTCTATGACAAGGAACGAGGGGGATTTCATATGCCAAACCATGTGCGCCATATTTTCGCAGCAGTCTATACCTCCAAAGGGTATTACAGTTTTTACGATTCCATTTTACAAGATATAAATTACCTGTACCTGATAGACGGCCCAATCGGCACTGGGAAGTCGGCTGTTCTTGATTCGATCCAAGAGAGATTGGCTGAACAAGGAAGTAAGATACAAGTAGTTCATTCTCCATGGGACCAAAAAGATATAGATGCTCTACTATTGCCAACCCAACAAATCGCCATTATGGATGGAAACATTTATGAAAAGGCAGTTGCCAACAAAACAACCTATAAACTATCTCTTATTGACATAAAAGAAGCTTGTGATACATCACGACTTACCCAATCGGAAAACAAGAATAAGGAATACGAAGAGCAGATGGAGGCTGAATTAGAGGAAGCGTATGCTTGCTATCGTGATGCTTTGTTTGTCCATGATGATTGGGAGAGAATTTATATTAGTAATCTAGATTTCGAAAAAGCCAATATGGCAGCAGAAGAAGTCTGCCAAATGATTTTTGGAGACGTTTTTTTAGAGAAGGAATCGCGTGTGCAAGAATGTTATTTTGGTGCAGCTACACCAGGAGGCAATGTCGATTATATTATGAGCTTAACGGAAGAGGTAGTGCGGTACTTTATTAAAGGACGCCCAGGATCAGGGAAGTCTACGATGTTAAAAAAAGTGGTTCAGATAGCAAAACAGCGTGGATTTAATATGGAAATTTATCATTGTGCACTCGACCCAAATAGCCTAGACATGGTCATTTTACCGGAAGCTAATGTAGCGATCTTTGATAGTACAGCTCCACATGAGTATCTTCCAAGCCGATCCTCCGATCGGGTTATTGATATGTATGAGCGAGCGATTACTCCATTTACGGACGAAAAATACGCTTTTCAATTACGTTCTATATTGGATAAATATAATCATACAGTCAAACAAGCAAAGGAGCATTTAATTCAAGCTAAATCGTTACGTGATCTAATCGTTAATGAGAACAAACAGGCTGTTGATTTTGAAAAACTACAATTAATCACAGATCGACTACTAAAACAGATTATCGGGGCATAATTGATGGTCTACAAGTGAAAATAAAACGCGTTCCTGCTTGGTATCGGGCCCAGGAACGCGTTTTTCTAATGAATCGTCAAGTTACAAAAATGAAAAAGTTAAGGAAGAACCACTAAATGAGTAGTCAAAGGTAATTCACGTCCGCTAGAAGGGTGGTTTAAAACTTTACCATTATAGTAAAAGACACTGGAACTTCCACCATCTAGGTTGTATGCGTCCCGTACCTTGAATTCAAGCAATTTACGTTGTGCTTCTTCTAAGGTAACGCCTTTGCTACCGCCTTTATTTCGTCCATCAATTACAATAAATAACAGGTCTCCATTTTCAAAGTTTCCGATCAGTGTACGTGGTTCACGACGGTTTGCCCATGCTTTTGGAATTGTTTTTTTCTGACCATTTTCCAGAAGGATTGGCAAGAAACTGGCTCCCTGCATGATACCGTTCTTTTTCACTTGCTCCTGTGATGTAAGACGTCCACTGTGCAAGCGACCGTTTTTGTTAAAGCCCACAAAACTCAGATTCGGATTATTGGAAAATGTCTTGACCTGACCATCTACCACTGTAATACCGAGTGGAGCAAGTTTGCCATTACGTTTATCAAAACCACCTGCATTAACTGCTAAAACGGCACCTTTTCGTTTCGCTGCATGACTAGTCGTTTCCCCACTACTATAGATGCTATCGTTTGCCAATACCATTTTCAGCGCATTGGGGTTAAACAGATGGACTTTTGCCATATAACCGCTATATCCTGCTTCCTTAAGCGAGTACACCTTAATTCGTGAATTTTTACCGAAGTTTTGACCAATCGGATCGCCTAACAGATTAGCGAGGATTTCATCTACTAATCCAGTAGATTGCTTCGTCTGATTTTTGCTAGCTGCTACAAGGTTATCAAGTTGCTTCTGATAATGCTCTGCTTCTTTTTTATCCTGATCAGCCGTTTTACGTAGACTTGCCAAGATGTCTTTCGTTTCATTAGAGGCTTTTTCCAGCTCCGAAATATGAGCAGCGAGTTGAGCGCTCTTTAACGATAGCTTGTCCATATTGGCTTCCAAGGGTGAGGGCTCGGCAAAAGCAAGCAGAATCCCACAAAGGGGAGCTAGCAATAAAGCAAAAAACAGATTCAGCTTAGAAAGCACGAGCAGCGTCCTCCAGTTTTTTCAGAGAGCCCTTCAGTTCTGCCAATTGTTTATCCAATGTTGTAATCCGTTGTGACAGGGCTTGCTTCGTTTTGTCTGTTCCAGAGATGGTCTCACCAGTTAATGCTAATTCTTCTTTAATTCCATTCATCTCTGACTGTACATTTCCCATTTGTGTTTCAATCAACTTAATCAACTCATCATTTTTGGCTTCCACCATGCTAATGCGCTGGTCCAGATAACTCTGTGAAGTAGTGATATAACTATGCGCGAGCTGAAAGCCGCCAAAGCATAATCCACCCCAGAGTAGCACAGTACCGGCGACTAATATTCCTTTACGTTTGGGTGCACTTAGTCGTTTTTGTTTTGATGGCCGCACGGCTGCCGAAGCTGATTTTGTTTGCTCCATATAGCTTTGATTCATTTCATTCCCTCCCATTCAAGAAATCAGGACAGTCCCTTGTAGTTAGGGAGCTTTTTACTTGTTATCTTTTTCGAAAAAGCTTGTCCAAACAAAAGGTATCTAAACAAGACACCATTCGCGTAATTTAGCGTCAGTACGACATTTTTTACATGACGCTCTATTATAACATGGAATGAATCACGTGTATTTTACCAATCAATTAGAAGAACCAAGGAATGACGTTATTTTCGGAAGTTATCTACTAAATCCGTGGAATTTCGCTATTTTTCGATCTGTATAGGGTGTAGATATATTTATAAATTTTTGCTTTCAATCATAAAGCTAGACTGAAAAGTTCATGTTATAAATGGAAAAGGACAGTTTTTTGATTTCAAAAAACTGTCCTTTAGCTAAAATTACTGTTCTTTCATTCCTAATTTATTGTTCCGAAAATTGTTTGATTGGTAGAACTGATTGTTGCTTCCCTACATTCGGGTCTGATAATACAGTACATTCACGAAAGCTAAAATGTTTACATCCTAAGCATTTTTGACGTTCTAATTGAGTTAAGGCGTACTCAATAGCTTCACCTGTATGTTCAAAAAAGTTCTCTTTACCAATTACCTGTGCCAAGCCTGTTTTTGTCAAAACTTCTTTAGGCTGAGCTTGAATGCCAGATATGAGAACCTTCCCACCATTTTTTGTGAAATCGTTGACTACATTCGCAAGGTTAGACTCACCAGTGGTATCCATAAAAGGAACCTTTGCCATTTTAAGTAGTAGTACCTTAGGGCGATAATGTATGGTTTCCATAATCGATGATTCAAACATGGCAGCTGCACCAAAGAATAGAGCTCCTTCTATGGTAAAAATAGCTATTTGGGGACAGTCGTGTCCTTCCTTTACCATATGAGGAGACATTTTTTCGTGTTTTACCGTAGGATCAGGTAACACCTTTGCGACGGTTAATATGTCCCTCATTCGCTTCACAAACAGAATAACTGCCAATATTAATCCTACTTCGACCGCAGTTACTAAATCGGTTAGTACAGTCAGAAAGAAAGTGATTACTAATACAAGAGAATCACTTGTTTTTGTTTTTACGATATGGATAAATGCTCTACGTTCGCTCATGTTCCAAGCGACAACCATTAAGATAGGTGCCATGCTGGCTAAAGGAATTGAAGAAGCCCATGGAGCAAACAACATGAGCACGATTAACACGACTAGACTATGAATCATCCCTGAAATCGGGCTCTTGGCACCACTTTTTATGTTGGTAGCTGTACGAGCGATGGCTCCAGTTGCAGGGATTCCGCCAAACAAAGGGGTAATCATATTCGCAATCCCTTGCCCTATTAACTCACGATTGCTTTTATGGCGGTTTCCAGTCATTCCATCAGCCACCACCGCAGATAAGAGGGATTCAATCCCTCCGAGTAAGGCAATTACGAAGGCAGGCTGAAGTAGCTGGACAATTCGATCCCAGGTGATATCAGGTATATGAAAACTGGGAAGGGTACTGGGAATTTCCCCATATGTGGAACCTATTGTCGCTACTTTCCCTTCAAAAAACCACGCTGCTAGTAAGCTGGATACGATCAGACCGATGAGTGATCCAGGTACCTTTGGAAAAAGCTTAGGTGTTATGAAAAGAATAGCGAAACAAAGAAGCGCCGTAACAATGCTGTATGGATTTATAGTGGACAGATGGATACCGAGCTCCTTCATATTTGAAAGAAAGTCTTGATGCCTTTGGATTTCTGTTAACCCCAAAAAATTTGAGATTTGCCCAGTAAAAATAATGACAGCTATGCCAGAGGTAAAACCAATGGTGACCGGGCGTGGAATAAATGCGATAAGTGCCCCTAGCCTAAAAATTCCCATCAGGATGAGCATTACCCCAGCTAATAAACCGGCAATTAGTAAGTTCTCATACCCGTACTGCATGACAATTGCAAATAAAATAGGAATAAAGGCTCCTGTAGGACCCCCGATCTGAAACTTAGACCCCCCAAATAAAGAAATAAAAAAACCTGCAATAATTGTTGTGTAAATTCCATATTGAGGATTAACTCCAGCAGCAATAGCAAAAGCCATTCCTAAAGGAATGGCGATGACACCTACAATTAACCCTGATATGAGATCATGTCGAAAATAAGTACCGTTGTAGTTCTCAAATCTCCCCGACAACTTCATTTCGAACCCTTCTTTTTTTGTATATTTGATTATTTGAATATAAGGGGAATATACACCTGCTGATCCGTTCTTGTCAATGTAGGAAAAGAGCTCATTTATTTCATAAACATTTAGTCTACAAACAAAAAAACAAGAAAATCCTGTTGTATGTAAGATTCTCTTGTTTTTTTTGATGTTTATTCATTTCGCATGTTTTCCAGTAGTGAAATGGCGTCTACTAAATGATTATCAAAAATCTGTTTGGAAACCTTAAGAAGGTCTTTAATAAGGGGATCTCGCAGGGAGTAGATTACAGAGGTGCCTTCCTTCGTGCCACTAACCACATTCTTGTTTCTAAGGACAGCTAATTGTTGTGACACAGCAGAACCTTCCGTTCCTAAAATAGTCTGAAGTTCATTAACGTTTTTATCACCTTCACATAGTACTTCAAGGATTCGAATACGCAACGGATGGGCCAACGCTTTAAAAAATTCTGCTTTAAACTGTTGAATTTCTCGGTTCATTTATCTAAACTCCTTACAAACAATTTGAAAGATAAGAATATATGAATAAGATAACACAGATGGTAGGTAAGTTGTAAAAGAGTACATTACTACTATAATATTTGTTGATTCTAATATTCAATGCTGTATATACCGATTATATTTGTATTAGGAGAGGGATTACCATACTATTTTATGATATTCATATAATGATCATATATATATATATAAATTCAAACTGTTCAATTTGTGTACACATTTTTATCGAATTAGGCAAATTTTGCTAGATTTTTTTCAAAATATGGGTTATTATCATTAGTAGAAAGTGATTTTCTATTTTACCCAAGGGGGAGATATTATGAGCATCGCAATCGCTGTACTACAATTCATTGGAGCAGTAATCCCTTTATTAATTGATCTCGTAAAAGCGTTCGCTTAGTCTATCATTTTCTATTTTTTTAACGTCCTTATTTTTAACATTTTTGCTAAAAAGCCAACTTCTTACGGGTTGGCTTTTTGGCATTTTTTGATAAGCAACCATTTTTAGTACTCGTTTTATAAAAAAACTCAACTGTTTCATAAACAGTGTCAGGAAATGTCACTATTCAAGGCTAGAATTGACTCAGAAAGGAGGAGAAAAAATGTTTAAGAAATTACAATGCCTTGCAATTTATACGAAGGACTTGGAATCATCCATTATTTTCTATGAGAAAATGGGGTTAGTAAAGAAATGGGAGGTCGAGCAAATTCCAGGTAAACCATGGAAGCTAGTAGGTATGGGATTTGGAGAAGGTCATGCAGAACTTGTTTTAAAAAATAATCCTGAATTAAATTTCATCGAGCCAGAAATTATTGTGGAGGATGTCAGTGCATTCTATGAACAGTGGAAAGACGAGCCATCCATTCAGTGGATTCGCACACCATTCTCCAACTCATTAGGTGGTCATGTAGCTATTATGGAAGCGCCGGATGGCAATGTATTTGTCTTGATCGGGAAGTAACATGATAAATATGGTACAATGAGGAGATAGGCTAGTGTAAGCGTAATGATAATTATAAACATGGAGGAGAGAGTGATTGAACTTTATTGGGAAACACTCGCAAAATTTATTGTTGCTGATTGTTGGGTCTACATTTATCCTGAATCTATTTATTAAAGAAGGCTTTGCAAAAAATATCATTAGTATCGTTAGTTTCTTTCTGGTGTTAGTTGTCGTAATGTGCGGAAGAAGATATTGGAAGAAATATTCGAAATAAAAGCAAAGGTATGATAACTTTCTCTTGTTCAGTTCTTATGTGCGACCTTTCTACATACATTGTTGTCAGAATGAAAGGAGAGGGGCACATGGAAGCTACAATTGCTCGGTATTTTGCGATCAAACAACAGCAAAAAAAGCTAGAAGAGGAACTGGAAGAGGTAAGACGCATACTGTTGGCAGTTTACCCTGAACCGTGTGTGGTTGAGGTAGGAGAGTATCGTCTGAGAATTAGTCGACAAGAGAAGAAAGAGTTTAATGAGGAGAACCTACTTAAAGTTGTGGAAGACCCGCAAATATGGCGGCTGATATCCAAAGTGGATGTGGCAAAAGTAAATAGTTTGATCAAGCTAGGCGTCATAAAAGAAAAAACGCTAGAAGATACGTACACGGTGAAACAAACCTCATATGTTCAGGTATCTAAAAAGTAAGATAGGACAAAAGTCAAAATATCATCTTACATATAGAAAAAAGGCGTGCAGCTCTCAACAGGGAAGCACGCCTTTTTGCATGAAGAAAAGAGCAGAGATTTCTTTGAATAACAAGGCTTTAGAAGGGTTTTTTCAGTATTATGACCTTTGGGTTTTATCTTTCAATTGTGCTGGACCTTGTAATCAAGCTTATACTTGTACCGTTTCCACAGCTTTTTGAATTGCCTGCTCTAAATCGTGCAAGATATCATCAATTGATTCTGTACCTACGGAAAGACGGATCATCCCAGGAGTCACACCCGCCTTAGCTTGTTCTTCCAGAGAGAGTTGTAGATGTGTGGTACTAGCTGGATGAATGATCAATGATTTGGAGTCTCCTACATTAGCCAAATGAGAGAACAACTGAACAGATTCAATTAATTTTTTGCCAGCTTCTACTCCGCCTTTGATTCCAAAGGTCAAAAGAGCTCCATGACCATCTGGTAAATAGTGCTGATTAAGTTCGTAGGTAGGGGAGCTAGCAAGTCCTGGATAGCTAACCCACTCGACATCGGTATGTTTTTCTAAATATTGAGCGGCAGCAAGAGCATTTTGACTATGCCGTTCCATACGTAAATGGAGAGTTTCTAAGCCTTGTAAGAATAAAAAGGAGTTAAAAGGAGATAAGGTAGCTCCCACATCTCGCTGTAGCTGTACACGAGCTTTTACGATATAAGCAGCATTGCCAACAGCCTCTGTATAAACGATTCCATTGTAGGTAGGGTCTGGTGTAGAAAGCCCAGGGAATTTGCCATTACTCCAATCGAAATTACCGGAATCGACAATAATTCCCCCGATAGATGTGCCGTGACCACCAATGAATTTGGTAGCAGAATGAATAACGATATCTGCTCCGTGTTCAATAGGTCGGCACAAGATAGGGGAGGCAAAGGTATTGTCAACCAGAAGAGGTAATCCATATTCATGAGCTATGGTAGCAATGGCGGATAGATCAGCAACGTGCATCTGGGGATTACCAATCGTTTCGCAGAAGAAGGCTTTGGTTTTGTCCGTAATCTTTGAACGGAAATGATCTGGGTTGGATTGATCAACAAAATGAACCGTAATACCTAGCTTGGCAAATGTGTGGGCAAATAGGTTGTAGGTTCCTCCATATAAACTGTTCGAAGAGATGATTTCATCACCAGCTTGAACGATATTTAACAGGGCAAATGTAATGGCGGCTTGACCAGATGCAGTAGCCAATGCACCGATACCACCTTCTAAGAGAGCAACACGCTTCTCAAAAACATCCTGTGTAGGATTCATGATGCGGGTGTATATGTTCCCAGGCTCCCGCAACGAAAATAGATTGGCTGCATGGCTGGTATCGCGAAACTCATAGGATGATGTTTGATAGATGGGGACTGCGAGAGCTCCAGTAGTCGGGTCTGCCTCTTGACCTCCGTGAAGGGCTAGCGTTTCTCTTTTCCAATGTAGATTTGACATTAAAAACCACTCCTTTTCAATGTAAAGTACGGTGATTCTTTTGGGTAAAAAGGTTTGCAGTACAGGCAGAGAAGGTAGGCACCTACAACAAAAAGCCCTCCTCTGAGTAGAGGAAGGCTGCGTTTACAAATTCGCATACATTCATCTCTCAGAACCTTTCGGATTCTGCAGGATTTAGCACCTAGAACACTACGTTCCGGTTGCCGGGCTTCGTCGGGCCAGTCCCTCCACCACTCTTGATGAAAATGAAAGTTTGTTTTATTGTAAGAAGCTCAAAGTGATAAGTCAATAAAATTTTGTACATTCTGAAAAAAGAATAGAACAAATTCGGTTTTTTATTAATAGTAAACATTACAATCGGTATGGTTTTATCTTGGTTAAACATCAAAACAATAAGGTGGATATCGGAATAAAAGAGGTTTTACTTGTAGTATACAAGAAGTGAATAAGGATGTATAAAAATACAAATTAGTATAATTATACATAATGAATGTATAAATCGTATCGTAGCTTGCTTTTTTGGGGTTGAAATGGGTTATATAGCTGTAAAAAGGTGAAAACATGCATACATCATATAAATCCTTTATGAAAGTAAATAGTCGAAAGTCTGACCTTGTCCGTGTCGGATGGATACATGAATAGAGAAAGACGATAATATAGAAAAAAAGCTAGGGAGATAAAAGTGTGGGTTTTATAAGGGTGAACAACAAATGCTAAAGGGAGTGTCTGTCTCTGAGGGGTAGGAAAATGGAAAATTTTATAACATGAGCGAGATATGTATTTCAATTACACATAAAATAAGCATCAATTCCTTCACCTTCGTGCACATTTTTACATTTTCCTATTTACTCTTTTTCGCTCTTTTTGCTACTATAGGGAAAGGTGTCTTGCCCAGATTTTTAGGGTAAATTGGCACGGGTGGGCCGAGGGGTTGTTTTGCTTAAAGAAGGGAATCTATTTTGTACTCATTTTTTCGTAAAAGATTTGATGTAAAAGGTCATCAAACAACGGTTCGCAACGAAATTTTGGCTGGTTTAACCACGTTTTTCACCGCTGTCTACATTATTGCCGTTAATTCGATGATCTTATCGGATGCAGGTATTCCATTGGAAGCAGGTATTGTAGCCACGATCCTAATCTCCTTCATTGGATGCTTGATCATGGGTTTTTGGGCGAATGCACCTGTAGCACTTGTTCCTGGTATGGGCATTAATGCGTTTTTCTCTTACACGATCGTTAAATCTATGGGATTGTCATGGGATAGCGCTTTGGCAGTTGTATTCATGTCAGGTGTTTTGTTTATCGTGATTGCTTTTACTCCAGTTGCCAAAATCTTAGCGAAGAGCATCCCACTGTCTCTAAAAGAAGGAATGACGGTTGGAATCGGGTTGTTTCTTACCTTTATTGGTTTGCAAAAAGGCGGCTTAATCGTACCTAATCCATCTACGTTTATTGCTCTAGGTGATTTAGGGGATACCAAGGTAGTACTGGGATTAGTCAGCTTGGTAATTGCCGTCGTGCTGTTTTTACGCAATGTAAAAGGAAGCTTTTTAATCAGTATCATTATTAATACGCTGATTGCTATTGCACTTGGGACAGTAGGTGGTACCAGTCAGGGGAGCGATTTCTCCTTCTCAACTTACCTAACTGTCTTCGGAGCCCTTTCGTTTGATGGCATAGTCACTACTGGATTTTGGTTGGCTGTGTTTCCGTTAACGATGGTCATTGTTTTTGAAAATATGGGGCTTTTGCACAGCATGGTTCCAGAAAGTAAATTTGCTCGGACTTTCCAAGCAAATTCAATTTCAGCTATGCTATCCGGATTGTTTGGTACGAGTCCAACCGTATCTTCAGCCGAAAGCTCTGCAGGAATTGCTGCTGGTGGGAAAACAGGAATTACAGCCATTACGGTAGGGATTCTATTCTTGATCTCGATCTTCTGCATTCCTGTCATTCGTTACGTGCCGGATACGGCGATTGCTCCCATCTTAATTCTAGTTGGTAGCCTAATGATGCAAAGCGTCAATCAAATCAAGTTCACTGACATGTCAGAAGGCTTGCCAGCGTTCTTGATCATTGTGCTGATTCCATTTACAGCAAGTATAGCGGATGGAATTGCTTTCGGATTTATGGCGTATCCAATTGTTAAACTGGCGATGGGCAGAAGAAAAGAAATTCCTTTGCCTCTTTTGATCATCTCGCTTATGTTTTTCCTATATTTTGTATTGCTAGCGTTACAGCTTCATTAAGGTAAAAGGCAGTCATTTTCTCTTTTGAGAGGATGGCTGCTTTTTGTATGTTGGGGCAGAAAAGTGTAGCTGATGATTGGAGTAATGGAAGGATAGTCTATGGAGCTCAAGAAAAATCAAACCTTTTTCGTTTCTTTAGTCCACTAGTTTTAGATCTTTTAGCAGTTGAATATACTGAATAGAAATACATTTTCATATAAATGATAAAGGAAGTGAGATTTCTGTACGAGACGACAAGTAGATATCTACATTACCGAAAAGCTTTCGCTAACATATCTATGCCATATGCCTATATTGATCTTGATTTATTGGATCAAAATATTGCCGCAATTGTAGCTAGGAGCAATGGGAAACGTATTCGAATTGCCAGTAAGTCAATTCGTTCTATCCCTATGCTACGCTATATTTTGGATTATGACGCTTTGATCCAAGGAATCATGTGTTTTACCGCTTCAGAAGCATTGTTTTTGTGGGAGAACGGGTTTAATGATCTGTTACTTGGCTATCCTGTGGTGGACAAATCTTCGTTACTCCAGATTACACGAGCTGTACAGCAAGGTGCACAAATTACTCTAATGGTCGACTCCTTGGAGCATGTTTGTTTGGTGGAAGAGGTGGCAAAACAATTACATACCCCCTTGTTGCTTTGTGTGGATATGGATGCCTCTGACTCTTTTTTTAGTCTGCATTTTGGTGTGTATCGATCTCCTTTGCGTACGTTCGAGCAAGTGATACAGCTGGTCGAAAGAATTGTAACCAGCCCTTGGCTTGTCTTGGATGGAATGATGAGTTATGAAGCTCAAATTGCTGGAGTTGGTGATAACATGCCTAGGCAAGGTATCAAAAATGGTTTCATCTCTTATCTAAAA